>NZ_JAUQWH010000069.1 GCF_030757795.1 Actinoplanes oryzae
TCTGCGTGACGGGGCCGTCCTCGGCGAGAGTGACGCGGTCGCCCGCCGCGGCCGCCGCCTCGTCCCCGGCGAGGGCGGCGCGCAGCCGCTCCTTCTCGGCGGACCGGCGCTCGGCGGCCGACCCGAGCTGCTCGGCCATCTCGTTGCGCCACTTCGCCAGCAGGAAGTACGAGAAGGCAGCCGACGCGACGAGCGCGATCATCGCCTTGACCAGGAAGTTCAGCGGCACGGGCAGCAGCAGCGCGAACACCACGACGAACAGTCCGAAGCGGCCCAGCGTGTACTTGAGGGCGGGATTCATCACCAGACTCCTGTCAGCCGACCCGATGACTGAGCCATCGGAGGCCGTAGAACCAGACCAGGCAGTAGACCACGGTCAGCCCGAGCGCCCCCACCGTGCCGCTGACCAGCGCGGGGAACGCCGGCGCCACGAGCCCGGCCAGGGTCATGCCGACGGCGATCCCGAAGCCGGCCGCCAGCGCCGCCACGATGATCCGATAGGCGCCGTAGCCCGCCGCGCGAAACTCCTCGGTGAACAGCCACACCGGCAGCACGATGGCGATCCAGCCGCTCGCATCCCCGAACTCCGAGGCGCGGATCAGAGCCATCACGCCCTCGAAGATCAGCAGGATGACGAGCCCGGACGCCAGCCCGGCCAGCGCCACCCCGAGCAGATCCTGGACAGTCGCCAGCCGCCCGTCCGCATCCCGGCGCGGGCGTCGCACACTCTCGGTCTCCGCCATGACAACCACAGGGTACGCCGTGCCGAGCCCGCCCTTTCAGCCCACACCCGCCGACCAGCCCGAACCCGCCCCGCCGCACTCCCCGAGTCCCGCCGCCGCTGCCCTGCCGCCGCCGCCCGACCCTGCCGCACTCCCGAAGTCCCGCCGCCGCTGCCCGCCGCCGCCGCCCGACCCTGCCACCGCTGCCCGAGCCGAGCCCGCCGCCCCTGCCACTGCTCGACCCTGCTGCCCTTGCCGCCGCCCCACCCTGCCGCCGCTGCCCGGGCCGGCTGGGCGCGCAAGGGCGAAGTCTCGACGGGCTGGAGGGGTCAGGCCCAGACGCGCTGGGGCTCGCTGCGGCGCTCCGCGAGGGAGATCGGCTTGTCGAACTCCCGGACGACCTCGTAGCGGGTGTTGCGCTCGACCGGCTGGAAGCCCGCGTCGGTGATCAGCTCGAGGAGGTCGTCGCGGTGCATGGTGTGCGGGGTGCCGTAGGAGTCGGCGTCGTGAGTGATCTTGTACTCGACGACCGAGCCGTCGAGGTCGTCGGCGCCGAAGTTGAGGGAGAGCTGCGCCACGGACAGGCCGTGCATGACCCAGAAGCACTTGAGGTGCGGGACGTTGTCGAACATCAGCCGGGACACCGCGAACGTCTTCAGCGACTCGGCCGGTGCCGCCATCGTGGTGCGCTCCTGGAGGCGGTTGCGGATCTTGCCGTCGGCCGAGTCGACGAAGTCGTGCTGGTAGCGCAGCGGGATGAACACGGCGAAGCCGCCCGTCTCGTCCTGCAGCTCCCGCAGGCGCATGACGTGGTCGACGCGGTGCCGCGGCTCCTCGATGTGGCCGTAGAGCATGGTGGCCGGGGTCTTCATGCCCTTCTCGTGGGCCAGCCGGTGGATCCTCGACCAGTCCTCCCAGTGGGTGTCGTGGTCGACGATGTGCTGCCGGACCTCCCAGTCGAAGATCTCCGCGCCCCCGCCGGTCAGCGACTCCAGGCCGGCGTCCATCAGCTCGTCGAGGATCTCGCTCGCCGGCAGGCCGCTGATCTTCTCGAACCACTTCACCTCGGTCGCCGTGAAGCACTTGAGCTTGACGCCGGGCAGCGCCGCCTTCAGCTCGCGCAGCACCTTGGGGTAGTAGCGCCAGGGCAGGGAGGGGTGCAGGCCGTTGACGATGTGCAGCTCGGTGAGCTGCTCGTCCTCCATCTCCTTGGCCTTCGCCACCGCCTCCTCGATGCGCATCGTGTAGGCGTCCTTCTCCCCCGGCTTGCGCTGGAAGGAGCAGTAGGCACAGCTCGCGGAGCAGACGTTGGTGAGGTTGAGGTGCCGGTTGACGTTGAACATCACCCGGTCGCCGTTGAGCTCGGTGCGCTTGTGGTGGGCCAGCCGGCCGAGCCATGCCAGGTCGTCGGACTCGTAGAGGGCGATGCCGTCCTCGCGCGTCAGCCGCTCACCCGCATAGACCTTGGCCTCCAGCTCACGCTTCAGTCCGGCGTCCACCCGAGCCCCCTCTCCCTGCATCGCTTCGGTGGATCGAGCGTACGTCCTGACGCGGCGTGAGGTTCCAGCCGTGCCGCCTCGGGTGCGGCGTAGGTCACTCGGCGCTCCGCCCCAGGTCACGTAACCGGCTCACGATTCTCAGGGTCCTTTCATCTTCCATCAATCGACAGCGGTGCAGGTGTTGCGGTAAGACCATTAGGGAGCCGGGAACGCCCGGCGCCACAGGTCTCGGACGGGAGCTCATGCCGATGAAGAGGCAGCACCGGTTCACCTCGGCGCTGCGGGGACGCCCCTGGTGGCGTCCGGTCGTGCTGTCGGCTACCGCGGCTGCGGCCATCGCCGCCCTCTTCAACCCGATGCCGGCCCTCGCCGATCCGGTGTCGCCCGGCGGCGTCCCCGTCGCCGTGCCCGACACCGGCTCCCGGCCGGTTCTGCCGGGCGCCGTCACGCTGCCCGGGCAGCAGGGCGCGACCGGCGGCAGCTCGGCCGCCACGACGATCAGCCCCGTCACCTCCACCCTGCCGACCGACCCGGTGCTCCGGAAGGTCGAGGCGGGCCGGGCCGAGCTGGCCACGCTCGGCGAGCAGCTGGCGAAGCTGCAGGAGGACATCGCTCTCACCCAGGCGCAGATCGCCACCACCGACCAGAAGGCGATCGACGCCCGCGCGGCCGTGACGCAGGCTCATACCGAGGTCAAGGAGGCGGCGAAGACATCGGTGCGCGACGCCGCCGCGCTCCCGCCCGGCACGCTCGGGTCGGGCCTGCAGGACCTCGACTCCCTGGCGCGCCTCCAGCGCGGCGACTCGGCCACGCAGGAGGCGGCGAGCCGTCAGCTCAGCATCGCCCAGGCCGCCCTCGCCGCGGCCCTCGCCGACCAGCAGGCGCTCAGCGCCAAGCTGACGCAGCTCACCCAGTCGCAGACGACCCAGCAGAAGGCCGTCGACACCAAGACGGCCGCCCAGCAGAAGCTCGAGCAGGACAACGCCGCCGTCATCAACGCGGCCGACACCGCGGAGGCGGCCCAGGACGCCGCGATCGGCCAGGGCATCCTCGCGGGCGAGACCGCCGGGCGGGGCGCCGACCCCCGGGCGCTGGCGGCGCTGCAGATCGCTCTCGCCCAGCGCGGCGACCCCTACGTCTGGTCGGAGGAGGGCCCGAACGAGTTCGACTGCTCCGGGCTCATGTACTACGCCTACCGGTCGGCGCAGGCGGGCAGCTTCCCGCTGGTCCGGGTGTCACGCGACCAGTACTACCAGACCCGCGCCAAGACGGTGGACCGCTACTCGCTGCTCCCCGGCGACCTGCTCTTCTTCAGCTCGACGAGCAGCTGGACGGGCATCCACCACGTCGCGATGTACGCCGGCGAGGGCATGATGGTCGAGGCGCCGCGCACCGGTCTCGACGTCCGGCTCACGCCCGTGCGCTGGACCCGCCTGTTCGCCGCGACCCGCATCTACGGCTCGGTCGAGGGCGTCGTCGAGGGCCCCAACCTGGGCGCGCCCGACCCGGAGACGCCGAGCAACCACACGCCGGCGACCCGGCCGACGACCCCCACCACCCCGGTCACGCCGAAGCCGACGACGTCGCCGACCAAGCCGGGCACGCCGACGAAGCCGAGCACCCCCACCAAGCCCACCAAGCCGAGCACGCCCACCAAGCCCAGCACGCCGACGAAGCCGAGCACCCCGTCGACCGATCCGAGCACGACGACGCCGACGAAGCCGAGCGAGGACCCGTCCCCGACCACGCCGAGCGAGGACCCGTCGCCGACCGCCGATCCGACGACATCGGCGACCACGGCGGCACCGACGCCGGAGGAGACCACCAAGGCTCCGACGGAGAGCGCCCCGACGTCGGAGGCGACGAAGACCCCGTCGGAGTCGGCAGCGAGCTCGGCCTCCGCGGAGGCGTCCGCCTCGGCCCAGGCGTCGGCCGAGGCCAAACAATCCAGCTAGATCCTTTCTCGCTGGTCACGGCCGTTCGCGGGGGTAACACGCGCCTCGCGGACGGCCCACGCCGGATGCGCTCACGAGCACTGATATGGCACGGTGGTTACCAGCGCCCGGCAACCGGCTTGCCCGGCGTCCGGTAGTTGGCGCCGGCGCACCGCGTGGCGGCGATCGGGAGGACCCATGGACGAGCAGCAGGCGGGATCGGGCAGCGACGGCACGAAGCCGGCGGCTGCGCGATCTTCGGCGAGCAGCTCCCCGCCCCGGAGCGAGCCCCGGGCCGACCAGCCGCGCAGCGACCAGCCGGAGGGCGACCAGGGCTACCGCCCGCCGCCGCCCCCGGGCCCGGGCGCCCTCTGGCCCCCGGCCGCCCCGGCCTCCGCAACCACCCCGAGCCCGACCCCCACCTCCGGCCCGGCCCCGGCCCCCGGCGGCACGGCACCGACCTCTGGAGCGGCGTCAACCTCCGGAGCGGCGTCGACTCCCAGCGCGGCCCCGACGTCCGGCGCGGTGTACGGCTCGAAGCCCAGCTCGGCCCCGGTGTCCGGCTCGGTCTACGGCGGCTCGTCGAAGCCCGCCGCCGCCCCCGTTTCCGGTGGCCTCTATGGCAGCTCGGCAAAGCCCGCCGCCGCCCCGGTCTCCGGCAGCCTCTACGGCACGCGACCGGCCGCGGCGCCCGTCTCCGGCTCAGCCGCCGTGCCGCTCAACACGGCACCCAAGTCAGCACCGCCCGCCTCGGCACCATCCGCCTCCCCGGCGCCCGCCTCGGCACCGCCCGTCTCCACGACGCCCGCTTCCGCACCGCCCGTCTCCACGACGCCCGCCTCCGCACCACCCGTCTCCGCGACGTCCAACTCCTCCGTGACGCCCGCCTCGGCACCGCCTGTGTCCGCGGCTCCTGTCTCGTCCGCCGCTGCTTCGGGTGGTGGGGGTGACGACCGCACGGCCTTCTTCCCGAACTCGTCGGCCGGCGCGGCATCGAGCGCGTCGGGGCCGGACGAGGACAAGACGATCGTGCGCACGCCGGCCGAGCCGGACCTGCCCGAGCCGTCGACCCCCGAGCCGCGTCCCGCCAAGCCCGAGCCGCAGCGCCCGCAGCCGCCCAGCCCGGCGGACCCGACCGAGCCGCTCAAGCCGGAGCCCACGCCCGCCCCGGCGCCGCCCGGCCCCGGCCCGTCGCCCACCCCGCCCGGCCCCGGGCCCTCGCCCGTGCCGCCGGGTCCCGGGCCCTCGCCCGTACCTCCCGGCCCTGGGCCTTCGCCCGTTCCGCCAGGTCCCGGGCCTTCGCCCGTACCTCCCGGTCCCGGGCCTTCGCCCGTGCCGCCGGGGCCCCACCCCTCGCCGGTGCCGCCGACGCCGCCGGCCCCGTTCCCCGCGCCACCCGCGATCGCCGGTGCGACCGGGCTGCCGAGCTATACAGTTCCGCCGACTTCCGCTGCCGACCGAAGGATGCCGGTGCCCACCCCGCCCGCAGACGCCACCATGCCCATCAACACCGCCTTCGCCGCCGGGACGCAGTTCCCGGCCACGCCGCAGGCCGATCAGACCATGCCGATCTCGACGGCGATGCCGGGCTCCGACCGGACCATGCCGTTCCGCAACGACGAGCCCGAGTCCGACCGCACCATGCCCATCAGCACGGCCGCCGCGCAGGCCGCCGCCGCGGGGGCGTCGTTCGGGGTCGGCGCATCGGGTGGATCACGGCAGCCGTTCGGGCAGCCGCCCGCCCCGGCCGGGGGGCCCGGAATGTACGGGTCGGGTTCCGGACACACGTCCGTGCCCCAGCAGCGGGAGCAGGCCGGCATGTACGGCGGCCTGGCCGACTACGCGCCCGCGGACATGACGATGCCCATCAGCATGAATGCGGCCGAGAACTCGGGCTCGCTGACCGGGCACATCCTGGCCCAGGGCTGGCGGGACGTCCCCGAGAACCAGCGGCGCAGCAACGTCAAGGTCGTCGTGGCGATGCTGGCGGTGCTGGGCTTCCTGGTCGGCGTCAGCCTGCTCTTCGTCTTCACCGTGGGCGACGCGTTCAGCGACATGATCGGTGGCGTTTTCTCGGGCTGAGTTGTCGGAGCGACCCGCGGACCCTAAGCTGGCGAGGTTGCGCCGAGGGTGAGTCTGCCCACTACCGGCGCGGAATGCGGGCCGGGTCGCCGACGTTGACCCGTACACTGATGACAGTAATTGACCTGGCGTGCTCTTCAGGAGCACGCCACGGGCGTTCTTGCGGGGATTTCAGCAGCGGGCTTCAAGGTTTCCGCGGCGGATACGCGAGCATGCGCCCCCGTAGAGAGGTTCTCTTGACCACTTTTGCTGACCCCAGCACGTTCCCGTCCGTCTTCGAATCCCCCTCCGCGGCGTCTGCCGCCGAGACGGTGAACACCGCTGCCGAGACCACCGAGCCGGCGCAGGTCCCCGCGACCGCCGCCGCTGTCGAGGCCGCCCCCGCCGCCGAGACCACCGCCGCCGCGGCGGCCACCGCGCCCACCGAGGCGCCGATCGACACCACCGCGCAGGCCGACGCCGCAACGCCGGCCGCCGGCGAGACCACGACCGCCGCCGAGCCGCAGGCCACGGCCGACGCCGGCGCGCCGACCGCCACGGCCACCGCCGAGGCGCAGACCACCACGGCCGCCGCTGAGGCGCAGGTCACCGCGGCCGACGCTGAGGCGCAGGTCACCACGGCCGACGCCGAGGCCGGCGACGACACGCAGGTCGCCGAGGCCGGTGCCGAGGCCGAGCCGGTCGCGCTGCCGAGCTTCTCCGAGCTGGGACTGCCGGTCGAGCTCGTGCGCGTGCTCAACCGCGAGGGCATCACCACCCCGTTCGAGATCCAGGCCGCGACCCTGCCGGACGCGCTGGCCGGCCGGGACGTGCTCGGCCGCGGGCAGACCGGCTCGGGCAAGACGCTCGCGTTCGGCCTGCCGGTGCTCGCCCGGGTCGCCCAGGGTGGCCGGGCCCGCCCGCACCACCCCAAGGCGCTGATCCTGGTCCCCACCCGTGAGCTGGCCATGCAGGTGGCCGACTCGCTGATGCCGCTGGGCCGTTCCGTGGGCGTGTTCCTCAAGACCGCCGTCGGCGGCGTGCCCTACGACCGGCAGATGGACGCGCTGCGCCGCGGCGTCGAGGTCATGGTCGCCACCCCGGGCCGCCTCGGCGACCTGATCGAGCGGGGCGCGTGCAAGCTCGACGACGTCGAGGTCACCGTCCTGGACGAGGCCGACCAGATGGCCGACATGGGCTTCCTGCCCGAGGTCACCGAGCTGCTGGCCAAGACGCCGGCCCGGGCGCAGCGCCTGCTGTTCTCGGCGACGCTCGACGGCGACGTCGACACGCTGGTCAAGCGGTTCATGAACGACCCGGTGACGCACTCGACGGCCCCGGCCGAGGCGAGCGTGTCCACCATGGACCACCACCTGCTGCTGATCCCGCCGCACGACAAGTTCCCGATCACGTCGTGGATCGCCAACCGCGAGGGCAAGACGATCGTCTTCGCCCGGACGCAGATGGGCGTGGACCGGCTGGTCGACCAGCTCGCGGCGGTCGGCGTCCGCGCCGGCGCGCTGCACGGCGGCAAGACCCAGCGGGTACGCACCCGCACGCTGGCCGAGTTCAAGGAAGGCCGCACGAACGTGCTGGTCGCGACCGACGTGGCGGCCCGCGGCATCCACGTCGACGGGATCTCGCTGGTCGTGCACGTGGACCCGCCGAAGGACCCCAAGGACTACCTGCACCGCGCCGGCCGCACCGCCCGCGCGGGCGAGTCGGGCGCCGTGGTGACGCTGGTGCTGCCCAAGCAGCGCCGCAGCACCCAGTCCATGATGCAGAAGGCCGGCGTCTTCCCCGGCGAGGTGCGCGTGCGCCTCGGCGACGAGAAGCTGGCCGAGATCACCGGCGCCCGCGAGCCCAGCGGCATCCCGGTGAAGGAGGAGCCGGAGCCCCGCCGCGAGCGTGGCGACCGTCCCCGCCGGTTCGGCGACCGCCCCCGTGGCGGCTACGGCGACCGTGACCGCGGTGGCTACGGCGACCGGCCGCGCGGCGACCGCGGCGGCTACGGCGACCGGCCGCGTGGCGGATTCGGCGACCGCGAGCGTGGCAGCAGCTTCGGCGACCGTCCGCGCAGCGACCGCCCGTTCGGCGACCGTCGTCCGGCCGGCGACCGCGGCGGCTACAGCGACCGCGCCGCGTCGGGCGAGCGGGGCGGCTACAGCGACCGGGGCGGCGACCGCGGCGGCTACAGCGACCGAGGCGGCGACCGCGGCGGTTACAGCGGCGGCTCCGACCGGGCCGGCTCCGGCGACCGCGGTGGCTACGGCGACCGGGGCGGCTACAGCGGCGGCTCCGGCGACCGTTCGTCGCGTAACTTCGGCGACCGCACGGGCGGCTTCCGCCGGGAGAGCGGCCGCAACGACCGCCGCGACCAGGGCGGCAACCGCTACTCCAGCGGCCGCCCCGCCCACACGCACTGAACCAGCACGTAACTGAGGAAAGGCTCCCGGGATGATCCGGGAGCCTTTTTTCGTGCAGCGGCCCCCGTACGGGGTAGGAACAACAGCATGCCCACCTCGCTCTTCTGGGAACGCCGCGACACCACCGGCGCCGAGCACGTCCTGGCCGACACGCGCGCCGGCCTCCACGCCAAGGGCACGATGCTGGCCGTGGACCCGATCGAGTACACGGCGACGTACGAGCTGCGCACCGGCCCGGACTGGGTCACGACCAGCATGGACGTGTCCGTCGCGGGCGCGGGCTGGACCCGTACTCTCCGGTTGGAAGCCGACGGCGGGCAGTGGCGAGCGACCACCCAGGAGACCGGCGACCTGGACGAAGCGCTGGCAGCGAGCGGCCATGCCCGCGTCGGACTGCCCGGCACGGAGGATCCCGACCTGCTCATCGGGGCGTGCGACGTGGACCTGACGGGCTCTCCGCTGACGAACACGCTGCCGATCCGGCGGCTGGGCCTGCTGGGTGAGGAGGCCGGCGTCGCGCATCGGGTCAGCGTCGCCTGGGTGCGCCTGCCGAGCCTGGAGGTCATCCAGGCCGACCAGATCTACACCGCGCTGGGCGACGGCAGGGTCCGCTTCGCGAGCGAGACCTTCAGCGCCGACCTGACGGTGGACGACGAGGGATTTGTCCGAGACTATCCGGGACTCGCTAAGCGTTGTCCCTGATCCACGACACGCACGTCCTGTCGACCGTGGCGAAGGGCCGACCGAAGGCCTCCCGCGCGGCGGGGTCGAGGTCCTTCTCCTCGCGCAGGTACAGCCGGACGAAGGTGAAGAGCGCCCGCTGCCCGTACTTCTCGGCAAGGCACGCGGCGGCGAAGTGGCCCAGCCCGTAGAAGCTGTCCCCCTCCTCCTGCCGCGCGTCGGTCGCCATGGCCTTCGTGGCGATGCTGGTGGGCGGGTGGTCGCCGGTGACCAGCTCGTGCACCGAGCTGCGGCGCCAGCTGGCGGTGGCGGGCTCCGGGTACCAGCCGATGTACTCGGCGATGCCCTCCTTGAGCCACATGTCGCCCGACCCCCAGTCGCGGCGGTGCAGCGTGCCGATCGTCACCACGTGACCGAGCTCGTGCTGGACCGTGGTCTCCAGCAGGCGCCGGTCCTTCACCAGCGCGTCCATGTTGAGGACGACGTCCATGCCGGCCTCGCCCAGCGGGACGGCGTAGCCGACCACCCACTTGTCGTCGATGCCGCCGTACCAGCTCTTCCACTGCTTCGCGCCGGCGAGATAGACGCGGTAGCGGTGCTGCGGGTTGCCGACCAGCTTGGCGAACTTGTCGTTGACCAGCGCGGCGGCGTCGGCGATCGGCAGGACGGAGGCGAAGTGCTTCTTCTGGGCGGGGAGCGCGGCGAGGGTCACCCGCTTGCCCTGGGCGAAGACGAGCCCGCCGTTGTCCCACGGCGTCGGCTGGAAGTCGTCCTCGTTGCGCTCGGTGCTCGACGCGGCGATCACCCAGCGGCCGGTGACCGGCTTGAGCGCGACCCGGTGCTCCAGCACGGGCGCGGTCGAGGCGGTGCAGGTGTTGCCGGTCAAGCAGTAGTGGATCCGGGCGCGGGCATTGATCACGTCGGCGGAGGCGTCGGACACGATGAGGTCGTAGTCGAACCGGCTGACGCCCAGCGACCGCAGCGACTTGAACATTGCCTGGTAGCGGGGCCGCAGCGCGGTGTCGACCGCCGCCAGCCAGCCGGCGGAGTCGCCGCTCAGCAATGCCGCGGACTGCTGCTTCAGCGACGCCCGGGCGGCCTCGAGCGGCGTCGGCGGGCGGGCGACCGCGGGCCGGACGGCTTCCGCCAGCATGTCCCGGCCCGCGACGAAGGTGAGCCCGGCAAGGAGCGCCAGCACGCCCAGGATCAGCGGGGCCCGGCGACGCCGGCGCTTCGGGGGATCGGGCAGGTCCGAGAGGGAGAAGTCGCCACGCTGCCGGGGGATGAGCGACGGGGCGATGCCGACCGGCTCACCGTCATCCGCCACGGGCACTCCTCGAACGTGAATCGCTTTAGGGCCACGATCCTCCCACGGAACGGCCGCTCAGGAACCCCCGCTCCACTCTCCGGTGGACAAGAAAAGGTCCACGGCGCCCAGGAAGGGGTCGAGTGCCAGCCCCTGGGCGGACACCCAGGCGTCGGAGTAGTACGTGTCCGCGTACCGCTCGCCGCCGTCGCAGATCAGCGTGACAACCGAGCCGCCGCGCCCCTCGCGCAGCATCTCCGCGATCAGCCCGAAGGCGCCCCACAGGTTGGTGCCCGTCGACCCGCCCACGCGCCGGCCCAGCACCGCCGAGCCCGCCCGCATCGCGGCGATCGACGCGGCGTCCGGCACGTGGATCATGCGATCGACGACGGCCGGCTGGAACGACGGCTCGACCGTGGGCCGCCCGATGCCCTCGATGCGCGAGCCGCGGCCGGTCGACAAGGTCCAATCCTGCTTCTCGTACGCCGGGAAGAACGCCGACCCCTCGGGATCCACCACCGCCAGTCGCGTGGCGAACCGCCGGTACCGCGTGTACCGCCCGATCGTCGCGCTCGTGCCGCCCGTGCCCGCGCCCACCACGATCCACGCCGGCTCGGGGAACCGTTCGAGCCGCAGTTGCGCGTACACGGACTCGGCGATGTTGTTGTTGCCCCGCCAGTCGGTGGCCCGTTCGGCGTACGTGAACTGGTCCATGAAGTGTCCGCCCAGGTCGCCCGCGAGCCGCTGCGCCGTGGCGACCACCGCCGTCGGGTCGGCGACCAGGTGACATTTGCCGCCCTGGAACTCGATGAGCGAGATCTTCTCCGGTGACGTGGCCGCCGGCATGACCGCGATGAAGTCCAGCCCGAGCATCCGCGCGAAGTAGGCCTCGCTCACGGCCGTGGACCCCGACGAGGCCTCGACGACCGTGGTGCCGGGGCCGATCCAGCCGTTGCAGAGGGCGTACAGGAAAAGGGAGCGGGCCAGCCGGTGCTTGAGCGAGCCGGTGGGGTGCGACGACTCGTCCTTGAGATAGAGGTCGATGCCCCAGCGCGCGGGCAGCGGGAAGGGCAGCAGGTGCGTGTCGGCGGAGCGGTTGGCGTCGGCCTCGACGAGCCGGATCGCCTCGGCCGCCCATTCGCGGCTCACGCCGGCACCCGGCCGGGCTGGGGACGGTTCTCCCACTTGGTGGAGAGGGCGATGGCCGTACGCGTGGACGCCACCCCCGGCGTCCGATTGACCCGCACGATCAGCTGCTCCAGCTCGGCGATCGTCCCCACCCGCACGGTCAGCTGGTACGACTCGACGCCCGCCATGAAGTAGCACGACTCGATCTCGGGCATGACCCGGAGCGCGGCGAGCACGTCGTCGGTGTCCGCCCCGGAGTCCTCGACGATGCTGATCAGCGCGGTGATGCCCAGGCCGATGGCGTCGGGCTCGACCTCCGCCCGGTACGCCCGGATCGTCCCGGCGGTCTCCAGCTTCCCCACCCGCTCGTGCACGGCCGGGGCGGAAAGGCCCACCTGCCGGGCCAGCTCCGCATAGGAGGAGCGGGCGTTGTCCCGGAGCAGGTCAATCAGGCGCAGATCGATGGCGTCCATGTCAGCAAAGGTTAGTGTGGGCCCGGCAGGTGTTCACGCCCGGTAGCGGGCGGCGACCGCCCAGCCGCGCAAGAATAACGGCCATCAGAGCAATCGGGGCTTTTTCCGCATTTCAGCGACTTGGTGTTTTGCCCGATGCTCTAATGGCTGTACGTCCCGATCGAGCACGCCGACACGCACCGTGACCACCGGCGCTCCCACAACGAACGCGAGGAGAGGGCCGTGGACACTGGAGATCGACTGCTGACGCCCGGGGAGGTTGCCGCTCTTTTCCGGGTCGACCCCAAGACCGTGACGCGCTGGGCCGCCGCCGGACGCATCGGCAGCATCCGGACTCCGGGTGGCCACCGTCGCTTCCGCGAGTCGGAGGTGCGGGCGCTGCTCGAGGGCGAGGGCGCCGCGGTCGTCGAGGAGATGCGCGAGGACGACGCGCAGAACAGGCCCCGCAACCAGGGGCCGTCGAACCCGGGCGGCGGTTACGGCCCGCCCAACGGGCTGCGCTGATTGAGCTCGCCGCGCCACCGCTGGAACAGGTCGTGCGGCACGCCGAGCGCATCGAGCACCTTGCCGGCCACGAAGTCCACGAGCTGCTGCGCCGTGGCGTCCGCGCCCGCGCCGTAGAAGCCCGGCGACGCGGGGAGCACCACGGCGCCGGCGTCGAGCAGGGCGATCTGGTGCTCCAGGTGGCTGCGGGTCACCGGGGTCTCGCGGGGCACGACGACCGTACGCCGGCGCTCCTTGAGGTTGACCTCGGCCGCACGCTGCAGCAGGTCCTTGCTGAGCCCGATCGCGATGCCCGCGCACGCGGCTGTGCTGGCGGGCACCACGGCCATGCCCTTCGCCGGATAGGAGCCGCTGCTCGGCCCCGCGGCGAGATCACCGGCGGGCCAGTACGCGAGATCCGCCTGGCTCACGTCCCGCGCGAGCCAGGCGGCCAGATCGTCCTTCCAGTGAGCGTCCCGCACGGTCGCGCCCGTCTCGTCGAGCAGGGTGAGCCGGGCGGCCTTGGAGATCACCAGGTCCACGGCCTCGCCGGCGTCCAGGAGCGCTCCGATCACGGCCTTGGCGTAGGGCGTGCCGGAGGCTCCTGAGACGCCGACGATCCATGGGATGCGCATGCGTCAAGCATGCACCTTTACTTGATCGCGGCGGTGGCGTCGAACCAGGCTTTACCCGAGGCGAAGGTCACCTTGCCGAGCACCTTCTTCAGCTCGGCGTCGGGCAGGAAGCCGCCGCCGTTGAGTTCGAGGGTGACCTTGCCGCCCGGCGCCTGCACGTAGCAGAGGCCCGCCGAGGCGCAGTACGGCTCGTCGCCCGCGGCCGGGTGCTTGTTGTACCAGTTCGGCACGACCTGCAGGGTCAGCACCGGGAGCTGCTTGTCGCCCACGAGGTAGGGCTCGTGCACGGTGTCGGTGAGGCCGCTGTAGGGGAAGTCGCCCTTGAGCAGGCTGGCGTAGGAGCCGCCCTCGAGCGGGATGGCCATGCCGTCCCACGTGGTGCCCGCCGCGTTGAGCGCGAAGCCCGCGGGCACGTAGCCGAGCTTGAAGCCGATCTGCACCGGCTTCTCCTCGGCGGCGGTCAGGCCCTCGGCGACCTCGGCCAGGTCGCTGGCGGCCAGCTTCTGCCCGCCCTGGAACTTGATGACGGCCCAGGAGTCGTCCGCGTACTCCCAGGAGTAGAAGCCGTCCTCGCCGGCCTTCCCCTTCTTGGGGTCGCCCGCCACACCCGCGGCGTAGAAGGCCTCGCCGACCTGCTTGCCCTTCTTGACCGCCGACGGGTCGAAGGTGCCGGGGCGGTAGACGACGAGCGCGGCGACCTGGTTGCCGATGTCGCGCTGGGTGCCGTCCTCGTCCTCGAAGACCTGGCCGCGGCCGGGCCCGGTGATCGAGGCGATCTCGTAGGCGGAGGTGACCTGGGTCGCCGCCGAGACGTTCAGGTCGCCGACCCGGTAGGGCTTGATGTTGGCGGTGAAGTCGCCCGCGGGATAGGTGAACGGCTTCTTCTCCGCCGCGGGGGCGGCCACCTGGGTGGCGGGGGCGTCGTCCGCCTCGCCGCCGGGCAGCAGCTGCGGGACCGCGACCGCTCCGGCCACGGCGAGGACCGCGGCGGCCGTGCCGGTGCCGGCCCACATGGCCCGGGTCTTGCGCTGGCGCTTGCGGCCGGCGGCGACGAAGTCGTCGACGGAGTAACGGGGACTGGGCGCGTCCGACTTCGCGTCGCGCAACATGTCAGACAGCTCGGGCTTCACGACGGCTCTCCTTGGTGATGAAGACCTCGGTGCCGAGGATCTGGCGCAGCGCGTCCAGCCCCCGCGAGGTGTAGCTCTTGACCGTTCCCTCGGGGCAGCCCAGCGTCTCGGCGGTCTCCCGGACGCTCAGGCCCTCCAGGTAGCGCAGCGTCAGCACAGCCCGCAGCCGCTTGGGCAGCTGCTGCAGCGCCTGGCGCACCTTCAGCCGGTCGTCGACGTGGCCGGTGCTGTCGTAGGGCAGCGGCCGGTCCGGCATCGCGTCGCTCTGTGCCCGCTCCCGCCGCCACCAGGGGCGGCGGGTCTCGTCGATGGCCGCGCGGACCACCGCGGTGCGGGCATAAGCGGCGTGGTTGTCGATCCGCCGCCACTTCACGTACAGCTTCGCGAGGGCGGTCATCACCGCGTCCTCGGCCGCCTGCCAGTCGCCGCACGTGAGGTACGCCAGGCCGCGCAGCGAATCCATCTGCGCGGTGACGAAGTCTCGGAACTCCGTGTCTCTGTCGCTCACGGGGATTAGACGGGTCCGGCGGCCGGGGAGGTTACATCACGATCAGATCAAGGAGCGTGAACACGAAGAGGGCGATGCCCACGAAGCCGTTCGCGGTGAAGAAGGCCCGGTTGACCTTGGACAGGTCGGTCGGGGTGACGACGACGTGTTGGTAGACGAACGACGCCGCGGTGAGCGCCAGGCCGGCCCAGTAGAACCAGCTCAGGTCGACCAGGAAGCCGAACCAGACGAACAGCGCGAACGTGACGACGTGGGTCACGGTCGAGATGTGCAGCGCCGTGCGGACGCCGAAGCGGGCCGGGGTGGAGTGCACCCCGATCTGCCGGTCGATCTCCACGTCCTGGCAGGCGTAGATGATGTCGAAGCCGCCGATCCACAGGCCGACCGCGACGCCGAGCACCCAGGCCGGGCCCGAGCCGTCGAACGTGCCGGTGATCGCCAGCCAGGCGCCGACCGGAGCCACCGCCTGCGCGAGCGCCAGCACGTAGTGCGGGAAGTTCGTGAACCGCTTCGCGTACGGATAGACGATGAGCGGGATCACGGCCAGCGGCGACAGCGCCAGGCAGAGCCAGTTGAGCAGGGCGGCGGCGAGAAAGAACACCACGAGCGAGACGGCCGCGCCGGTCCAGGCCGTGCGCACGCTCACCGCGCCCGTGACGAGCTCGCGATTCCTCGTACGCGGGTTCTGCGCGTCGATCTTGCGGTCGAGGATGCGGTTCGCCGCCATGGCGAACGTGCGCCCCGCGACCATCGCGACCGTGATCAGCAGCAGATCGACCCAGTGCACGCCGGTGCCGAGCCGGTCCATGGCGACCAGCGCCGACAGATAGGCGAACGGCAGCGCGAAGACCGAGTGCTCGATCGCGACCAGCCGCAGGAAGGCCTTGACCTTGCCCGGCTTCTCGGGTGCCGCCGGCGCGAGCGCTGTCATATGCCGTATTCCTTCCACCGCTTGTCCACCAGGGCGCTCACCTCGGGCGCCATGGTCATCGCCTCGGGCCAGCCCCTCGTGTACCCCTCGGTAGGCAGCTTACGGGTGGCGTCGATCCCCGCCTTGCCGCCCCAGAACTGCTGGTAGGACGCGTGATCCAGGTGGTCAACCGGGCCCTGGGTGACGACCAGGTCGCGGTCGTAGTCGACGTTGCCGAAGGCCCGGAAGGCGACCTCGTGATAGTCGTGGACGTCGCAGTCCTCGTCGACGACCACGATCAGTTTGGAGAGCGACATGAGGTGGGCGCCCCAGATCGCGTTCATGATCTTCTGGGCGTGCTTCGGGTAGCGCTTGCGGATCGAGACGATCACGCAGTTGTGGAAGACGCCGGCCGCCGGCATGTCGTAGTCGACGATGTCCGGGATCAGCATCTTGAGCAGCGGCAGGAAGATGCGCTCGGTGGCCTTGCCCAGGCCGTGGTCCTCCTGCGGCGGCTGCGACGTGACGATCGAGTGGTAGATCGGCTGCTTGCGCATCGTCATGGTCTCGATGTGCAGCACCGGGAACGGCTCGACCGGCGTGTAAAAGCCGGTGTGGTCGCCGAAGGGCCCCTCCGGCAGCCGCTCCCCCGGCTCCAGATAGCCCTCGAGGACGATCTGCGCCTCGGCCGGCACCTGCAGCGGCACGGTCAGGCAGTCGACCATCTCGACCCGCTCGCCGCGCAGATAGCCCGCGAACAGGTATTCGTCGATGTCGCCGGGCAGCGGCGCGCTCGCCGCATAGCTCACGACCGGGTCGCAGCCGATCGCGATGGCCACCGGCAGCCGCTGCCCGAGCCGCTCGGCCACCGCGTGGTGGGCGGTGGAGTCCTTGTGGATCTGCCAGTGCATGCCCAGCGTGTTCCTCGAGTGCTGCTGCAGCCGGTAGAGCCCCAGGTTGCGCTTGCCGGTCTCGGGGTGCTTGGTGTGCGTCAGCCCGAAGTTGTGGAAGATGCCGCCGTCGCCGGGCCACACCTGCAGGCCCGGCAGCTTGCCCAGGTCGACCTCGTCGCCCTTGAGCACGACCTCCTGGCACGGGGCGCTCTTCACCTTCTTGGGCGGGAGCGACTTGAGCTGCAGCACCTTGCCGAGGCCCTCGCGGATGCCGGACCAGCCGACCGGCAGCTCCGGCTTGATCATCGCGCCGATCCGGTCGCCCACCTCGTCGAGCCGGTCCACGCCCAGCGCCATCGCCATGCGCTTCTCGGTGCCGAAGAGATTGACGACGATCGGCATGTCGCCGCGGGTCGGATTCTCGAAGAGCAGCGCCGGACCGCCGGCCCGGACCGTGCGGGTCACGATCTCGCTGATCTCCAGCGTGGGATCGACCGGGACGCGCACGCGGCGCAACTCGCCGGCGGCCTCCAGGGCCGCGATGAAGCTCTGCAGATCGGGGTGGGGGAAGCCGCTGGCCATGCCCCCAGTCTTTCACCCGTCACCCGTGGATCACGGCTTCCGTTGCACCAAAGAAGTGTGATGAGGGAGGCTTCTTGAGGTTCCGGCTGTTCGCCCTCGCGGGCCTGGTCGCCGCGCTGGGGGCCGCCGTGCCGGCCCAGTCACGGCCGAAGGAGCTGCCGGCCTGCGGCAAGGGCCACGCCTCGACGAAGGCACCCACCAGCCGGCCCAGCATGAAGGCGGCGAAGGCCTGCCGGGCCACCGGCCGCGTCCTGGAGTCCGGCATGCGGCTCGACCAGGTGCGCACCCACTACACCCCGAGCGGCTACCACCACCTGGGCGCGGGCACAGCCGGCGAGTGGGGCGGCGTCTCCGGCCGCATCGAGGTCGTCGACGGCGCGGTCCGCCCCAACACCTACGACTTCGTCGCCGGCCGCTTCATGGTCAAGCGCGACCTGGGCGGCGGCAGCATCTCGTGGCTGGAGGCCGGGTGGGCCGAGACCGGCTGGGCCGGGCAGGGCCGCCAGCACATCTACACGTTCAACACCAACACCAAGACCTGGCAGTTCTACGAACAGTACCAGCTGCGCGCCGGCGACCGGGTCTGGCTCGACCTGCACACCGACGCGGACAACGTCTGGCAGGCGTGGCTGTGGTGGAACAACCGCTGGAACCTGCTGACCGCGCAGCGCCTCCCGGTCGGCCAGAGCGCCTACGTCGAGCAGTACGTCGAGGTCCACGTCGACCCGTCGCGCCCCGCGCACGTCCTGGTCCCGACCGTCACGGTCGACAACGTGCAGCTGCGGGCGGCGGGCGGCGGGCCCTACCGCTTCTGGCGCCAGGACGTGGGCACGCTCACCGCGGACGCGTCGAAGCAGCGCAGCGGCGGCTTCTGCCTCAACTGGCGCACTCTCTACGACACGTGGGACGCGGGCGACTGCCCGAACTACTGAGGCAGATGTCGCAGCTGGGTGGGGCGTACAGACCGTCGCTCACGCCGAGGGTCCCTGCGGTCTCCGCTGGCCGCTGGCGCGTCCAGACCGCGAAGCCCTCCGGGACTACGTCCGTGCGGGGAGACCGCTACTCCTCCTCGGGCCCCACCTTGTTACCGCCCGCGGCGTTGAAGACCTCGTTGCTGCTCCCGTGCGCCGGAGTGTCCCCTGTCGGCGCCTCGTCCGTCGTGAACGTGCCCGTCTCCTCGTACCCCGTCACATCCTGATCGGTGCTGCTGCCCGCATCGGGGTGGTGGCCGCCGCTCTCATTCGCGTCCGTGCTCATACGCCTGGCCTACCCACCCAGCCGCCGGCCATGCCGCCGACGTCTCCGGGGTGGCCAACGGCAACATGAGTCGATCTAGGATCCGCGCATGAGAATGCGCGGTATCGTCGCCGCAATCACCACGACCGCCCTCGCGGTCGGCATCCCCCAGGCGGCCCACGCCGCCGACTCTGACACCCAGGCCCCCGTCGTGAGCCTGCTGGGCCTGCCGGACACCTATCTGCGGGCAGACGTCATCGCGACCACGGTCGTGTCCGACGACATCGGCGTGACCAGGACCGAGCTTCTGGCCGACGGCGTGCTCGTCGGAGCCGCCGTCGGCCAGGGCACGACGTGGCAGTGGTGGGACACCAAAACCGTTCCGGACGGCCCGGTCACCCTGACCGTGCGCGCCTATGACGCGGTCGGCAACGTCGGCGAGCGCTCCGGCGGATACGTCGTCGACAACACCAAACCCACGGCCACCTTCGCTGTCGCCGAGCACAACGGCAACGTCCACGGCAATGTGCCGGTCACCGTCACCGGCGCCCACGACCCCACCAACGTCTACTCCATCGACATCGGCCGCCAGTCCTCCTACTACCCGGCCAAGGCCGGCCCCTGGGTAGTGCGGGTGGACACCGGCAAGAGCATCGACATGGCGGACCTCTTCCTGCGGGTCAACGTGCGCGACAGGGCCGGCAACGAGGTTCAGTACTACCGCGAGCTGAGGGTCGACCAGTCGGCGCCGTACGTGAACGTGTCGAAGGCGCCGGCCGCGTATGCCCGTGGCCCGGTCTCGTTCGACGTGCAGACCTTCGACTGGAGTGACGCCACCATCGAGCTGCTGGCCAACGGCAAGAGCGTCGCCGTCCGCAAGACCGCCGCGGGCAAGGACGCGACCATGCGGCTGGCGTGGAACCCGGCCGGCAAGAACGGCAAGTACACGTTCACTGTGCGGGCCAAGGACTGGTTCGGCCAGACGCGGCAGATCGCGCGGACGGTCACCCTCGACACCAAGGCTCCCTCGCTGTCGATCACCAAGGCACCCGGAAACAAGGCCAAGGTGAAGGGCAAGGTCACCATCAAGGCCAAGGCCGCCGACACGTACGGGGTCAGCCGCGTGGAGCTGCTGGTCAACGGCAAGGTGGTCGCGCGCGACTACCAGTCCGGCTACGCGTTCACGCTCAACACGGCGAAGCAGAAGAAGACCTTCAAGGTCCGGCTGCGCGCCTATGACAGAGCGGGCAACGTGAAGTACACGCCCGTCCGCACCTGGCACCGCTGAGAAACCACAAGGGCGCCCCTTCCCAGGAAGAGGCGCCCTTGGCAGTGCGGAGCTGTCACATGCCGCCGGCGTTGGCGTACGAGTGCAGGCCCGTGAAGAACAGGTTGACGCCGAAGAGGTTCATCAGCATCGTCACGAAGCCGAGCAGGGCGATCCACGTCGCCGTCGTGCGCTTGACGCTCGGGGTGGCCCGGGCGTGCAGGTAGGCGGCGTAGACGACGAAGGAGATGAAGGCCCAGACCTCCTTGGGGTCCCAGCCCCAGTAGCGGCCCCAGGACGCCTCGGCCCACAGGGGACCGGCGATGAGGGCGCCGAAGGTGAAGAGCGGGAAGCCGAAGGCGTGCAGCCGGAAGGTGAGCCGCTCGAGCGAGGCCGCGGCCGGCACCTTGGCGCCCAGCGAGTAGGGGAAGCGGCGCTTGCCCTGGTCGTAGCCGGTGCGGATGAGGAACATCGCCGCCGGAACGCCGCCGATCAGCAGGATGCCGCTGGCCAGGATGATCGAGGAGACGTGGATGATGAACCAGTACGAGTTCAGCGCGGGCACCAGCGGCCCGACCGGCGTGTAGGCGATCAGCCCGTCGGCGCCGAGCAGCACGGTCAGCGCGAGCGTGGCGAAGAGGCCGAGGTGGCGGATGCCGGGCCAGCGGGTCAGCACACCGAGCCACACCGCCGAGCCGACCAGGCCGACCGTGAGGATGTACTCGTACATGTTGCCCCAGGGCATGCGGTCGGCCGCGATGCCGCGGGTGACCGTCGTGCCCAGGTGCAGCACGAACGCCAGCCAGGTGAGCCCGACGGCGATCTTGCCGACCAGCTCGCCGCGGTCCCGCCCCGGCGCCTCGGCGACCGGCTCGTCCCCGGCCGGCTCGGCCTCCGGCTCGTAGGGCGCGATGGGCGCGTCGTCGGCCGGGGCGCCCGCGCCGACGAGCTGCCGGGCGGGACGGGACGCTGCCCGCCCGATGTGGCTGCGGGCCCCGAACGCGTACTCCGCCGCATAGAACACCATGGCCAGCAGGTACGCGAGCACCGTGATGCCCATCAGCTGGTTGGACAACTCCGCCATCAGGGCGTCCCTTCCTCCGGGCCGCGCGCGGCCCCCACCAGTCGTCCGAACTCGTCCGTGAAGCCCGGGTAGTCGGAGCGCGGCAGGCCACCGGCCTCCACCAAACTACCGGACTCCCCGCGCGGCCTGATCCGGAACCACATCCTGCGCCGATGCCCCGACAGCGAGAGCATCAGGCCGAGCAGACCCACGACCGCACCGCCCAGCACGTACGGCTGTGCGGGGTCGTAGCGGACCGCGATCGTCGCGAACTCCCGGGTGCCCACGAACTCGAGCTTCGTCCCGTCGTCCAGGGTCATCGTCTGCCCCGGGGTGAGCCGCTGCGGGCGGTCGCCGCTGATCTTCTTGAGCTGCCCGTTGTCGATCTGCCCCTGGTTGAGCGAGTAGACCGACTGCGGCAGCCCCACCTCGACGCCGAGGTCGCCCCGATAGGCCGTGAGGAACAGCACCGGGTCGTTCTCCGCCGGGAAGATCGAGGTGGCGCCGCCGTCGGGGTCGACCGTGGGCAGGAACACGCCCTCGAAGCCGACCTGCAGCTTCACGTCCCGCTTGTTCGTCTTCGGGTCGATGTTCACGTCCGGGAACTGCGCCACGCCCTCGCTGGTGAACATCCCGTCGCGGGGCAGGAACGGCACCACCTTGGTCTGCGACGCGCCGTAGCGGTCGGTGTAGCGCAGCACCATCGCGTAGCCGTGGCCGAGCGGGTAGATGTTGCCCTGCGACAGGCGCAGCGGGCTGTTGACCGAGAACTCCTCCGGCTCCCACGGGCCGTCCTGCTTCGTCTGCAGCTCCACCTTCGCCGCGAAGGACTTCGCCTGCCCGCTGTCCTGGTAGGTCGCCGCGAAGTCGTTCAGGCGCAGGCAGAAGAACGGCAGGTCGGAGGGCTGGACGCGGGGCCCGAGCGAGGACTCGTCGTACTGCGTGACGCTGTTGCAGAAGGCCTCGTCCCGGCCCTCGACGAGGATCCGGTTGCCGTGCCAGCCGTACCAGTAGCCGAAGCCGACGCCGAGCAGCACGGTGAGCATGGCGGCGTGGAAGAGCAGGTTGCCGGTCTCCTTGAGGAAGCCCTTCTCCGCGGAGACCGTCCAGCTGCCGTCGGCGTGCTCGCGGACCTTCGTGCGGAAGCGCTCGGCGCGCAGGGCCTTGGCCGCGGCCTGTGCCGCCTCGGCGGGAGCGTCGGCGTGCTCCTCGGCCTCCGCGTGCTGCGGCAGGCGGTCCATCCGGCGCGGGGCGTCCGGCGGCACGGTCCGCAGCGCCCGGATGTGGTCCCGCAGCCGCGGCGCCACGCAGCCGACGAGCGACGTGAAGAGCAGCAGGTAGATCGCCGCGAACCAGGCCGACGAGTAGACGTCGAAGGCGCCGAGGCTGTCGAGCTTCGGGGCGAGGTCCGGATGCTCCTGGAAGTACTGGGTGACCCGCTCCGGGCTCACCGGGCGTTGCGGCCACACCGAGCCCGGGATCGCGGCCACCGCCCAGAGGAAGAGCAGGACGAGGGCCGTACGCATGCTGGTCAGCTGGCGCCACGAGTTGCGCAGCAGGGTCAGCAGCCGGTTGGGCCGGCGCGGCGGAGGCGCCACGGCCGGGGCGGGGCGTTCGTCGACGGCCGTCACAGCAGCGTCCCCGAGTCGAAGTTGAAGGTCGTCAGCAGCCAGATGAGGAAGCTGTTCCAGCCGCCGGTGACCAGGGCGATCCCGACCAGGATGAGCAGCGCGCCGCCGATCCGGGTCACCCAGCGGCTGTTGCGCCGGATCGCCTTGAAGACGCCGAGCAGCCGCCGGAAGAAGAGGCCGAACAGCACGAACGGCACCCCGAGCCCCAGGCTGTACGCCAGGGCGAGCACCACCGCGCGGTCGGTCTGCCCGGCGCGCGTGGCCAGGCCCAGCACCGCCCCGAGCGTCGGCCCGACGCACGGCATCCAGGACAGCGCGAAGATCGCCCCGAAGATCGGCGCACCGATGAGCCCGGCGTTCGGCAGCTTGTGGATCCGGACCTCGCGCTGCAGCCCCGGGATGACCCCGAGGAAGGCGAGGCCGAGGACGATGATCAGGACGCCCAGGACGATGTCGAGGGTCTCCTTGTGCGTCAGCAGCACCTTGCCGACGTTCGCGACCAGCGTGGTGGTCAGCGTGAAGACGATCGCGAAGCCCAGCACGAAGAGGCTGGTCCCGGCCAGGATCCGGCCCTTGACCCGGGTGCCGGTCTCGCGCTCCCGGTCGTCCAGGTCGGAGCCGGCCAGCCCGGTCACGTAGGACAGATAGCCGGGCACGAGCGGGAGGATGCACGGCGACAGGAAGCTCACCAGCCCGGCGACCGCGGCCACCAGCACCGCCAGCAGCAGCGGGCCGCTGCCGGCGACGTCGGCGAAGGTGTCTCCCATCAGCCGTTCGCCTCCGCGGCTATCCGCTCGACCAGCGGCTGCAGCTCGGCGATCGTGGTCGACCGGCGGATGGCGGCCGCGATCCGGCCCTCCCGGTCGAGGATCAGCGTGGCCGGCGTGGTGGTCTGCGTGACGTCGAACTTGAGCGCCACGGCGCTGCTCGGGTCGTAGATGCTCGGATAGCTGACCTGGAAGGCCTGCTCGAACCGCTTGGCGGAGTCCCGGTCGTCGCGCACGTTGACGCCGATGAAGGCGACGTTCTTGGCCTTGGTCGCCTGGTACGTGTTCTCCAGGTCGTCCGCCTCGGCCCGGCACGGGTTGCACCACGAGCCCCAGAAGTTGACGACGACGACCTTGCCGCGGTCGTCCGCCACGTCGTAGGTGCCGCCGTCGAGCTGCTCGCCGGTGACCTCCCGGGCCTCCGGGCGCTGCTCCGGCGTGCACTCGACCACGTCGTCCTTGCTCGTGGTGCACTTCGACGCCCAGCTCGAGCTGCCGCAGCCCGCCAGGGCACCGGCCGCGACGGCGGCGGTGAGCACAACAGCGGCGAGCCGGCGCATCGTCAGACTGTGCCGGCTGTTGGCGTGCCCTCCTGGCCCTCGCTGCGCTCGGTGCACTCGGTCACGCCCCCTTGGCTGTCCGGGCGCCGGGCGACATCGCGACCAGGGCCGCCGCGGGCTCCGCGTAGTCGATGCCGACCACCTTCGCCCCCTCGAAGCGGAACGAGGTCAGGCTGGCCAGACCGCACTGCCGCCGCCGCGGATCGTGCCAGAGCCGCTTGCGCTCGACGTAGCGCCGCAGGGTCCAGATCGGCAGCTGGTGCGAGACGCAGACCGCCTCGTGGCCCTCCGCGGCGACCCGGGCCGCCTGGATCGCCTCGAACATCCGCTGCGCGATCTGCAGGTAGGGCTCGCCCCAGCTGGGCGTGATCGGGTCGCGCAGCACCCACCAGTTGCGCGGGTTGCCGAACGCCCCGTCGCCGACGGCCACCTTCTTGCCCTCGAAGAAGTTCGCGGACTCGATGAGCCGGGTGTCCGTCGCCGTCTCGAGCTTGAAGTGCGCGGCGAACGGTTCGGCCGTCTCCTGGGCGCGCTCCAGCGGGCTCGCGACGACGTGGGTGATGTCGCGGTCGGCCAGCCACTCCGAGGCCGCCTTCGCCATCTGCCGGCCGAGCTCGGAGAGGTGGAAGTCGGGCAGCCGGCCGTACAGGATCTTGGCCGGGTTGTGCACCTCGCCGTGCCGCAGCACGTGCACGGTGGTCGTGGTCTGCTCGGTCATGCCTTGTCCCCCGCTGCCGCGGCGGCGCGCGCCGCTGCCGGCAGCGCCGCACCGATGGTTTCCAGCGCCGCGTCGTCCAGGGCGGTCGACACGAACCAGGACTCGAAGGCGCTCGGCGGCAGGTAGACGCCGCGGCGCAGCATCTCGTGGAAGAAGGCCTTGAACGCCGCGCCGTCCTGCGTCTTCGCCGTGTCGTAGTCGACGACGTCGTCCGGCGTGAAGAAGATCGAGAACATGTTGCCCGCGAAGGAGAGCCGGTGCGGGACGCCGGCGTCGGTCAGCGCGTCGGAGGCGAGCGCGGCGACGGTCGCCGACAGCTCGTCGAGCCGCTTGTAGACCGCGTCGTCCGCCAGACGCAGGCTGGCCAGCCCGGCCGCGCACGCCAGCGGATTGCCGGAGAGCGTGCCCGCCTGGTAGACCGGGCCGG
Organism: Actinoplanes oryzae; assembly: GCF_030757795.1. Lineage (GTDB taxonomy): Bacteria > Actinomycetota > Actinomycetes > Mycobacteriales > Micromonosporaceae > Actinoplanes. Next base: position 25,041 of record NZ_JAUQWH010000069.1, read on the forward strand.
CCGGCGCGAGCCGGGACATGATCTCCGCGCGGCCGCCGAACGCCGCCGCGGGCAGCCCGCCGCCCATGACCTTGCCGTAGGTGAACAGGTCGGCGTCGACCGGCTCGAGCCCCGCCCAGCCGCCCGCGGACACCCGGAAGCCGGTCATGACCTCGTCGACGATGAGCAGCGCGCCGTGCCGGTGGGCGATCTCGGCCAGCCGCTGGTTGAAGCCGTCGCGGGGGGCCACCACGCCCATGTTGCCGGCGGCGGCCTCGGTGATGATCGCGGCGATGTCGGCGCCCTGCTCGGCGAAGACGGCCTCGACCGCCGCCGGGTCGTTGTAGGGCAGCACGATCGTCTCGCTCGCCGCCGCGCCGGTCACGCCGGGCGAGTCGGGCAGCCCGAGCGTGGCCACGCCGGAGCCGGCCGCGGCGAGCAGCGCGTCGACGTGCCCGTGATAGCAGCCGGCGAACTTCACGATCTTGGACCGGCCGGTGTAACCCCGGGCCAGCCGGATCGCGGTCATCGTCGCCTCGGTGCCCGAGTTGACCAGCCGCACCTGCTCCACCGGGGTGCGCCGGACGATCTCCTCGGCCAGGTCGACCTCCCCCGCGGTCGGGGTGCCGAAGCTGGTCCCGTGCGCCGCGGCGGACTGGATCGCGGCCACGATCTCCGGGTGGGCGTGGCCGTGGATCAGCGGCCCCCACGAGCAGACCAGGTCGACATAGCGGCGGCCGTCGGCGTCGAAGAGCCACGGCCCGGCGCCGCGCGCCATGAACCGGGGCGTCCCGCCGACCGCACGGAACGCTCGCACGGGTGAATTGACCCCGCCGGGCACGATGGCCTGGGCGCGGTCGAACAGGGCCTGGGAGACCGGGGCCTCGTCCGGGTACGGACTGCCCTCGGCGTGGTATGAGGTGGTCACAGCGACATCCATTCTGTCAGCGCGGGCCTGAGGGCGTCCTGCCAGCCCCGCCCCGGGTTGCGGAAGTCACCTTGGCCTCCGCGCGCAACGGCTGTCCCGATCGCGCCCGACAGGCCGGATCACGCTGCTCGCGATAGGGTGACGGGGTGGAGCGACCGGAGCTGTCCATCACGGTTGATAGTGCTCCCGACGAGGTCGTGTTCCACCTCGCCGGGGAGATTGACGTGCTCACCGTGGCGAAGCTGTCGGCGATGGTCAACGAGACGCTCGCGGACCCGCCGGGCCGCATCGTCCTCGACATGGCCGGCGTCACCTTCTGCGACTCCCAGGGGCTGGGCACCCTGGTCGTCCTGAGCCGCAAGGCCCAGCACGCGCGGGCGGTGCTGTCGCTCGCCAACGTCGGCGACTTCCTGATGCGGGTGCTGGACATCACAGGCCTCCGCAGCGCCCTGATGATCACTGTATAGATGGCCTCGCCTTCGGCTCGGCGGGCACTGCGCCCCTGAGAGCCGATGACTTGGCCACCGAAAACTGGCGAAGGAAGAGCGCTTCGCCAGTTTTCGGTGGCCAAGTCATCGACGGGCGCAGTGCGTCGTGGGCCCGGCCCTGGCGGGCCTGGGTTGAGGGGGCACGTTTGCGACGGTATCTCAGGCGGCGATGGGTAGGGCGGCGACCGTTTCGTGCAGCGCTTGGACCAGGGCGTTTGCGAGGGGGTTGGCGCGGGCGTGGCGGGGGGTGACGATGCCGACGTAGCGGGTTGGGCGCGGCTGTTCCAGGGGCACCATGGCCAGGCCGCCCGGTTCTCCGCTCAGTGCGATCCGGGGGATCATGCTGATGCCCACCCCGGCGCGGACCAGTGACTGGGCGAAGACGTAATCGGTGCCACGGCAGGCGACCCGCGGCTCGAAGCCCGCCGCCGCCGCGTAGTGACCCAGGATGTCGTCGATGATCAGGCAGCCGTGCACCCAGCGCTCGCCGGCCAGGTCGGCGATCGTCAGCGACTCCCGGCCGGCCAGCGGATGCCCGGCCGGCAGCACGATCCACATCGGGTCGTCCAGCAGCGGCGCCCAGGACAGGCTGGCCGGCACCGCCATCCGCGGGGTGTCGAAGTGGTAGACCAGCGCCAGGTCGGCCGCTCCCTCGCGGACCAGCGGCAGGCTGTCCCCGGGCTCGTTCTCCAGCACGGTCAGCTCGACGCCGGGGTGCTCCGCCGTGAAGCGGGTCAGGGCGGCCGGCAACAGCCGCTGCCCGCCACTGGTGAAGGTGGCCACGGTCAGGGTCGGCTGCTGGTCGCCGGCGAGGCGGTCGATGAGGCTCTGCGCGTACGCCAGCTCGCCCGAGATGGCGTCACTCGCCTCCGCCAGCACCCGGCCCGCCTCCGTGAGCTCGACGCCCCGGGTGCTGCGGCGCACCACGGGCGTGCCGACCGTCCGCTCCAGGGCGCTGATCTGCTGGGACACCGCCGACGGCGTGATGCGCAGGATGGCGGCGGCACGGTTGAAGCTGCCGTGGCGGGCGACTTCGCGGAGCACGGCGAGGCGGCGCACGTCGATCATCAGCTGTCCTTAACACGGCATCAGCAAGTAATCACTACCGCTTACCACGGTAACCGGTGAGGCTGGGGGTGTGAATCGACGTGCCTGGCTGCTCTTCCTCCTCGTCTCGGTCCTGTGGGGCATCCCGTACTTCCTGATCAAGATCGCCCTCGAGGACCTGTCCCCGATCGTCGTCGTGGCCGGCCGCATCGCCGTCGGCGCGCTCGTCCTGCTGCCGGTGGCGGCGCTGCGCGGGAGCCTGGCCGCGCTGCGGGGACACGCCCGGCCGGTGCTGGCCCTGTCGGTGGTGCACATCCTGATTCCGTTCACGCTGATCACGTACGGGGAAACGCACATCAGCTCCTCGCTCACCGGCCTGCTGATCGCCATCGAGCCCGCCGTCATCGCCCTCCTCATGGCCCGCGCCGAGCCTCTCACCCGGGGCCGGACGACCGGCCTGCTCCTGGGCTTCGCGGGGGTCGCCGTGCTGGTCGGGCTCGACATCTCCGGCGACCGCTGGGGCCTGCTCGGGGCGGCGATGGTCCTGGTCGCGGCCTTGAGCTACGCGGTGGCCACCATGCTCGTGCAGCGCCGCCTCGCCACCGTCCCGGCCGAGGCCCTGACCGCGGCGACCACCTCGATCAGCGCGGTGGCGCTGGCCCCCTTCGCCCTCTTCGCCCTGCCCACGAGCCCGGTGTCCGGCCGGTCCTGGACGGCGCTCGCCGTGCTCGGCGTCTTCTGCACGGCGGTCGCCCTGCTCGCCTTCTACCAGCTGATCGGGCACGCCGGGGCCACCAAGGCCGGCCTCGTCACCTACCTCAACCCGGTCGTCGCCGTCCTGCTGGGCGTGCTGCTGCTCGACGAGCACTGGGGCGTCAGCACGATCGCCGGCTTCGCCCTCGTCGCGGCGGGCTGCTGGCTCTCCACCCGCCCGGCGACGCCGTCACCAGCGGAAGCTGAGCTGCCGGCCGAGCTCGCGAAAGCCGAGTAACCGGGCGATCCCCCGCGACGGCCCGGCCAAGGAGCCCGGGCCCACACCGCCCGGGTCCGGTCGAGCAGTGTCAGACGCCCCAGCGCGCCTTCTCGAGGGTCTCGAGCGCCTCGGCGGCCGCCGCGGAGCCGCCGGCGCGGAGGGTGCGGGTGGCCTCGTCGACCAGGTCGGTCAGCCGCTGCCACTGGGCGTCGCGCTCGCGGTTGGCCTCGCTCTGCGCCTTGAGCTGCTGGTTCTTGGTCCAGAGCTCGACGAAGACGGAGACCTTGGCGCGCAGCACCCACGGGTCGAAGGGCTTGGTCAGGTAGTCGACCGCGCCCACGGCATAGCCGCGCAGGGCGAGCTGGGCGTCCCGGTCCGCCGCGGTCAGGAACAGGATCGGGACGTGGCGGGTGCGCTCGCGGCGCTTGATGTGCCCGGCCGTCTCGAACCCGTCCATGTTCGGCATCTGCGCGTCCAGCAGGATCACGGCGAAGTCGTCGACCAGCAGCTGCTTGAGCGCCGCCTCCCCGCTCTCGACCGCGACGCACTGCACGGGCAGGCCCTGCAGGATCGCCTCCAGCGCGAGCAGATTGTCGCGGCGATCGTCGACCAGCAGGGCCTTGGCTCGCTCAGCCACGGTCACTCTCCGTCCCGGACGTCCTCGGTGGCGTTCACCCAGCGGGCCATGATCTCGATCAGCTGGTCCAGGTCGACGGGCTTGGTGATGTAGTCGCTCGCCCCCGCCGCCAGCGCCGACTCGCGGTCGCCGGGCATCGCCTTGGCAGTCAGGAACACTACCGGGAGATCCTGGAAGCGCTGATTGCGGCGAATCCCGCGCGTGGTCTCGTAGCCGTCCTGGTCGGGCATCATCGCGTCCATCAGCACGATGTCCACCTCGGGGTGCTCGGCCAGCAGGCGGACGCCCTCCACCCCGTTGTCCGAGTAGAGCACGTTGAGCCCGTGCATCTCCAGGGCGCTGGTCAGGGCGAAGACGTTGCGCACGTCGTCGTCCACGATGAGCACCGTGGCGCCGTCCAGCTGCCGGCTCGCCGGGGTGATCGGGTGCGGCTCGGGCTCCGGCTGCGGCGCCGTGATCAGGGGCATGTCGAGCGAGGCGAGCGGCTGGCGGCGCGGGGTCGCCGGGCTCTGCTCCGGCAGGTGCGGCAGGCTCGGCACCGGGATCGCGTCCGGCACCGGGACGTCCGGCATGTAGAGGGTGAACGTCGAGCCCTCGCCCGGCCGGGACTCCACCACGATCGTGCCGCCGAGCAGCGCCGCGAACTCCCGGCTGATCGACAGCCCCAGGCCGGTGCCGCCGTACTTGCGGCTGGTGGTGCCGTCGGCCTGCTGGAACGCCTCGAAGATGAGGCTGAGCTTCTCGTCGGAGATGCCGATGCCGGTGTCGGTGACCGAGAACGCCACGACCTGGTCGGCCGCGGACAGCGACGGCGTGTCGAAGTCCGTGCCGGCCGGCGCCGGGTAGATGCTCAGCGTCACCGAGCCGTGGTCGGTGAACTTGACCGCGTTGGACAGCAGGTTGCGCAGGATCTGCTGGAGGCGCTGCTCGTCGGTGACGATCGACTCGGGCAGCTCCGGCGCGATCTCGACCCGGAACTCCAGGCCCTTCTCCTGCGCCTGCGGGACGAACGCCTGCTCGACATAGCTGCGCACGCCATCGAAGTCGACCTGGTCGGGCTCGACGTCCATGCGCCCCGCCTCGATCTTGCTGAGGTCGAGGATGTCGTCGATCAGCGACAGCAGGTCGGAGCCGGCGCTGTGGATCGTCCGGGCGAACTCGATCTGCTTGCTGGTGAGGTTGCGGTCGCTGTTGTCGGCGAGCAGCCGGGCCAGGAGCAGCAGGGAGTTCAGCGGGGTGCGCAGCTCGTGGCTCATGTTGGCCAGGAACTCCGTCTTGTACGCCGAGGCCCGGGAGAGCTGCTGCGCCTTCTCCTCGAGGCCGAGCCGGGCGAGCTCGATCTCCCTGTTCTTCGTCTCGATGTTGCCCTTCTGCTCGCTGAGCAGCTGCGCCTTGTCCTCCAGCTCCGCGTTGGTGCGCTGCAGCTCGTTGGACTGGTCCTGCATCTCGCGGGCCAGCCGCTGCGACTGCGTGAGCAGCTCCTCCGTACGCCGGTTGGCCTGGATGGTGTTGAGGGCGATCCCGATCGTGGCGACCAGCCGCTCCAGGAACGTCAGGTGCAGCCCCGAGAACACGGCCACCGAGGCGAACTCGATCACGCCGAGCATCTCGCCCTCGAAGAGCACCGGCAGCACGACGAGGTCGTTCGGCGGCATGGACATCAGGCCCGAGCGCATGGTCAGCACGCCGTCGTGCGTGGCCCGGACACGGATGGTCCGCCGGGAGACCGCGGCCTGCCCGACCAGCCCCTCGCCGGGGCCGAACGTGACCTCGTGGTTGCGGGCGACGTAGCCGTAGGAGGCGGCGAGCCGCAGGCGCATCACCGCTTCCTCGTTGTCCATCAGGAAGAACGCGCCGAGCTGCGCGTCGACCAGCGGGGTCACCTCGGTCATGATCATGCGGCAGACCTCGCCGAGGTCCCGCTGGCCCTGCAGCAGGCCGCCGATGCGGGCCAGGTTGGAGTCGAGCCAGCCCTGCTCGGCGTTGGCCTTCGTGGTCTCGCGCAGCGCCACGATCATCTGGTTGATGTTGTCCTTCAGCTCGGCGACCTCGCCCTGCGCCACGACGGCGACGCTCTGGGTCAGGTCGCCGCGGGCCACCGCCGTGGACACCTCGGCGATCGCGCGCAGCTGGGTGGTCAGCGTGGACGCGAGCTGGTTGACGTTGTCGGTGAGGTCGCGCCAGGTGCCGGCCACGCCCTTGACCTCGGCCTGGCCGCCCAGCTTGCCCTCGATGCCGACCTCGCGGGCCACGCGCGTGACCTCGTCGGCGAACGACGACAGCTGGTCCACCATCGTGTTGACCGTGTCCTTGAGCTCCAGGATCTCGCCCCGGGCGTCGACCGTGATCTTCTGCGACATGTCGCCCTTCGCCACGGCGGTGGTCACCGAGGCGATGTTGCGCACCTGCGCGGTCAGGTTGGACGCCATCGAGTTGACGTTGTCGGTCAGGTCCCGCCACGTGCCGGCCACGCCCTGCACCTGCGCCTGACCGCCCAGCTTGCCCTCCGAGCCCACCTCGCGGGCCACGCGCGTGACCTCGTCGGCGAACGAGGACAGCTGGTCCACCATCGTGTTCACGGTCATCTTCAGCTCGAGGATCTCGCCCTGCGCGTCGACCGTGATCTTCTGCGACAGGTCACCGCGGGCGACGGCCGTCGACACCTGCGCGATGTTGCGCACCTGGGCCGTCAGGTTGGACGCCATCGAGTTGACGTTGTCGGTCAGGTCGCGCCAGGTGCCGGCCACGCCGCGCACCTGCGCCTGGCCGCCGAGCTTGCCCTCGGTGCCCACCTCGCGGGCCACGCGGGTCACCTCGTCGGCGAACGACGACAGCTGGTCCACCATCGTGTTGACCGTGGACTTCAGCTCCAGGATCTCGCCCCGGGCGTCGACCGTGATCTTCTGCGACAGGTCGCCCTTCGCCACGGCGGTCGTGACCGAGGCGATGTTGCGGACCTGGCTGGTCAGGTTGGACGCCATGTAGTTCACGTTGTCGGTGAGGTCGCGCCAGGTGCCCGAGACGCCCTTGACCTCGGCCTGGCCGCCCAGCTTGCCCTCGGAGCCGACCTCGCGGGCCACGCGCGTGACCTCGTCGGCGAACGACGACAGCTGGTCCACCATCGTGTTCATCGTGTTCTTGAGCTGGGCGATCTCGCCGCGGGCGTCGACCGTGATCTTCTGCGACAGGTCGCCCTTGGCCACGGCCGTGGACACCTGGGAGATGTTGCGGACCTGGTCGGTGAGGTTGGCGGCGAGCTGGTTCACATTCTCGGTGAGGTCGCGCCACGTCCCGGAGACGCCACGGACCTGCGCCTGGCCGCCGAGCTTGCCCTCGGTGCCCACCTCGCGGGCCACGCGGGTCACCTCGTCGGCGAACGACGACAGCTGGTCGACCATCGTGTTGACCGTGTCCTTGAGCTCCAGGATCTCGCCCTGGGCCGCCACCGTGATCTTCTGCGACAGGTCGCCCTTGGCCACGGCCGTGGAGACCTGCGCGATGTTGCGGACCTGGCTGGTCAGGTTGGACGCCATGGAGTTCACCGAGTCGGTGAGGTCCTTCCAGGTGCCCGCCACGTTGGGCACCTCGGCCTGGCCGCCCAGCTTGCCCTCGGTGCCCACCTCGCGGGCCACCCGGGTCACCTGCTCGGCGAAGAGCCGCAGCGTGTCGGTCACGCCGTTCATCGTGTCGGCCAGCTCGGCGACCTCGCCGCGGGCCGAAACGGTGATCTTCTGCGAGAGGTCGCCCCGGGAGATCGCCGTCGCCACCTGGGAGATCGACCGCACCTGGTGGGTCAGGTTGGAGGCCATCGTGTTGACGGAGTCGGTGAGGTCCTTCCACGTGCCGGCGACGCCCCGCACGTCGGCCTGGCCGCCCAGCTCGCCCTCGGTGCCCACCTCGCGGGCCACCCGGGTCACCTCGTCGGCGAACGACGACAGCTGATCCACCATCGTGTTCACCGTGCGGCCGATGCGGAGGAATTCACCCCGGAGGGGTCGCCCGTCCATCTCGAGGGCCATGTGCTGCGACAGGTCGCCGTCGGCCACGGCGACGATCACCCGGGAGATCTCGGTGGTCGGCCGGGCCAGGTCGTCGATCAGGCTGTTCACCGAGCGCACGGTGTCCGCCCACGCTCCGTCGAGACCCTCCTCGTCGAGCCGGTCGGTCAGCCGGCCTTCGCGTCCCACGGTGCGGCTGATCCGGCGGACGTCGAGATTCTGCCGCTCCTGCAGCGAGACGACCTCGTTGAACGCGTCGACGAGCTCGCCGAACGTCCCGCCGCGCCGGGCCAGGCGTACCTTGAGATCGCCGCGACGAACCCGTCGCAGCGCGTCGGCCACCTCGCCGAGCAGGGCCGTCTCGTCGGTCATGCCGACGCCGACCTCCTTGGCCGCAGTCATGCTTTCCTCACTCAGGTCCGACGGGTCGGGGCGTCCCATCATCCCTCGCCCGGCCGGGTCATTGCGAGATCCGGCCGCGTCCTGTGGACAACTGCTCCGCGCCCGGACAGGCTCGCCCGGCCGGGGCATTGCGGAACATGGCTTTGTGCAGATGGGCGCCGACAGGAGAGGATGCAAGCGTGCCGGTGGAGGTGGGTCCCACGACGAACGCCCATGTGCGGCGGGTGCGCCTGCCCAACGATCGGCGCACGCCCGCCGCGGCGCGCGCGCTGGTGCGCTCGGTGCTGGAGGAGGCGGGCCTCGAGCCGCTGGTCAACGAGGCGCTGCTGCTGACCACCGAGCTGTCCACCAACGCCGTCGTGCACGCCGGCACGGAGCTGGACATCGAGGTCGCCGCGGACGAGACCGGGCTCACCGTCACGGTCACCGACTTCGCGCCCGGCCCGGTCGAGGAGCTGGCCGTCGGCCCCCGCAACGAGAAATCGGACATCGGCGAGGTCGCCGAGCGCGGGCGCGGCCTGCTGCTGGTCGACCACTTCGCGAGCCGGTGGGGCACCGTCCACGAGGGCACCGGCAAGGGAGTCTGGTTCCGGCTCGAGCACCGCTCGGCGACGCCGGTCTCCGCCGCGCTGCCAGTCACCGAGGGCGAGCCGACACCCAGCGTGGGCGAGCTGACCGCGCTGCTCGAGGTCGACCCGTCGCGCACCACCGACGAGGGCCTCGCCGACTTCGCCACCGAGCTGCTCGTGCGGCTCGCCCGGCTCTCCGGGGCCAGCGGGGCGGTGGTGCGGCTCGACCGCGGCGACGGCTCCGGCCGCATGGTGCTGGCCCGGCACGGGCGGGCCCCGCGCGACGACGCGGCCACCATCAAGGTGCCGCTCGCGGTGCACCGGCCGTACGCGGGGGAGCTCGAGCTCGACGCCTCGCCGGACGGATACGCGCTGCCCCTCGCCATTATCGTCGCCGAGCGGCTCTCGCTGCACCTGGAAAACGACCGCCTGCGCCGCGCCGACCTGCGCCGCCAGACCTGGCTGACCTTCCTCGCCGAGGCGAGCGAGCTCCTCGCGCAGAGCCTCGACGTCAACCTCACGATGGCGCTGATCCCGCAGCTCGTGGTGCCGCGCCTGGGCCAGTGGTGCGCGGTGCACACCACGGACGCCTGGGGGCGGCTGCAGCTCGCGGCGGCGACCCACGCGGACGAGGCGGCCATCTCCCAGCTGCACGGCACGCTGTCCGAGACCGGCCCCGACTCGATCCTGTCCCGGCTCGAGGAGGCGTCCCGGCTCGGCCAGCAGGTCATGTTCGGCACCCCGTCCGAGGGCTTCGCGGTGCCGCTCGTGGCCCGGGGCCAGCGCCTCGGCACGCTCGCGGTCGGCCGCCACCCCAGGCACCGGCACGACGCCGACGAGGTCGCGGTGCTGGAGGACGTGGCCCGGCGCGCGGCGCTGGCGATCGACAACGCGCGCATCCACGACGAGCGGCGCAAGGTCGCCCGCACGCTGCAGGCCTCGCTCCTGCCCCCGGCCCTCCCGCACGTGGACGGCGTGGGCTTCGCCGCGGAATATGTCCCGACCGGCTCCGAGGTCGGCGGCGACTTCTACGACGTCGTCCCGGCCGAGGAGGGCTGGGTGGTGGTCGTCGGCGACGTCTCGGGCAAGGGCGTCCAGGCGGCGACCGTGACGGGCCTGGTCCGCGACGTGATCCGCATCCTGGTCGACGACGGCAAGCCGATGACCGAGATCCTCTGCCGGGTCAACCGCACGCTCGTCCAGCGCGGCGGCGGGCGCTACTGCACGCTGGCCATGGCCTCGGTCACCCGCGACGGCGACGACCTGCGGGTCTGCCTGCACCTGGCCGGGCACGACCGGGCCGTCCTGGTCCGCGCGGACGGCCGCACGTCCTTCGTCGGCGAGGGCGGCACGGCGCTGGGCCTGCTGGAGACCATCGCCTCCCCCGACGCCGCGGTGACGCTGCGGGCGGGCGACTCGCTGATCTTCTACACCGACGGCGTCACCGAGCGGCGGCGCGGGCGGGAGCTCTTCGGCACCGCCCGGCTCAAGCAGGCCGCGGAGCCGCTGGCCGGCTATCCGGCGGACGTGATGGCGGCCCGGCTGCGCTCGACCACGATCAACTTCTCGGTCGAGGAGCCGCGGGACGACATCGCGATCCTGGTGCTGCGCAACGACGGCTGAGTTTTGTCGCACCCCTCTGGGAGGGTGGTGGCATGGCTCCGGTGACGCAGTACTACACGGCGACCAGCATCGACGGGTACATCGCGGATGCGGACAATTCGCTCGACTGGCTCTTCGAGGCGGACGGCGACGGCGAGCGCTCCGGGGAGAACCCGTTCGGCGCCTTCTTCGCGCAGGTCGGGGCGTTCGCGATGGGCGCGACGACCTACGAGTGGGTGCTCGGGCACGAGAAGCTGCTCGACGACCCGGGTAAGTGGCAGACCTACTACGGCGACACCCCGAGCTGGGTCTTCACCCACCGAGAGCTGCCCCGCATCCCCGGCGCGGCGATCACGTTCGTGCGGGGCGACGTGCGGCCGGTGCACGAGGCGATGACGGCCGCGGCCGGCGGGAAGAATCTGTGGGTGGTCGGCGGCGGCGAGCTGGCCGGCGCCTTCGCCGACGCGGGACTGCTCGACGAGCTGATCCTCGGCGTCGCCCCGGTGACGCTCGGGGCGGGCGCGCCGCTGCTTCCCCGGCGGCTGACGTCGGCCCGGTTGCGGCTGAGCAGCATGCAGCAGGTCGGACAATTCGCTTATCTGCGATATGCGGTGTCCTGACCTCTGGCATGGTGTTTGTCGTGGCGATGACTCAGTACTACACGGCGACCAGCATCGACGGATTCACGGCCGATGCGGACGAATCGCTCGACTGGCTCTTCGAGGTCGAGGAGGGCATCGACAACCCGTTCGGCGCCTTCTTCTCCAACGTCGGCGCGTTCGCGATGGGCGCCGCCACGTACGAGTGGGTCCTGCGCAACGACAACGTGCTGGACGAGCCGGAGAACTGGCACGAGATGTACGGCGACGTGCCGTGCTGGGTCTTCACCCACCGCGACCTGCCCCTGGTGCCGGACGCCAACATCTTCATGGTCAGCGGCGACGTCCGCCGCGTCCACGAGGCCATGATGGTCGCCGCCCAGGGCCGCAACGTGTGGCTCGCCGGCGGCGGTGACCTGGTCGCCGAGTTCACCGACGCGGGCCTGCTCGACGAGATCGTGCTGGCCGTCGCCCCGGTCATGCTCGGCGCCGGCAAGCCGCTGCTGCCGCGCCGGCTCTCCGGGGAGCAGCTCGCCCTCACCAACGTGGCGCAGATCGGCCAGTTCGCCTACCTGTCCTACGCGGTCGGCAACATGGCCAAGCTGGGCCGCCACCTGGCCGCCGACGTCCTGAGCCACGCCGTCATCCCGCTGGCCCCCTCCACCACCAGCTGACGGCCCGGCGTCACCTCGGCCGGGCGCGGGCTCGCCGGCCGGGCGGCCTCTTCGCGGGCCGGACGCGGACGTCCGAAGAGGCAGCCCGGCGGGTCAGCGCGCCACCCTTCGCCGGCACGGGAGCCGTCCGCCGACGCAGAGCAGCGTCCGCTCGGGGCAGGCGCCGCGCCGGGAAGAGCACCGCGAGCGCACGGATGAGCTGGCGCAGGGCCCAGGTAGCTGTGCCATTACTGGGCGAAGCCCTCAGAAGAGGTCCTCCACGCGGGCCATGTCGATCTGGGAGCTGACCGCCGGCGGCGCATAGAGGGCGACGCAACGCCCGTCGCGCGCCAGCAGCACGCCACGCACGGCGTCGAGGACGCCCTCCACCCGGCGCGGGGTCATCGTGCCCGGCAGCATGGCGTGCAGGACGCCGCGGACCACGCCGCCGCGGACCGGGACGGGGATGCCGGTGGCGTCGCTCAGGGCATAGACGGCGGCCTGGAGCGCCTCGAGGGGGGCCGTCACGCGCAGGGCGACGTCGCCCTCGTGGAACGGATAGCGCCCCCACCACGGCGGGGCCGTCGGCGACACCGCGGCGCCGTCACCCAGCGCCTTCGCCACCTGCTCGGCGCGCTGCGTGGCGGCCGCGGCGTCGCCCTCGACCAGCACGGCGAGGGTGCCGGGCGGGCGGGAGACCGGGGTGGGCAGGTCGAGCTCGATCGCGCTGGGCCGCACGCCGAGCGCCTGCACCTCGCCGACCAGGGCCGGCACGTCGCGGGCGGCCGGGACCGGGACGGTCACCCAGCGCCGGGCCTCCGGGAGCGGATGCAGGCGCACGGTGGCCGAGAGCAGGACGCCGTCGATCTCGGCGATGCCCGGGCGGCCCTCCTCGCCGTCGGACTCGGCCTGGTCGCCGTCGCGTGTCACATAGCTGACGGCGAGGATCTGGGCGGCCGGCGTGCCGAACCGGTAGCGCAACGGGCCGGACTCGTTGCGGGCGAGCATGCCGCCGAGGGTGGCGGTCGGCGACGGCGGGTCCACGGCGAGACGCTGCCCCCGCAGGGCGAGCGCGGCCCGGACCGCCTTGAGCGGGGTGCCGGCGCCGATCTCCGCGGTGCCGGCGGCCACGTCGTGGTGCCAGATGCCGTCGAGGCGGCCGGTGTCGAGCAGCAGGTCGACGCCGCGCGGGGGCACACCCCAGTCCAGCTTGGAGCCCGAGCCGCGGGGGAAGACGGCCAGGCCACGCTCGGCGGCGAGGCCCATCACCCGGACGACGGCACGCGTGGTGGCCGGCGCCGCGACGAAGCTGGCCAGCCGGCCCGCCACGTGGTCGGTGGCCCGCGCGGGCCGGGCGAAATCGGGACCGCAGATGTCGATCAGCGCACGGAGCAACGGCTCACGCGCCGGCAAGCCAGGCCGCGTCGAGTCCATTCACCCTCCCGCCCCTCCACCCGAGATCGTCCACTCTGGCATATCGTACACATGTTCGAATCGACCGGGGAGACCCGTCCGGCGGACGGCACGCCACGACTCCTGACCGCCCGGTAACGTGGGGCAACGTGACGACCGACATGCCCACGACCCCGCCCGCGGTCCGCCAGGTTCCCGCCGACCGCACCTTCCACGGCGACACCGTCACGGACGAGTTCTCCTGGCTCGCCCAGAAGGAGAATCCGGAGACCATCGCCTATCTCGAGGCGGAGAACGCGTACACCGAGCAGGCCACCGCCCACCTCGAGCAGCTGCGCACGACGATCTTCGAGGAGATCAAGGGGCGCACGCAGGAGACCGACCTCTCCGTCCCGCAGCGCAAGGGCGGCTTCTGGTATTACACCCGCACGGTCGAGGGCAAGCAGTACGGCATCCAGTGCCGGGTCGCGGCCGGGCCGGACGACGTGGACCCGCCGGCGACCGGCGACGGCGCCCCGCTGCCCGGCGAGGAGGTGCTGCTCGACGGCAACGAGCTGGCCGAGGGCAAGGAGTTCTTCGCGCTGGGGACGTTCGACCTGACGGCGGACGGGACGCGGCTGGCGTACTCGGTGGACTTCGCCGGCGACGAGCGCTTCACCCTGAAGATCAAGGACCTGACCAGCGGCGAGACGCTCGCCGACGAGGTGACCGACACGTTCTACGGCAGCGCGTGGTCGGCGGACGGCTCGGAGTTGTTCTACATCACGGTGGACGAGGCCTGGCGGCCGTACCGTGTCTGGCGCCACACCGTCGGCAGGCCGGCGGCGGACGACGTGCTGGTCTATGAGGAGAGCGACGAGCGCTTCTGGGTGGGCGTCGAGCTCACCCGCAGCGAGAAGTTCATCGTGATCGACGCCAACAGCAAGATCACTTCCGAGGTACGCGTCATCGCGGCGGACAATCCCACGGCGGAGCCCGCGGTGATCCGGGAGCGCGTCCAGGGCGTCGAATACTCGATCGAGCACCACGGACACCGCTTCCTCGTCCTGCACAACGAGAACGCCGAGGACTTCGCGCTCGCCTACACGTCGGCCGACAACCCCGGCGACTGGGTGGAGCTGATCCCGCACACCCCGGGCACCCGCCTCGAGGGCGTCGACGCCTTCCAGCGCCACCTCGTCATCTCGCTGCGCCGCGACGGCCTGACCGGGCTGCGCGTGATCGCCGACGGCAGCACCGACAGCTACGACCTCGAGTTCCCCGAGCCGATCTACAGCGTGGGGCTGGCCGGCAACCCGGAGTACGACACCAACCTGGTGCGGATCGCGTACACGTCGCTGGTGACGCCCGACTCGGTCTACGACGTCGACCTCATCACCAACGCGATGGTGCTCCGCAAGCAGAAGCCGGTGCTGGGCGGCTACGACCCGGGCGACTACGAGCAGTTCCGCGAGTGGGGCATCGGCGACGACGGGACCCGCGTGCCGATCTCGATCGTCGCGCGCAAGGGCACGCCGCGCGACGGCAAGGCACCCCTGCTCCTGTACGGCTACGGCTCGTACGAGCACAGCGTCGACCCGTACTTCTCGATCGCCCGCCTGTCGCTCCTGGACCGCGGCATGGTCTTCGCCATCGCGCACGTCCGGGGCGGCGGCGAGATGGGCCGCCGGTGGTACGAGAGCGGCAAGATGCTCACGAAGAAGAACACGTTCACCGACTTCGTGGCGTGCGCCCGCAGCCTGGTCAGCAAGAAGTGGACCAGCGCCGACAAGATCGTGGCGCGCGGCGGCTCGGCCGGCGGCCTGCTCATGGGCGCGGTCGCCAACATCGCCCCGGACGCGTTCGCCGGCATCGTGGCGCAGGTGCCCTTCGTGGACCCGCTCACCTCGATCCTCGACCCGTCGCTGCCGCTGACGGTGACGGAGTGGGAGGAGTGGGGCAATCCGCTGGAGAGCGCGGACGTGTACTCGTACATGAAGTCCTACAGCCCGTACGAGAACGTCGCCAAGCTGAACTACCCCGCCATCCTCGCCGTGACCAGCCTGAACGACACGCGCGTGCTCTACCACGAGCCGGCCAAGTGGATCGCCCGGCTGCGCGCCACGGCGCCCGACGGGTCCTACCTGCTCAAGACCGAGATGGGCGCCGGGCACGGCGGCCCGAGCGGGCGCTACGACTCGTGGAAGGAAGAGGCGTTCGTGATCGCCTGGACCCTCGACCGGGTCGGCCTGGCCTGACTGCCCGTGGCCCGGCCCCCGTGGCCGGGCCACGGCATCACCCCGCGCGCAGCTCGTCGAGGTCGGTGCTCGAGCGCAGCACGAGCAGCCCTGTCCCGGCGGCGACCAGCATCATGAGCAGAGTCCCGCCGCCGAGCAGGCTCAGTGCCCCCAGCGGAACGTCGACGTCACCCTCCGCCAGGCTTCCGCCCTTGTTGAAGAACTCCGAGGCGGCGAAGCCGGTGACCATCGCCACCAGCAACGCGGGCACGAGCGGCGCGAGCACCTGCCACAGCACCGCCTCGGCGAGCGTCTTCGCCGGTACGCCCACCGCGGTCAGCGTGGCATACGCCCGCCGCCGCGCCACGATTCCCTCGGCCAGCGCGATCAGCGTGCCCACCGCGGAGATCACCACTCCGATGGCCACCGCGATCAGGAACAGGTCGACCCCGCCGGTGTAGAACCCCTCGTCGGCGGCCGGACCGCCCTCGAGCGGCGACCGCGCGTCGAACATGGCCACGAACCCCGCCCGCACTCCCAGCGCGGCCGCGCCGACGACGACCGATGCGAGCAGCGCCGCGAAGGTCCGGCTCCCACTCCACGGATCGGCGATCAGCCGCTTGCCGGCCAGCAGCATCGCCGGTCGCCCGCCGAAGCGCCGCAGCATTTGCCCGGTCGCGTACGTGATCCAGCCGGCCCCGAGCACCACGCCGATCACGCACAGCAGGGCCCCGATGACCAGCAGAGCGACGAAGGGCTTGCCGCCGATGGTGAGGCCCACCCAGCCGGGCATCTGGAAGAAGAGGAGCCCGGCGCCGATCACGATGCCCGGCCACGGGAGCGGGCCACGCGAGCGGGTCCGCCGGGTGACGCCGAGCGGACTGATCACGACCCGGCGCAGCAGGAACGCCCCCGCCAGCCCGGCGACGGCCGGCACCACGAGCAGCAGGCCGATCATGGTCAGCGCCGGCGGCAGCACGTCCGTGGGCAGCGCCAGGAGCCCCGCGGCGTTTCGCCGTTCGAGCAGCATCCGCAACAGCAGGTAGACGCCCAGC
The DNA here is from genome assembly GCF_030757795.1 of Actinoplanes oryzae. Lineage (GTDB taxonomy): Bacteria > Actinomycetota > Actinomycetes > Mycobacteriales > Micromonosporaceae > Actinoplanes. The sequence goes on from NZ_JAUQWH010000069.1 coordinate 41,600, forward strand.
CCGGCGACCGAGCCCAGCACCGCCGCGGACACCGTCTCCGCGCTCGCGATGAGCACGGCCTGCCGCGGCGTGGCCCCGGCGAGCCTGATGGCGGCCAGCCGCCGATCCCGGGCCGGGGCGCCGAGCCGGATGCACTGGCCCGCCAGCACCAGCACGAGCAGCGACAACACGACGAAGACCGCGGCCACCCCGGGACGCAGGCCCGCCTCATGCAGGTACGGACTGGAGTAGCGCTGGGCTCCCGACGTGCGCAGATAGGTGCCGTCCGGCGCCACGTAGGCCTCGCCGCCGCGGATCGTGAGCACCGTGGCCGCCGCGAACATCGCCAGCGCGGCGAGGGCGGAGCTGGCGGCGGTCAGCGTCGTACGCAGATGGTCGGTCCTGGTGCCCGCCAGCGCGAGCCGGACCAGGATGCCGGGCCTCACGCGGACATCCGCAGGCCGAGGCCGCTCGCGTCCACCACACCGTCGCGCAGGGCAACTTCCCGATCCGCGTACGCGGCGATCTGGCTGTCGTGCGTGACCAGGACGACCGCCATCCCCCGCTCCCGTGCCACTCCGACGATCTCGGTGAGCACCCGTTCCCTGGCGAGCACGTCGAGCGCTCCGGTCGGCTCGTCGGCGAAGAGCACCTGCGGCTCACTCACCATGGCCCGGGCGACGGCGACGCGCTGCTGCTGACCGCCCGACAGCGTGCCGGGCAGCTTGTCCGCGAGATCGGCGACACCGAACCGCCCCAGCCAGCTCTCCGCCGTGGCCCGGGCCTGCTTGCGCGGGGCGCCACCGAGCAGCAGCGGCAGGGCGACGTTCTCCCCGGCGGTCAGCTCCGGCACGAGCTGGCCGAACTGGAAGAGCACTCCGAAGTCCGTACGCCGCAGCCGCGACCGCGCCGCCTCCGACCACAGCGCGATGTCCTGGTCCCGGTAGCGCACCTCCCCCGCGTCGACCCGCAGGATCCCGGCGAGGCAGTGCAGCAGCGTCGACTTGCCGCAGCCGCTCGGCCCTGTGACGGCGACGACCTCGCCCGCCGCGATCTCGATGTCGACGCCGCGCAGGGCGGGGGTGGGCCCGTACGCGTGGTGCAGCGCGGTGCCACTGATCAGGGCGGTCATTGGTGCACCTCTCGGTTGAGCTCGGCGACGCGCTGCAGGGTGGTCTGCATCCACCGCAGGTCCGCGTCGAGATGGGTGATGGCGTAGTCCGCGGCGATGACGTCACCCACGGTCGCCTGTGCATCGGTCTTGACGGCGGTCAGCTCCCGCAGCCGCGCGGCGTGGGCGGCCCGCTGGGCGATCAGATAGCCGGAGGCCGCCTCCACCCCCGCCGCGAGCAGCCCGACCACGACCTTGGCGAAGAGTGTGCTGGTCACATAGGGCGCCGGCGGCTCGACGGAAGCGAGCCACTCGCCGAGCCGCGCGCGGCCGGTGTCGGTGAGCGCGTAGGACGTCCGGTCGGGCCCGCCCTCCCGGTCCTGCCCGCTCTGCTCGACCAGCCCGTCGCGCTCGAGCCGGCCCAGGGTGGCGTAGACCTGCCCGAACGCCAGCGGCTTGGCCTGCGGCAGCCGGTCGTCGTGCGCCCGCTTGAGGTCATAACCGTGCCGCGGGCCGTGCGCGAGCAGCCCGAGCAGCACGTGGGAGGTGGACATGCCCCTACTATTCACTGAGTGAATAGCGACCGTCAAGCACGCCAGCCGGCCAGCACCTTCTCGATGTCCGCGCGGATCCGCTCCCGCGCCAGGTCACGGGGCACGCCGGCCATCAACATCTCGTCGTACGCGGTGTCCTCGTGCCGCACCGAGGCAACCACCGCGCGCGTCACCGCGTCCGGATCGAGCGCCCGCCCGGCGGCACTACGCCCCACCCGGCCACTGCCCCGCACCCCGGTGTGCCTGCTGATCGCCTCCGCCCGCTCCGGCGGACACCCGGGGAACAGCCGCCCGATGAGCCCGGCCAGCTCCTCCTGGAAGGCCACATCCGCGACCTCCCGCCGCTCCCGGTCCCGCTCCCGGCGCCGCGCCCGGGCATCCTCGTCCGACAGGCACTCCCGCTCGGCCTGCTCGATCGCGGCCTGCTCGACCAGCAGCCCCTGCCGCTCGTTCCGCCGGCGCGACCGGTTGAACCGCACGACCACCGCGGACAGCCGGCTGGCCTTCTTCGCCCGGCGGGTCAGCGCCGCGTCCCCCGCGGGCAGAAACACCAGATGATCGAAGTCCGCGCAGGTGAGGCAGAGCCGCTCGCCCGCCTCCATCATCAGCATGTCCGCGTCCGTACGCCCACAGCCGGCGCAGGTGAACTCCCGATCCGCCAGCAGCACCACCAGATCCGGGGCCTTGTTCTGCCGCGCGGTCAACCGATCCCGCTGCTGCTCCGACAGCTCCGCGAGCATCCAATGCGTGCGATAGGCCAGCTCGTGCGCCGGGTCGCCGGCCTTCGTGAAACGCAGTGGGCGACGGTCACGCGTGGCGGCCGGATACTCGAC
>NZ_JAUQWH010000007.1 GCF_030757795.1 Actinoplanes oryzae
CCCCTCTCGGTAGCCCGGCCGCACCGCCTCCCACGAAGGTGAAAGCATGTCCCTGATCACTCGAGCGGCTCTGCACGCGAGCCTCGCCGCAAGCGTGGTGACCGCAGTGCTCGGTCTCGGCGCCACGGCCGCGCAAGCCGGCGACGAATACGTGAAGTACTACACGGTGACCTCCTCCTACAACGGCGCCCAGGAGAACCTCAGCGAGATCGCCGCGCGCTTCCTCGGCGACCAGGCCCGCTCCCCCGAGGTGTTCAACCTCAATTCCGGCCGGCCCCAGCCCGACGGCGGCGCGCTGGTGGATCCGGCCCGGCTCAGGGCCGGCTGGCTGCTCGTCCTGCCGTGGGACGCGGTCGGCGGTGGCGTGCAGTACGGCGTCCTGCCGACCGAGTCACCGAAGGCGGCCGTGACTCCCAAGCCGGTGCCGTCGGCCACCCCGGCGCCGAGCAGCACCCGTGACGCCGGGGCCGGCACTCCGGGGCCCCGCGGAACCACCGAGGCGCCCCGGCCCGCCCCGTCCGGGAAGCCCGGCAAGTCCGGGAAGTCAGGCAAGTCCGGGAAGTGTGCGGAGACGGCCCCAACCGGATCCGCCAGCTCCACCAACTGGGCCCAGCTGCGACTCGCCGCCGATCAGGCCTGGCCACAGAGCCGCGGCAAGGGCCAACTCGTGGCCGTGGTCGATTCCGGCGTCGACGGCAACCTGTCGCCGCTCACCGGGCACGTCGCCGTCGGCTCGGACATCGTCTCGGGCAGCGGCCGCGGCGACGTCGACTGCCTCGGCACCGGCACCGCCATGGCGGGACTCATCGCCGCGCAGGGCGGCTCGGGCGGCGGCGTCACCGGCGTCGCGCCCGACTCCACGGTCCTGCCGGTCCGGATCACCGGCTCCGCGGGCAAGGGCGTCAAGGTGCGCGCCGCGGACGCGGCCGCCGGCATCACCGCGGCAGCCGGCGCGGGTGCCACGGTCATCGCTCTCGGATCGTACGTCGACGTCCAGGACCCGGCCGTCGCGAAAGCCGTCGCCGACGCCACCGAGCACGACATCGTCGTGGTGCGCGGCGCGTCGTCGCAGTCGGCCGCCGGCGCGGCGGACGCCGCCTCCGGCAAGGGCACACTGCGCGTCGGCGGGGTCGGCGTGGACAGCCAGGGCGCCGCAGACTATCAGCGCGGTGGCGTCGACGTGGTGGCGCCCGGTGTGAACGTCACCAGCCTCGGCATCACCGGGGCCGGTCCGGTCACCGGCAGCGGCACCCACTACGCCGTGGCCCTGGTGGCCGGTGTGGCCGCGCTCGTCCGGAGCGCCTATCCGGAGCTGAGCGCCGAGCAGGTGGCCCACCGGGTGGAGGTGACCGCGGACAAGGTCGGTTCCGCCACCCCGCCGAGTGGCAGCTTCGGCTGGGGACTGGTCAATCCGGCCGAGTCGGTGACCAAGGTGCTGCCCGAGGAGGCCGTGCCGGCCGAGTCGGACGAGCAGAGCCTCGCCCGGATGACCTCCGGAACCGGGAGCGGCCGGGTGGCCCTGCTGGTGGTGGTGACCCTGGTCGCCCTGGCCGCGGCCGTCCTGCTGGTGTTCCGGATCCGCCGTCTGCTGCGTGACGACACGCCGCCGGAGGAGGATGCCGCCGAGCCGCCCGCCGGGGACGACACCCCGCCACCGGCCACCCGCCCACCGGCGGTCAAGCCGTCCGCCGCGCGGGAGACCGAACCGCTCACACCGGGGGTACGGCCGGGAGCCGGCGTACCGTCGGCGCCCGCACCGGCCCCCAGCCGTGTTCCGTCGGCGCCCACCCCGGCGCCCAGTGTCCCCTCGGCGCCCGCACCGGCCGAAGCGGGCACGAACGAGCAGCAGGATCCCGACACCGATCTCAAGGCATCCGTGGGCGCCAAGTCGGCGCAGACGAAGTCCTGACCGGACGATGACGCGCATGGCGGACGACGCCGGGCACGTGGAGGAACTCGTCGGCCTCTATCATCTCGGCGAGCTCGGCCCGGCGTCGGCGGCGCGTGTCCGCGAGCATCTGGAGACGTGCGGCCGGTGCCGGGACGAGGCGGCCGCCGTGTGCGACCTGCTCGGCGCCCTCGCGCTGCTCACCGAGGAGCGGCAGACGCTGGCGAACGCGTACGGCGCCCTGGGGACCGCGGTGCCGCCGGCGTTCCCGGAACGCTTCGCGCCGGTCGAGGAGCCGGAGGACGAGCCCGGCCCACGGCGCCGTGTTCCGTGGCCGCACCGGCCTCGTCGCACCGACCCTGCCCCGGCGGCGGGACCGGCGCCCGTCGCCGCCCAGCCCGCAGCACCCCCACCCGCAGCACCTCCACCTGCCGCGGAACCGCCGCCTTCCGCTCCGCCGGCGCCGGCGCCGAGAGTGGTCGCCGCACCCGCTTCACCGGGTCCATCGGCCGCATCCACCGAGCAGGCGAGCCTCATCCCGGCCCGCACGTTTCCCCGGACGCGTCCGGCCCCGTCCGCCGCGCGGGTTCCCCGGCCCACCCCCGCACCTCCCGCCGCAGCGTCGTCCGCCCGGGAGCCGGCACCGGCCGCACGGACGACCGTGGACGCCCCCGCGACGGCCGGTGACCCGTCGTCGCGTCAGCGTCGCCGCGCGCTGCTGGCGTCCACGACGATGCTCGCCGCCACGGTCGCCCTGGCGGGCGTGGCCGTGACCGCGCTCCTCCGCGACGGCTCCGACGACGCGGAAGCGCCCGGGGTGCCGGTCGTGGTGAGCGCGGCGGCGTCCACGACCGATGTGGACAGCCGGGCCACCATGACGGTCGCCCTCACGGAGAACGGCGAATCCGTCCACGTCCGGGTGGAGCTCACCGGTCTCGCCAAAAAGGCCGGCTACCGGCTCTACGGGTACGGCCTCGCCGGCAACCGCTGGCCGGTCGTCAACTGGACGAGCAGGACCGGCAAGAAGCAGTCGCTCAGTGGCACCGTACCCGCTCGTATCGCCGACATCTCGCACTTCGCGGTGGTGCGCAGCAACCGCAGCGTGGTGGTGACCGTCTACATCCAGCACGGCGAAGCCGCCGTCATCGGACCGAACGGCTCGTAAGTCGTTCCATCGGGCCGCTCCTGAACGTGATCGTGCGGCCGGCCGTCGTACGGGCATGCAGATCGGGGTCTACAGCATCGGCGACCGCACGGCCGACCCGCACACCGGGCGGCGGCCGACGGAGCGGGAGAAACTCCAGTCCGTGGTGCGGATCGCGGAGCACGCCGAGGACGCCGGTTTCGACGTCTTCGCGCTCGGCGAGCACCATCTGCCGCCGTACGCGTCATCCGCGCCGGTGCCGATCCTCGCGTACGTCGCCGCCCGTACGCGCCGGATCCTGCTGTCGACGGCCGCCACGCTGATCACCACCGGCGACCCGGTCCGGATCGCCGAGGACTACGCGACGCTGCACCATCTCGCCGACGGGCGACTGGACCTGCTGCTCGGGAGAGGCGCCTCCGGCCCGGTGTATCCCCTGTTCGGCCGGGACCTGCGCGACAGCTACCAGCTCGCCGCCGAGAACTACGCCCTGCTGCGCCGCCTGTGGACCGAGCACGACGTCGACTGGACAGGCGAATTCCGTACGCCCTTGCGTGCTTTCACCGCCGTGCCGCGCCCCCTCGACGATGCGCCGCCCTTCGTCTGGCACGCCGCGGTCGCCAGCGAGCAGACCGCCGACCTGGCCGCCCGGCACGGCGACGGCCTGTTCGCCATGCACCTTTTCTGGCCCTGGCAGCACACCGCTTCCCTGGTCGGCCACTATCGGCAACGGTTCGCCGAGCACGGGCACGGCCGGCCGGACCAGGCGATCGTCGGCCTCGGCGGCCAGGTGTTCGTCCGGCCCCGCTCGCAGGACGCGATCGAGGAGTTCCGGCCCTATTTCGCCGGCGCGGGGTACGGCCCCTCCTCGCTCGAGGAGCACATGCGGCAGACGCCCGTGGCGGTCGGCAGCCCTCAGCAGATCGTCGACAAGGTGCTGGGTTTCCGCGACTACGTCGGTGACTACCAGCGTCAGCTCTTCCTCATCGATCACGCGGGGCTGCCGGAGAAGACGGTCCTGGAACAGCTGGACCTGCTCGGCGCCGAGGTGCTGCCCGTGCTGCGCCGGGCAGCACGGGTGCCGTAGCGGCGGGTCAGCACTCGGCGATCGCCGCCTGCAGGTCGAGGAACTGCTGCTTGGCCACGTCGGTGAGGTCCCGGGTGGAATCCCGGAGCTGGCCGACGGCTGTGGTCCACGCGTTGATCTGCTCTCCCGTCAGCTTGCCCGCACCCTTCATCCCGCGGACCAGTGCCTCCGCGTCGGCGAACTGTCCGGCCCGGGCTTTCTCGATGCTGTCGAGCATCAGGCCGGTGACGAACGGGCCGTAGCCGTGCTGGGTCTCCCGGTCGGCGCCCCGGGTCGCCGCGTCGCTGATCGTGGCGAGCTTCTCCGCGTCGGCCGTGCCGTCCGCGAGCCGGTCGGCGAACACCTTGGCGAGCACGGCCGGACGTTCGCTCACCGGCCTGGTCATGACCTGCACCACGGTGTCGTCCTCGGGACCGAAGTCCAGCAACGGCTTCGCCAGCGCCATCGCCGCGACATCCGGGACACGGTCGACGGTGGTCTTGATCTGCTCCCGCGTGCTGTCCTGGCTGAAGTGCTGCCATTGCGCCTTCAGCGCCCCGAACCGATCCTCGACCGAGCTGAGGCTGTAGAGGAAACCACCGACCGCCTCGTCGATTTCGGGCAGTTCGACGGGCTGCGCCGACCGGCTCAGCGCCGCGTCGTCCAGCATCTCGACGCCGATCGTCTCCGACTGCAAGGCCGGGTCGTAGACGAAGTCCTCGGCCGGGGAGGCACTGACGAAGACGCGGCCGAGCCCGGCCGGGATCTCGAGCACGACGCCGGCGCCGTACTCGCTCAGCACCCGGTCGATCTGCGGGCCACGCGTGCCCCGGACCACGGGCGTCACCGTGCGCCCGCCCGCTTGGAACTGCACGAGGGCGAGGTTGAGCTGGGCCACCGCTTCAGCCGGCAGCTTGCCCGATCTACCCCCGTCGACGACCAGGAACTGGCGGTCCGGCCGTTGCCGGGCCGCGTCGGCCAGACCCGCCGGCAGCTTCACCGCGGTGGCCGACTCTGCCGCGAAGACGGTCACGTTGGGCACGTTCTCGTCGGCGGGGACCAGGCCCGCCCGCACCTGGGCCATCCAGGCCGGCTCGGCCAGCTCGTCCGGGCCCGGCATGAACGCGCCGGGCGACAGCGCCTCGTGCTCGTCGGCCCAGACGAACGTCTGCCGCATCGCCTCCTCGCCGAGCACGCCGCGGCCCGGCGCCCGCGTCGTGGTCGCGGTCCCCCGGCTCGTGGCCGGCGCGAACAGCGACTCGGCGGCCGGGACCCGGCCCGGCGCGATCCGGTACTTGTCGGCGAACCGGCCCAGGTGATGACCCACCCGCTCGACCATCCAGGCCCGGACCGAGGCAGCCCGCAGCCGACCGGTCTCCTGGGCCCGCGCGTTCTCGTCGTGCCCGGTCAGGTGCTCGAAGCCCCGCCGCAGCGCGTTGTGACCGTGCCCACCGCCTTCGACGTGCACGGTCAGCAGATCGGTGGCGCGTCCGGTGGACAGGCTCAGCGCCACCGCCCGGCGCGCGATCCAGGACGCCTTCTGCTCCATCGCCCACGGATCGTGCTCGGGGTGCCTGCCCGCGGCGGTCAGACCGAGGTCGCTGTGCCCGTGATCGACGCTCAGCACGTCCTGCGGTTCCCAGACGAAGTCCGTGAACCATGACGGGTCGAGCACCTTGTGCAGGTTGTACTCGTCGGAGTCGGTGCTGGTCGGCGCCATCGGCTGACCCCACTCGAGGCGGCCGTCCTCGGTGCGGAACACCTTCGTGAAGCTCGTGCCCGCGAACGGTTCCGACCACGTCCCCCGGACGAGGACCTCACGCTCCCGGCCGTCACTGCCGGTGATCTTGTACGAGTAGGAGTTGCGCCCCACCGTCCGGTTCTTCCAGACATGCTGCGGGACGTACGACCCGTCGTCGAGGCGCACCGGCGTGAACTCGCCGGTCTCACCGTCGAGGGAGCCCCACACCTTCGCACCGTGGTATTCGATCTGGACCTGCGACTGGTGCGCGTCGGCGGCGAGTACCCGGTGACCGTGGATCGTCCGCTCGGGAACACCTTCCGGGAGCGGCCCGAACGAGGTAGCCCGCGAGATGGTGGGCACCGGCTGGTACCCGTCGGTCACGTGCGCGCCGGCCAGCGCACGGATACTGTCGAGCATAGTGCTCTCAGTGACCGGGTGTTCCGGATGCAGCGGGATGATTGCCTTGACGATCTCGATGATGCCGGCCACGGCGATGTCCGAGCCGATCCCGGCCAGCCCGAGTACGTCGGCCTCACCGGTGGCGGCACCGTAGAGCGTCATGAGCGTCGAAGGATCCTTGACCTTGTCATGGATCTCGGTCCGGACACTGGTCCAGATGTCCTCCGCCAGCCTCCAGCTGAGCACCCGCTCCTCGACCACCCGGTCGGGGTGCTCCAGCATGTCCTTGGCCAGTTGCAGTTCGGCGTCCAGGTAGGCGTTCCCGATCTTGGCGAGAGCAGCCGAGATGATCGCCCAGCCGGGCACGTAGCCGCCGCCGATGCCCGCGGCGGCCATGAACAACCCGAAACCCTCCTTGACAGCCTTCAGGTTCTGCTCGGCCATGAGCAGGGGGTTCCTCTGGTGCTCGTGCAAGGCCTCGGTGAGGGTGTGCTCGTCGGAGAAGTGCCGGCTCTGCCACTGCTGGTACATGTGCGTGGCCGCTTGCGTCGCGCCCGTCGTACCGAGGTTGACCAGAGCGGTGGCCCACGACATGCCGGTCGGGATCAACATGCCCGCGCCCATGTTCGCCGCGGTGGACGCCGTGGCGAGGAACTTGTCCAGCGCCGCGCCGAACCTCGTTTCCTGCTGCCCCACCACCGCGTTCACGGCACGGTGCTCGATCGTCGTCTTGACCTGGTGCGCGATGGTCTCGCTGTATTTCGCCAGCGCCTCGGACGAGTGCGCGACATCGGCGTACGCCTGGTTGAAGCCGGCCTGCTCGGCAGCGGACGGGACCACGCCCGTGGGCAGCCGCCGGCGGGCGTCCTTGAGCCGCTCGGCCGCATCGGTGAGCAGATGACGGAAACCCACCAGCGTGACCTGCCGGCGCACAGTCTCCGCGGCGTTGGACCCGAGCAGCGACCCGGTCAGCCACTTCTCGTGCGACAACTCCCCCAGGATCTGGGACAACTCGCGCGCACTCTGGAGCCGCTGGGCGGCCAGGTGGTCGAGCTCGGCGGCCTGCGCCGTGGACGGCTGCTCGCCCAATGGCTGCGCCCGCCGCAGCGTACGGGTCGGCAACTCCTGCTCATCCAGCTGGGCGGGGTACGCCTCCACCCCCGTGTCGACCGGTTGCGCCGTGAAGTAGCTCGGTGCCAGCGTCTGCTCGATCGGCGGCAGCGGATGTGCGGCGGCCGGGTCCAGATCGGCCAGCTCCTGATGCACCTGCTCGTAGAGGTTGACCAGGGTCTGCAACCCGGACCGCCCGAGCGTACCGGCCGCGAAGGTGTAGCTCTCCCACAGCGCCTCGACCGTCTCGTGGGCGGCGAGGCCCTGCCGCTCGCCGAGGTACCGGGCCACGCCGGTCGCGGATGCGCTGTCCTTGGCGCCCAACCCGGCCAGAACCTCGCGAAGGGCAGACACATCGCCGGAGGCCAAATCGCTTTTCAGTACGCGCAGCTTAGCAGACCCGGCGGTCACCAAACCGATCGACGCCATGTTGATGTAGTAATCGTTGGCCGGGCCGGCAACGGCGCGGTGCTGCTGATCGGGTAGATCGATGCGGAAGCGGTATTGGTATTGACGGCGAAAGTCACGCAGTCGCTCAGCCTGTTGAGCCACGCTGGGACTTCCTCCTGAAATGACGACCCGCTCAACGTCCGCCCACCCGAGATCACCATGGATCTGCGCCTCGAAATAAGAGAGCACAAATTGACCGTTAGCGACGTCGCCGTTGCGCACCTCGCTGAGCATGCCAGGGTCATAGCGAAAGTTCGTTGCCTCAGCAAGGACTAACCGGACGACATCTTCTCGCCCATAGGCTAGAAGCGGGTAGGCGTGCTGAGAGCTGCTGTAACTGCCAGCGCCCAGCGCACCAGAATGGAAGCTGTCGCCGGGCGTGATAGTGGATCGCCCACGAACTGTCGCTGACCAATGGAAAGAAACATTCCCAAATTGGGCGATCCCCCTGGACCGCTCAGGCGACACAAGAGCGGCATACTTAGGCAGATCACGCCTGTCCATATCACCGGGATTGAACCGATCGCGATCATCTGGGTGGGAACTCTGGAATGCGCCTCCGCCATTCCTTTCTCGGCGCAACGTGGCGGCGTAGCCAAAGCGCTCCTCAGCCACTCCACGGCGGGCACTATCGGCTGCACCCCCAGTTGTGCTGGTTTCCCAGAAATTGCGGAATCGGGCGTCACTACCTGAGATCAACTCATCCAGTACAGTCCGGCCGCCAGCAGTCATCCTATTTAGATTAGTCGTTGTGACTAGGTTATATTCGTGGACCAGCCGATTGTGGGCACGATCCAGAATACGCTCGAAATCATGACTGCGCACATCAGGGTAGGATTCCAGCCACGACCATTGCGCTCGCTGGAAGCGGCGCATTGCGGCGTTTCGTTCGCGTTCTGCGTAACGCCGCCCGCGGCGGGCAGCCAAAACTAAGGCAGTGGCCGGCGCATCCCGCAACGCCTCCCAGTTAGTGCGGTGGGAGATTTCGTTGAAGATGTCGAGGTCTTCATCGAGAGAGGCGACTCGATCGCGGAGAACATTCCTCGTAGCTGTTGTGCCGGATGCATCACGGGGCAGACCTTCCAGCACACGCTCAACCGCAGCGCGATCGTCCTCGAGCTCGCGCCGCGCCGTCGATGTCGGCTGGCGGAGAAGCTGGACCAGACGCAGATCGCGCGCGGCCGGAACCATTCGCTGAGTGGCTCTCTGGGCGGCCCGGTTAGCAAGCTCCACATTGAGGGTGAAAAGTTGATCAGTGAGCAAGACGTGATAATTACGAGCATCGCCTAGCTCCGCTTCTCGATCAGGGCGCTGCTGCAGATGACTGATCCGCCGATCCAGCTCGCGCAACTCCCGTTCCCGTTCCCGCTGACCGCGATTCAGCAGCGGGGTTGATGCAGTCAGGAAGGACTCGAAAAGGCGGTCGGCGTTGTCCATTTCTTCACGAGACATACGGACATCGGCCAGAATGTCAGCACGACCGGAAGACCGGGTACGCCGGTATGCGCGGTGCGCCTCGGTGATCTCCTGCCAGGCATCCTGCATAGTTCGTAAGGGGTCACTACTTGGCGGACCCGGCCTTTCGCGCGGTAGATCGTCGGGATGGATCGCCAGCGACATCCGGCGCCATGCCGTAGAAGGAGGAGCCGAAAGCGCCGTCGGCGCCTCCTCGACTACATAGTCAGCGTTCGACACCCGGCGTGGCGCTCGGGCGTAGTAGTCGTCATCGTCGAAGTCGCGGTGCTCCCAATACTTAAGGTCGTGATGCTTGTCGTCGTGCTGCTTGGGCCTGTGATGAGAGCGGGAGGACGGCGAACCGCTGAAGGACGAATCGCGCTCCCCCGTCGAGCGGTAGCGGGGCGAGGGCAGCGGCTGCCTGTGCAACGATCCGCCGGAGCTCGGGCCGCCGAAGACGGGCGACGGTGCGAAGGTCTGCGGATAGCCGTACGGCGCGTGCGTCGTCGGGGGCGAGAACCGCTGAGCCGCGGAGCGGGGAGCGTGGGCGCGCGAAGCGAGCTGCTCCGTGACGTGGAATCCGTACCGGCGGAACATCTCGGCCCGGACTCGGTTGACCGCCTCGTCGACGGTCAGCTCCGACCGGTTCTCCGCCGCACGCTGCTGATTGACGAAGGCGGCGATACCAGCCGCTGTCCTGGGGCTGGCCGGAAGGGTGAAGCTGTACGTCGCTTCGGCCTCCGGCTCGAAGGTGCGTACCGGCGGGATGCGATTGCCGTACTGATTCGCCCCGCCCGGATAGTTCGAGTCCCGGACGAAGCCACGGCCCGTGGTCAGTACCCCGACCGCGGCGCTGTCCGGCACTTCCATGGACACGAAGTTGCTCGTCCGCGGCACGGAGCCCGTCAGCGTGTAGACGTAGGTCCGGTCCCGGCCCCCGGTCGGCAGGCCGATCCCCTCCGCCGCCCCCGGGCGGAGGCCCTGCTGACCGATCCCGGCGTAGTTGCCGCGGTTGGTCAGGTGGATCTGCACCTGCACGCCCTGGGGCAACGGGCGCACGTTGTCGAACTCTCGCCGGAGCTCCGAGAGGCGCACGGGCGAAGGCGAGCCGTCGGGCGATATCGCCGCACCTTCCGGCAACGCGTTCATGCGCATGGCGATCGGTACCGCTTCGCCCCGCTCCTCGCGCCGGGCAACACTCCGCGCTGCCGCCGTCTGCAGGCGAGCGAGGTCGTCGTATTCCCGGCGCACCAGCTGCCGGAGTTCCTCGCCGAGCCGGCGCAGCCTGTCGACCCGGCCCCGGTTGAAAGTGCGCAGATTGGTGGCCAACGATGAATGATGCTCCACCCAGTTGTCCAGCGAGCCGCTGATGACAGCGAGCTGTGCACGCCGGCCACCGACGTCCCCGTCCTGCAGCGAGATGTAGCCGCGCACCGCTTCCTCGACCGGCCACCACCGCGAGGAGGGCGAGGATGACTCCCGCATCACCGCATTCGCCACGTCCGAGCCGATCCAGCCCGTCGGCCCCACGGCCGGGGGCGGCGATGCGTCCCTCGGCCGGCCGGGGCGCGGGCCGCGGGCGGAGAGCGGCTCGGCCTCGGACCCGCTGGAGGTCTCCGGATGTGCGTTGCCCGTCGTCGCGCCGTCCGGCTGGAAGGCTCCTCGCGGCACATTCGCGATCCGGTCGAGGTGGCGCTGCTCGAGCCGGGGATTGTCGGCCGGATCCGTGGTCTGCATGATCGATCGGCCGGGGCCGGGATCATGCCGCTTCAGGGCCCACCGCAGGGGGACGCCGTCGCGATCGATGAAAGCGTTGACGCCCTCGAGGACGTACTCGTCGAACAAGCCGAGGGTGTGCGCGAGCTCGTGGACGATGTCGAGATCCGTGGTTTCCGGCGTCCAGTGCCGCTGTGTCGTCACTCCCTCGGTCATCGTGGTGACCTCGAGGTGGGCGTCGGCCGCGTTGTCGACGAAGACCAGCCGGACGTTGAACTGGTCGTCACCGGGACCGATACGATATTGGGCGTTGTAGAAGTCGCCGGCCGCCCGCTCGATCCGGCGTAGTCGCTCCGGGGAGAAAAGTCGTCCCGCGTCCCCGTCGTCCGGCCGCACATGCAGCCGGATCTCGAAGTCCTGGACGCGGGAGCCGTTGCCGGCGATCAGTTCTCTGTGGTCGTACGCCAGGTCGCGCCGGATGCCCCGCAGTTGCGGCTTGACCGGGGCGAAGGGGGCCATCTGCCGCCGGGCCAGCCGATAGGAGTCCCGCACGATCCTGGGCACGGACGGCGTCGTGGACGCCAGGCGCTCGGCCACGTCGATGACAGTCGTCGACCGGAGGACTCGGGGTGGCACTTGAGCCCGCAGGACGGCGATGTCCCGTTCCGACACCCAGGAAGATTCGTCCCGTTGCTGTTCGCCCGGGTCGCCGATGCTGTCGCCGGCCTGCGTGATCCCGGCGTACCGGAGGGTGCTGAACTGCCGGGGCAGCAGGCCCGGGGCGACCTGGCCGTCCGTCACCCGCAGGGTGGAAAGGCCGTCGCGATCGTTGATGACGAGGAACGTGGTGCCGTCGGCGACGACCGAGGTACGGCTCCCGACCGGCAACGCGCCGAGATGGGCCAGCAGGTCCGCGTAGCCGGCGGCGGCGATCGTCTCCGCGGGCGCCGCCGGAATGGTCGTCTCCCCCGCGTGCCGCTCGGCCACCACCGAGCTCGGCAGGCCCAGCAAGGCGTGCTCGCCGGCGAACCGCAGCTGTCCCGGGAACGGCAGGTCGCGGGACATGGCCGACGGCAGGGTCAGCCCGTGGTCCCGGTCCAGCACGTGGGTCCGGGGCAGGACCCGTACGCCGGAGGCCGAGCTCGGGCTCACCACCCGGTGGTCGTTGTCGATCGGCAGGCCGCGGTCCCCGAACGCCCCGATCAGGTCGGCCCGGCCCACCACATCGATCGGAAGGCCGTGCCGGTCGCCCCGCCGGTCGACCTCCGTGTCCGTGAGGGCGCCGGCGGCCTCTCCGTCCACGACGTCGACCCACCGCGCGAGCGTCGACGCGTTGCGCAGCAGCACGCCCTCGACGCTGAGGGCGCCGATGCTGCCCTCGTCGAAGAACACCCGCACGACGCCGTCGATGCGCGGCGCGGCCCGTACCTGGGCAGGCGGTGTGGCGCCACGGTCGAGGGAGAGAAAGACGCCGCTGTCGACCAGCGAGAAACCCTCGAGGCAGATCGCGGGGGTGACGGTACCGGGCATGACGAACCTTCCTCAGTGGCAGGTCACGATGGTGTTGACGAGCTCCGTGAGCTGCGCGTCGGCCGCGGGGAAATGCGGCCTGACCTGGTTCTTGACGATGTAGAGCCAGGCGACCCGGTCCTCGCCGGTGAGGCAGTCGATGGACTCGAGCAGCGCCTGGCGATCGGCGTCGGCGCCCAGGCCCTGGGCAGGGAAGATGGTGCCGAACAGAGTTTCGGCGATGACCGCATGGGCGCGCAGGGTCTCGGGCTGCATGACCGGGCGGGCGGCTCGTTCGCCGTCCAGCTCGCCCTTGGCCTTCATCACCGCGATGCCGTCGGCCGGCGCGAGGCCGGTGGCCGCGGTGAGCATGGCCTGCACCATCTCGCGCAGCCAGAGCAGGGTCAGCATGTAATCGCCGACCTCGGCGTCGAACGGGACCCGGCGGTCGGTGAGATAGCCCAGCAGGAACCGGTCGTCGGCGGTGCGGGTGTGCGGCCCGATGGGCTCGGTGATCCACGCGTTCGCCGGCGCGATCGGCGGCTGCCCGGCCAGGGCCGGATCGGCGGCGGCCCGCAACGCGGTGGTCACCAGCGTCCGGTACGCGGGCAGGGCCACCTCGGGCTCGGCGAACGGGCTGGCGCCGATGGTTCCGCCCAGCAACCGGTCGGTCTTGAGCAGGCGCTGATCGTGCTGCTCGATCAGGCGCGCGATGAGATCGGCGGCGTCCTGTGTGCGTACGGAATCAATGTGCTCGTGGAAACGCCCGGCGGCCTCTTCCCACGTGTTCGACGCCAGCAGGTTCCGCAGTTCGGGCGGGACGATGTCGGGCGCCGTCCGGGCCAGCGATCTTCCGCGGGCGAGGATCTCGGGAGCGAGAGCGCCGTACCGGTCGCGCCGGCCGTCAGGGCCCATGACGTCCCAGACCCGCACGAAACCGTCGGGTACGGGCTGGATCGCCGAGCGCTGGTGCTGCTGGGTGACCAGCCACATGAGCTGGTCGTTCGCCTCGGTGGCGAGGACCAGGGGCATTTGGGGGTTGTTCTTCAGGATCGAGTGCAGGGCACGGCTCTGCGCCGGTTCGAGCGTGCTGGGCCCGTTCACAGACCGGCCACCCCGGACGTTGACCAGGACGACGTCGGCGTCGGTCCGTCCGGCCTCCGCCAGCAGCTCGCGCTGGGTCGGCGTCAGAAGCCCTTCGTCCCACGGGCCGACGAGCATGGTCCGGCCCGGGCCAGAGGTGTCGACGCTCAGCCGGAAGGTGTCGTCGGCAACCACGGCCGGGGCGTACGCGGTCCCGTCCGGGCCGAGGAACAGCGCCGTCGTGCCGGCCTGTTCCAGAAGCCGGGTACGGGGGTCCGCGGCGCCGTCGCTGGTGAAAGCGGGCAGGATGCCGTCCGGCGCGTTGACCGCCCACCTCGCGACACCGTCGTCGTCGCGGATCAGCCAGCGCAGCTCCGGCTCGGTCGCTCCGGGACTCCACCCGTGGACCAGCACGGCCCGGGCCCGCCCCTCGGCGATCTCGTCGACGATCTGCGGCAGGGCGATCCGCGCGAAGGTGCCGCCCAGAGCCTCTTCCAGGCCCGTACGTGTGACCGGGGCCGGCGATCCGAGCACCCGCAGGTCGTATCCGGGCTCGGCCCCGAACAGCGACAGCGGTACGCCGAGCAAACCCGAGCGGTCGGCCAGCCACCCGGGCTCGTCGGTCAGACCATCGGGCCGGCCGCTCAGATAGTCGGTGAGCTTTTCCTGCGACGGCGGGCTGGCATCGGCTCGCAGGCTCGCCACAGCCTCGCGCTGCGCGACGGTGGACGGCGGCCTCAGGTCCGCCACGTCGACGCCGAGCTGATCGCGGGCCCGCTCGAGGAGCGCCAGGTCGTCGACCACCGTGAACTGCCCGGGGTCGAAGACCGTCACCGCGACGTGCCCGCCCTTGGTGACCTCACCGCGTACGTAGT
This sequence comes from Actinoplanes oryzae, assembly GCF_030757795.1. Classification (GTDB taxonomy): domain Bacteria; phylum Actinomycetota; class Actinomycetes; order Mycobacteriales; family Micromonosporaceae; genus Actinoplanes. The sequence continues at coordinate 14,440 of NZ_JAUQWH010000007.1, forward strand.
CCCGCAGCTGCGGCCGGGCGATGTCCTCGCTCGACGCGAAGAGGGTGACCGTGCCCGGCGGGACGGTCACGTCGCCGATCAGGTCGATCAGCCGGTCGGGGAGCCCTTCCGCCGCCGAGCCGTGGCGGAACAATGCCTTGCCCGCCCCCATGACAGTGACGAAATCAGCGCAGTCCTCGAGCACGCCCACGTTCGCTCCTCGTTACTGACCGAACGCCGTGAGCGCCTCGGTCACTTCGCCCATCCGTTGCTCGGTCAACCGGCGCAGCTGCGCGCCGGCGTCCTTGAGCGCCTCCAGCACGAGGTCTTCCACCTCGTCGGGACGGCGACGCTCGAACAGTTCCGCATCCAGCCGGACGTCGCGGAAGTCGGCGTCCGCGGTCATCGTCACCGCCACGGTGCCGTCGTGCGACGTGCCGACGACCTCGCTGTGCGTCAGACGGTTCCGCATGTCCGCCATCTGCTCGGAGACCATCCGCGCCCGCTCGAGCAACTGATCCAGATCATCCGACGCCATCGCGTTCCTCCTTCAGGACCGCACATTCCCATGGAGAACGGGAGCACCGGCCAGGTCCCCGAAGGGGGACCTGCCGGACCACCGCGGCCTGCTCAGCCCTTCCAGGTACGTACGTTGTCCGACTCACTGACGACGTAGTTGTTCCACGACACGTTCACGGCCGAGGCGATATGGCCGAGAATCCCGTTCTCCCCGAAGAGGCCCTCCGCGGCCATGTTCCACTGGTTCTGCAGGTCCTGGTAGTACGACCACGCCGGGCCCTGCCAGGTGTCCTGCAGGGGCGCCAGCTTGGCCCGGAGGGCGTCGAGCTGCTCGAGGATCAAGGTCGCCTTGGCCTGGAGCTGCTGGCCGGCAAGTTCCAGCTCGGCGGGGACGCGCAGGTTGCTGTTGGCGACATCAGCCATGGTGAACTCCTCTTACAGGTTGGCTACGGGGAAACCGCGAGTAGCGCTGTCGACGGCGGTCAGGGTGGAGACGTTGGCCGTCTCGGCCTCGACATAGTTGGTCGACGTCCTACGCAGACCGGCCGCGATGCCAGTAAGCGCGTTGTGCAAATTCCTGCCGCACGTGTCGAAGTCGTACGTCACGTTGCTGAAATTGTTTGCGGCCGTGCCGTGCCAGAGCGCCTCCAGATTGACGACGAACTTGCGGACCGACGCCAGTTCAGCGTCGATCTCGGCGGCGGTGTTGTCGCAACTCACCGCCGCGTCGGAGATCATCTCCGGTGTTACGAGAATGTGGTCCATCGCTAACGCCTCCTCATGCGCTTGTCATGTTCTTGGTGTTCGTGCTCTCGGCTCCGACATAGTTGTCGTACGACTTCTGCATGGCCAGAATCGCGTCGTCGAGCAGACCCTTGGTATCGGCCGCCAGCTTGCCCATGTCCTTGGCGAGTTCCTGATACTTGGCCCCGGACGGGCTCACCCAGACGGAGCCGATCGCATTCTCGAAGTACGACTTCAGCGTGTGCAGGTCGCCTTCGATCAGGTCCCGGCGGCCCTCGATCGTCTTGATCGCGGCGCCGAGCTTGGGGATCTCGACGGCGTACTCCGCCTTCTCCCCGTTGACGATCTGATAGACCGGGTTGCCGTCCTGGTCGGTGCCCACCACGGTGCCGTCGCTGAACGTCGACTCCGTGATGCCGTCCGCCTTGTACTGGATCTCGACGGCGGTGCCTTTGCTGTCGTACCCGTGCGTCGGCTTCCCGTCCGCGGTGAACTCGTCGTAGGTCCAGCCGTTCGACTGCATAGTCTCGACGTCACCGTCGGCGTTGCGGGTGACCACGGTGCCGTCGCTGTAGGTCCAGACGCTCCCGCCGTCCTCCGCGTTGACGATCGTCACCGTGTTGCCGGTGCCGTCCTCCTTGCCGGCCGTCGGCGCACCGTTCGCGTCGAACTGGTCGAACGTCCACCCGTCGGACGACAGCCGGGTGACATCACCCTGGCCGTTGTGGGTCACGGTCGTCCCGTCGCCGTACGACCAGGTGCTCGAACCGTCGGCGCCGTAACCGATCGACACTGTCTGCGGCGGCCGGCCGTCACCGGCCGGGATCGTGCCGTGCAGCGGCCGGCCGTCCCCGTCGAACTTGTCGTAGACGGTGCCGTCGGCAAGGACCTGCTTCGTGACCTCGCCGTCCGGATCGCGGTGGACCTGGGTGCCGTCCGACTCGTACGTCCAGACGCTGGCACCGCCGCCCTTCTGCTCGATGTCCACCGTCTGACCGCCGACGACACCGTGCACCGGCGCCCCGTCCGCGTCGAACTGGTCGAAAACCGAGCCGTCGGCCAGCTCCTGCCGGGTGACCACGCCGTCCGGGCCGCGATACACCTTGGTGCCGTCACCGTCGTACGCCCAGACGCTGCCGCCGTCGGCACCGTAGGAGATGTCGACCGTCTGCCCACCGACCGTCCCGTGCGTCGGCTTGCCGTCACCGGTGAAGGCATCGAAGGAGGCGCCGTCGGCCGTCGTCTGGCGGACCACCTCCCCGGCCGAGTTCCGCTCGACGGTCGTACCGTCGGAGAAGCTCCAGGTGCTGCCGCCCCCGTCGGAATAGCTGATGCCGACCTGCTGGCCATTCACCGTGCCGTGCGTCGGCCGGCCATTGCCGTCGAACGCATCGAAGGACGCGCCGTCGGCGGTGACCTGGCGCTCGACGTCGCCGTCCGCCGCCCGGTCAACCCGCGTACCGTCGCCGTACGACCAGGTGCTCGAGCCATCACCGTCGTAGGACACCGACACCTGCTGCGCCGGTCCGCCGTCCGCACCCGGCAGCGTGCCGTGCGTGGGCTTGCCGTCCTCGGTGAACGCGTCGAACGAGGCCCCGTCGCCGGTCGTCTGATCAACCACGTCACCGTCGGCGTTGCGGGAGACGCGCGTGCCGTCGGCGTACGACCAGGTGCTCGAACCGTCATCGCCGTACGAGACGGACACCTGCTGCGCCGGCCCGCCATCGGCACCCGGCAGCGTGCCGTGCGTCGGCCTGCCGTCGCCGTCGAAGCGATCGAACACCGCACCATCGGCGGTGCTCTGACGGGTGACATCGCCGTCAGCATCACGCGCCACCGACGTGCCGTCGGCATACGACCAGATACTCGAACCGTCGTCGCCGTAGGACACCGACACCTGCTGCGCCGGCCCGCCGTCCGCACCCGGCAACGTGCCATGCGTGGGGCGACCGTCGGCGTCGAACCGGTCGAACACCGCACCATCACCGGTCGTCTGACGGATCACGTCACCGTCAGCATCACGAGAAACCCGCGAACCATCCGCGTACGACCAGGTACTCGAACCATCATCGCCGTACGACACCGACACCTGCTGCGCAGCACCACCATCAGCACCCGGCAACGTGCCATGCGTGGGGCGACCGTCGGCGTCGAACCGGTCGAACACCGCACCATCACCGGTCGTCTGACGGATCACGTCACCGTCAGCATCACGAGAAACCCGCGAACCATCCGCGTACGACCAGGTACTCGAACCATCATCGCCGTACGACACCGACACCTGCTGCGCAGCACCACCATCAGCACCCGGCAACGTGCCATGCGTGGGGCGACCGTCGGCGTCGAACCGGTCGAACACCGCACCATCACCGGTCGTCTGACGGACTACGTCACCGTCAGCATCACGAGAAACCCGCGAACCATCCGCGTACGACCAGGTACTCGAACCATCACCGTCGTAGGAGACGGACACCTGCTGCGCCGGACCGCCGTCCGCACCCGGCAACGCGCCGTGCGTCGGCCTACCATCGGCATCGAACCGGTCGAACACCGCACCATCACCGGTCGTCTGACGGACTACGTCACCGTCAGCATCGCGAGACACCCGCGAACCATCGGCATACGACCAGGTACTCGAACCGTCATCGCTGTAGGAGACGGACACTTGCTGCGCTGGCCCGCCGTCCGTGCCCGGTAACGTGCCGTGCGTGGGGCGACCGTCGGCGTCGAACCGGTCGAACACCGCACCATCACCGGTCGTCTGACGGATCACGTCACCGTCAGCATCGCGAGACACCCGCGAACCATCGGCATACGACCAGGTACTCGAACCATCACCGTCGTAGGAGACGGACACCTGCTGCGCCGCACCACCACCAGCACCCGGCAACGCGCCATGCGTGGGGCGACCATCAGCGTCGAACCGGTCGAACACCGCACCATCACCAGTGCTCTGCCGCGTGACGTCACCGTCAGCATCACGCGACACCCGGGAACCATCCGCGTACGACCAGGTACTCGAACCGTCATCGCTGTAAGAGACCGACACCTGCTGCGCCGGCCCACCATCAGCACCCGGCAACGACCCATGCGTCGGCCGACCATCCGCGTTGAAGCGATCAAAAGAAGCACCATCGGCGGTGCTCTGCCGGACTACGTCACCGTCAGCATCACGCGAGACCCGGGAGCCGTCGGCGTACGACCAGGTACTCGAACCATCGTTGCTGTACGACACCGACACCTGCTGCGCCGGCCCACCATCAGCACCCGGCAACGACCCATGCGTCGGCCGACCATCAGCATCGAAACGATCGAACACCGCACCATCGGCGGTCGTCTGACGGATCACGTCACCGTCAGCATCACGCGACACCCGCGAACCATCCGCGTACGACCAGGTACTCGAACCATCGTCGCCGTACGACACCGACACCTGCTGCGCCGCACCACCATCAGCACCCGGCAACGACCCATGCGTCGGCCGACCATCAGCATCGAAACGATCAAACGAAGCACCATCGGCGGTGCTCTGGCCGGTGACATCACCGTCAGCATCACGAGACACACGCGAACCATCGGCATACGACCAAGTACTCGAACCATCACCGTCGTAGGAGACGGACACTTGCTGCGCAGCACCACCATCAGCGTCCGGCAACGTGCCGTGCGTGGGGCGACCGTCGGCGTCGAACCGGTCGAACACCGCACCATCGGCGGTGCCCTGCCGCGTGACATCACCGTCAGCATCACGCGACACCCGGGATCCATCCGCATACGACCAGGTACTCGAACCGTCATCGCGGTAAGAGACCGACACCTGCTGCGCCGGCCCGCCGTCCGCACCCGGCAACGTGCCGTGCGTCGGCCTACCATCGGCATCGAACCGGTCGAACACCGCACCATCGGCGGTGCCCTGCCGCACCACATCACCGTCAGCATCACGCGACACCCGGGAACCATCCGCATACGACCAAGTACTCGAACCATCATCGCCGTACGACACCGACACCTGCTGCGCCGCACCACCATCAGCGTCCGGCAACGTGCCATGCGTGGGGCGACCGTCGGCGTCGAAACGGTCGAACACCGCACCATCACCAGTGCTCTGCCGCACCACATCACCGTCAGCATCGCGAGACACCCGCGAACCATCGGCATACGACCACGTGCTCGAACCATCACCGCCATAGGACACCGACACCTGCTGCGCCGGACCGCCGTCCGCACCCGGCAACGTGCCATGCGTCGGCCGACCGTCGGTGTCGAACCGGTCGAAGACCGCGCCGTCAGCGGTTTCCTGCCGGACCACGTCGCCGTCCGCCGAGCGGCCCACCGACGTCCCGTCGGCATAGGACCAGGTGCTCGATCCGTCGGGGCGGTAGTCGATGGTGACCTCGCCCGACCCGGCGATCACGCCGTGGAGGGGATGGCCGCCGGCGTCGAAGCTGTCGAAGACCGTGCCGTCGCTGAGCTGTTGACGCACGACGGCACCGTCGGCGCCGTATTCGACGACGGTGCCGTCGGTGAGCTTCTCGGTGGGCACAGGACGCTCCTGCCATTGAACGACTGGACAGCGAGCAGAGCGTACGAGCGGACCGGGAGCAGGCGGCAAGACATCCGTTAGGGGACGTCCCCGTGCCCTCGACCTCGTTCGAACAGCGGAACCCCGGCGTACGTCGTGTGGACCGTGTACGAGATTGCTGTGGTGGCGAAGTTGCCGATCTGGCGGGCCGGGCTGGAAAAGCTGGCCGGGGACGACCCGGAGGCGACGGTCCGTTCCGCGGTGCCCGGCATCGACGCGCTGAGCGGACGGTACGACCTGGTGCTGCTGGCGCTCGCGCGGCCGGATCCGGCCGCGGGCGAGCTGGTCGAGCGGGCGCTTCCGTACGGGCCGGTGCTCGTCAATGCGGAGTGGCCGGGGCGCGACGCCCTGCGTAAGTCGATCGTGACCGGCGTACGCGGCTGGGTGAGCCGGCACGCCGAGCAGGCAGCGGTACGCGAGGCGCTCCGGGTGACCGTGCGGGGCGGCTTCTACTTGTGCTCGCACCTGTCGGGCCGGCTGTGGGAAGAGCCGGCGGAGCAGAAGCAGGAGGCGCTGGCGCCGCGCGAGGCCGAGACTCTGCGGTGGATCGCCTCGGGCTACACCCATTCGCAGATCGCGCTGCGCATGGGGCTGTCGCAGGCGACGGTGAACACGTACGCGAAGCGGATCCGCGCGAAGTTGAACGTCGGCAACAAGGCCGACCTGACCCGCCGTGCGATCGAGCTGGGCCACCTGCGCGACAGCGCGCACACCCGATGACCGGCCGGGGGTGTCACCTTATCGGCGGCACCCCCGGCGAAGGCCTCAGAACAACGTCCGGCCCACGGTGACGAGGTGGCCGAGCACGCCGAAGACACCGATCGTCAGCGGGGCGATCACGAGCGCGGACGCCGCGCCGACGACCTCCGAACGACTGCGGCGCACCGGCGGCTTCGGCCCGGAGCCGGTGTGCCTTGTCCGCGGCGGGACCAGCACGCTCAGCCCGATACCGGCCAGCACGACGATGAGGCCGCTGCCCACCAGGAGCAACGACCCGGTGGCCGGGGCCAGGGTGTCGGTCACCGCGGCGAGCAGGCTGAAGAAGGTGAGGGCGGTGGTCACGCCGAGGATCCACATCTCGGCCGTGAACGCGGCGATCCGGCTGCGGGTGAACAGCACCAGGCAGCAGACCCAGGCGAGGACGATGGCGAAGGCGCGGCCGGAGAACGCCAGCACGGGCACGGCCACGGCGAGCGCGACGACCGGGCCGGCCATGACCACCGCAGTGATCTGGGCCGAGCGGTCGACCAGGCCGGTGGTGGCCTCGGCGAAGGGCTGACGGCCGCGGGGCAGCTTCTGGCCCCATACGGTGACGGTGGCGGCCAACCGGCGGGCGATCGCCAGCATGCCGATGGCGACCGCCGCCACGACGGCACTCGATTCGACCGCGTCGGATTCCAGCCCGGCGGTCAGCGCGACCAGACCGCCGCCCACGGCCAGCCAGAGCTCGACCGCGACGATGAGGACGTCGCCCAGCGTGGCGATGGCCATGACCGCCGCGATGTTGGCGCCGACGGCGGCGCCGGCCCAGGCCGAGCCGGCGAGCCCCTCGGCGATCAGCGCGCCGGCCCCGGCCAGCACCGGCACGGCGGCCAGCGCTATCAGCTGGATCAGCAGCGGCGGGGTGGCGGATTCCTTCTGCCGTACGCCCCACGCCGCGCCGAGCAGGGCGAGGCCGCCGGCCGTGAGCCCGACCGCGCTGCCGGTGTCGGCGTCGTAGCGCCACCCGGCCAGCACCGCGGTGGCCACCAGCAGCAGCAGGCCGACGCCGATGACGACCGGCCCCGGGTGCACCGAGCGCAGCCGCAGCTCCTCGGTCTCCTCCGCGACGATCTCGTCGATGTCCATGACGATCGGGGAGTCGACCGCGCCGCCCGCCAGGTCGTACAGATAAAGCACCTCGCCGTCGACGACGCCGGCCTGCAGCAGGCTGGTGTCGAGCCCCAGCGGTCCGGTGTCCGGGCGCGACAGCGTCCACACCGGCGGCAGCTGATCGTTGGTGTCCTGGCCGCACAGCTCGGCGAGGCGGGCGGTGAACTCGCCGAGCGGGCTCAGCGACGGGAGCGCGATGTCGGCACTGCGGTAGGTGCCGACCACGGTGACGCGGGTCTGTTCGTGGGCCATGAGTGGTCTACCCCTGCGTGTTCTCGGTGAGCGCGATCTGGATGAGCTGGCCGGGCCGGCCCCGCCGGACGAGCGTGCCGCGGCCGGGTGGTCGCTGCGCCGCTCGTTCGTCGCCGAGGACCACGCCCTCCTTGGGATCGCCGGACAGGATGACACCGCCGCAGCCCATGTCCCGGATGCGGGCGGTCAGCGTGTCCGACATGCCGCTGCGGATCAGTCCGGCGACGCGGCGGGCAAGGACCAGGTGCAGCCCCACCTCGCGCGCCTGCGGGATGAACGGCAGCAGTGGCGACAGCACGTTCTGCGGGCCGGTGATCAGGTCGTAGTCGTCGACCACGACGTAGATCTCGGTGCCTTCCCACCAGTCGCGGGCCTTCAGCTGGGCGGGGCTGATGCCGGGCGGGGGCACACGTTCCTTGAGCTTCTCCACCACCTGCTGGACGTACACCTGGGCGCTCTCGGCGTCGCCCGCGTACGCCCCGAGGTGCTCCCCCGGCACGGCTTCCATGAGCGTGTGCCGATAGTCGACCAGCACGACCCGCATGTCGTAGGGCGAGACCCGTTCGGTGAGCCCGGCGAGCCAGGTCCGCAGCAGCGTGCTCTTGCCGGAGCCGGCGTCGCCGTACACCAGGAAGTGGGGGTCGCCGCCGACCAGGTCGAGCCCGACCGTGGACAGGTCGTGCTCGGCGAGGCCGATCGGCACCTCCGCGCCGTCCAGCGGCGGCAACTCACCGGCGAGCACGCGCGACGGCAACAGCCGGACCGGTGGGGCCGCCGGTCCGTTCCAGTGCTCGGAGATCTTGTCGAGGGTCTGTTCCTGGGCTTCCCGCAGCTGATCGGCGGAATCGACGCCGTCCAGGCGGGGCAGCACCAGGTGGAAGAACACGCCGGGCGCGGCCACGCCACGACCGGACATCGTGGCCGGGATCCGCGCGGCGAGCCGGCGGTTGACGTCGGACTCGGTGGGGTCGTTGAGCCGCAGCTCGATGCGCGTGCCGATGCTGTCGCGCAGCGCCGGCCGGATGTCGTTCCAGCGTCCGGAGGTCAGCACCAGGTGCACCCCGGCGCCCAGCCCCCGGGCGGCGAACTCGGTGACGTACGCCTCCGCCGCTTCGAACTCGGCGCGTACGGCACCCCAGTTGTCGATCAGCAGGAAGATGTCGGCCGAGCGCAGCCCGTCCGGCAGCAGGCCGGCCTGGCGGCGTTCACGCAGCTCGGCTATCGACTCGATGCCCAGCTCGCGCATCTGCCGCTCACGCTGCACGATCAGGGTCCGGATCTCCGCGAACATGCGGTTGACCAGCTCGGGCTCGTTGCGTCCGGCCACGCTGCCGACGTGCGGCGCGACGGCGTACGGGTGCAGCGTCCCCCCGCCGAAGTCGATGCAATAGAACTGCATCTCGTCGGGCGTGTGGGTGAGCATCCCGGACATCAGCACGGTGCGCAGGAACGTGCTGCGCCCGGTGCGCGGGGCGCCGACCGCGGCGAGGTGACCGTGCACCCCGCCGAAGTCCATCACCAGCGTCTCCTGGTCCTGCTTGAGCGGCAGGTCGATGAGGCCGATGGGCACGCTCAGCCGGCCCGAGAGCGGCCACACGCGAGCGGCGTATCCGCGGCCCGCCTTCGGCGCCGGTCGGCCGATCAGGTGGTCGAGGGCGAGGGCGGCCGGAAGCGGCGGCAGCCAGACCTGGTGCGCCGGGCTGGCGATCGAGGTCATCCGTTCGGCGAGGATCTGCAGCTCGGTCGGGCCGGGACGCGCGGCGAGCCGGGCGAGCTCGTCGTCCTCGCGCTCGACGACGACCGCGTCGGACCGCAGGTCGAACGGCACGATCGAGGTGTCGCCCGCGCCCATCGCGGCGCGCCGCTCGGCCGGGCTGACGTACGGGGCGGAGACGTGCGCAACCCGGAACCGCTGGTAGATCGACTCGTCCACCTTGAGATACGCGGACCCCGGAATCGAGGGCAGCTTGTACGCGTCGGTCGTGCCGATCACCGTACGGCTCTCGGCCGCGGAGAACGTCCGCAGGCAGATGCGGTACGACAGGTGCGAGTCGAGCCCCCGCAGCTTGCCCTCCTCGAGCCGCTGGGTGGCCATGAGCAGATGCATGCCCAGCGACCGCCCGACCCGGCCGATCTGAACGAAGAGCTCGGCGAACTCGGGGCGCCCGGACAGCAGCTCGCCGAACTCGTCGACGATGATCAGCAGCGTCGGCAGCGGTTCGAGGGGATCGCCACCGGGCCCGGTGGCGCCCGCGGCCCGGCGGATCTGATAGTCACGCACCGTGTCGAAGTTGCCGGCGTCGCGCAGGATGCGCTGCCGGCGTTGCTGCTCGCCCATCAGGGCGGCCAGCACCCGGTCGATCATCGCGGCGTCGTCGGCCAGGTTGGTGATCAGGCCGGAGACGTGCGGGAGCTCCCGCAGCGGCGCGAACGCCGCACCGCCCTTGAAGTCGATCAGGACGAACGACAGCAGCTCCGGCGAGTGGGTGAGCGCCAGGCCGGTCACGAGCGTGCGCAGCAGCTCCGACTTGCCGGAGCCGGTCGCGCCCACGATGAGCCCGTGCGGCCCGGATCCGCCCTGACCGGACTCCTTGATGTCGAGGATCACCGTCTGGCCGTCGCCGTCGGTGCCGATCGGGGCGCGCAGCATCCGCGGGTCGCCCGCCCGGACCCACCGGCTGGTGACGTCCGCGCGGCCGGGATCGCTGCCCAGGACCATCTCGCTCAGCGAGCGCGTACGTGCCAGCACCTGCTCCCTCTCGTCGCTGAGCCGCAGCGGGGCGAGGTTGCGGGCGATGAGCTCGGCGAGCTGCGGGGTGAGCTCGTCCGGCCGGCACCGGTGCGCGGGCGTGACGACCGTGTCCGGGTGGCCCTCGGTGACGAGGTGTCCCTCCTGGTCGAAGCGGATCCGCAGGTCCACGCGGCTCGGCTCGTCCCGGTCCTTCTCGCCCAGGAAGATCAGGGTGATCCCGAGCTGCCGTCCGGCCGCCTGCAGCAGCGCGGCCATGAGGTCCGACCGGCCCCACTCGGAGAACGGCGCGAACCCGGTGAAGACCACGATCAGCCGGCGCTGGGGCGCGTCGGCGGACCGCTCGCTGCTGAGCATGTTGCGCCGGTTCGACGCCTCGTCCCGCCGCCTGGTCAGCTCCGCGGTGAGGAAGGCACCGAGCACCTCGGGGTGCTCGGCGACCAGGGACACCGAGCCGCTCTCCCCCTTGGCGTCGGGCTCGAAGGTGTGCGGGAGCCACTTGGTCCACTCCCATTGCTCGGCGCCCGAGGTCTCGATGGCGATGGTCACGTCGTCGGGTGCGTGCAGCACGGCGATCTGGGTGAGCATCGCGCGGGCGACCGCCTCGGTCCGCGCCGGGTCGCCGACCACGCTGAGCACGCCGGCCCGGCCCAGGTCGACGACCATCGGCTGGTCCTCGACGTGACCCATCCGGTCGATGAGCCGGTGCGCGCTCTGCAGCGAGTCCCAGTCCCAGTCGCCGAGCGGGTCGAGGTTGGGGTCCAGCCCCAGCGGTGTGGTCAGCCGGACGGCACCGTGGCCGACGCGTACCTGGAGAAAGTCGCCGTCGCCCGGTCGCCGTTCCCAGACCCGGTTGCGGTTGGTGCTGATCGACCAGAGCCGCAACGGATCCGGGTCGGCGAGCGTGGCCACCGCTCGCTGGGCGGTGCTGACCTCTCGCGCCTGGTCGCGGGCGAGCGCGAGGTGGCGGCGGTACCGGGCGCGGGCCTTGCGGGCCTGTTTGCTGTTCTCGCTGCGCTGCGACAGCCGCAGGCCGATGACCGCGCCGGTGGAGGTGACGAAGAACAGCACCCCGATGATGATCAGCGCGGGTTTGCCGAAGGTGACCATGTACGCGGCGATGCCCACGCTGGACAGCAGCGGCAGCACCAGGCTCCAGGCGTTGTTGCCCGGAGCCTCCTTGGGCGGCTCGGGCGGGTTGGGCAGCGTGACCGGTTGAGCGGGCAGCTGCGGCAGCAGCATGCGCGCGGGCCGGTGGAACGCCAAGCGGGTCATCGGGCTTCTCCGCCTCTCAGGTCGAAGGCGACGCCGGTGACGTCGGCGGCCTCCAGGGTGCTCAACTGCTCGTCGCTCGGGTCGTCGAGCTCGGCGATGCGGCCCGCGTGGTTCTCGGTCATCTCCTGGAAGACCTTGCGGGCGAAGCGGCCGTTGCCGAAGCCCTCTCCCCGGTCGACCGACTCGAAGTACTGGACCAGCCGGGTACGGGCCTCGCCGGACAGCTGGTAGTCGTGGTCCTCGGCCTGCTTGTCGACGATCCGCACCAGCTCGCTGCCGGTGTAGTCGTCGAACGTCAGGGTGCGGGAGAACCGCGACGACAGCCCCGGGTTGGCGCCGATGAAGCGGGTCATCTGGTCGGGGTAGCCGGCCACGATGACCACGACCTCCTCGCGGTGGTCCTCCATCAGCTTCACCAGCGTCGAGATCGCCTCGTTGCCGAAGTCGTTGCTCTGTCCCTCGGGCACCAGGGCGTACGCCTCGTCGATGAACAGCACACCGCCGAGCGCGCGCTGGAAAGCGGCCTGGGTCTTGGGGGCGGTGTGCCCGACGTACTCGCCGACCAGCATGCCGCGGTCGACCTCGACGAGATGGCCGCTGGTGAGCATCCCGAGCGCGGCCAGCAGCTGGCCGTAGAGGCGGGCGACGGTGGTCTTCCCGGTGCCGGGGTTGCCGGCGAAGACCAGGTGACGCGACATCGGGGGCGGTGCCAGCCCGGCGTCCCGGCGGCGCTTCACCAGGTGCATGAGCTTGACCATCTGGCCCACGTCGCGTTTGACACCGACCAGCCCGATCAGTTCGTGCAGCTGGTCGAGCAGCGGCTGCAAGGTGTCCTGCTGCTGCTGCTCCTCGGCGTTGTCGTCCTTGGTCGCGGCGCGGACGGGGGCGGGGGCGGCCTCGGCGGTGGCGGGCCATGCCGCTGTCCCCACCCGTTCGCTGCGGCACTGCTCAAAGACCGGCTCGGCCCCCTCGGCCAGGCTGACATCCTCGTCGGCGTCCAGCACGGCGCAGCGGCGCAGCACAGGATCCGCCCCGGCGCCGACGTAGAGCGCCGGGTAGCCGGTGCGGGAAATGGTGGTGTCCTCGGCCGTGCCGTGCGCTCCCGGTCCGAAGTAGAGACCGTTCTTCTTGACGCCCGCGATGGTCACTCGCCGCAGCGCCGGGCGGGCGCCGGTCCACACCGCGACACCGCTGCCGCCGATCGTCTCGATCGTGCAGTCCTCGAGCACCGGCTCGGCGTCGACGTCGACGAAGACGCCCGCCGCCGCGCACTCCCGCACGGTGGTGCCCACCAGCATGGGCGCCGAGCCGGGAGCGATCTCCACACCGCTGCCGGCGATGTCCCGTACGGTGCATCCCGCCAGCAGCGGACGGTGGGCGGTGTCGACGTGCACGCCGGTGCGGCAATGGGCGACGGTCACGTCGCGCAGCACGGCGTCGGCCGTCTCGTCGATCTGCACGCCGGCGAGCGCCGCACGATCGACGCCGGTCCCACTCGCGTAGAGCACGGAGTGCCCGGCGGCGCGGATGCCGAACTCGGCGCTGCCGGCCACGCTGACGCGCAGCAAAGTGACGGCCGCGGTCCCGGTCAGGTGGATCGCGGTGAAGCCGGTCCCGCGGACCTCCACATCGCTCAGCTGCAGGCGACTGTCGCCGACCGCGTAGACACCGTTGGCCTCCGAATCGGTCAGCGACCCGCCACGCCAGCGCACCTGGCTGTTGTCCCGCACCGCCACGCCGGTCTGGGCGCCGGCGGTCACCCGCACCGAGCTGACCGCCACCCGGCTGTCGTGCGCGGCCAGCACGCCGGCGCTGCCCGCCCGGTCGACAACGCTGTCGTCGAACACCGTCATCGACTCACCGCCGGTCACCACGCCCGCGGCGCCGGTCCGGCGGATCTCGCATCGCCGCAGCACCACTCCCCCGGTGTCACCCGGCTCGGCGGGCGTCAGGTCGTCGGGGCGGCCCGGGCGCAACGCGGGCCACCACTCGGCTCCGAGCCCGGCGCTGCCCAGGACACGGACACCGTCGCCGCCGATGTCGTGCAGGTGGCTGTCCAGCAGGCGCAGGCTGGCGTCACCGCGGACCTCCACGCCCGCATCCGTGGCCGACCCGATGTCACAATGATCGATCACGGCGGAGGCCGCGTCCTCGACGCGGACACCCACGCCACCGACGTCGGTGAGCACTGCACCCGACAGGGCCAGCCGGGCGGAGCCGGAGGCCGCCACCGCGACTCCAGCGACCTTCGCGACCCGCAGGCCACCCGCCTCCACCCGCGCCCCGTCGGCCACGCTGAGCGCGCACGGCCCGCCGTCCTCGACCGTGCAGCCGGTCAGCGTGGCCTCGGACTGGCCCCCGACGTGCACGAAACCGGCGCTCACCCGGCTGTCCCGAAGGTCGAGGCGGCCGGCCGAGACCACCACCGCGGCGGCGCCGGCCCCACTTCCGCGTACGGTGATGCCGCGCATCGTCACCGTGCCGCCGCGGACCTGGACCGCGGGGCCGTCCGGCGCGACCAGCTCGACCACGCCGGACTCGTCCTCGGCGACGATCGTCACCGGATGCTCCAGGACCAGACTCTCCCGGTACGTGCCCGGTGACACCGCGACGACAGTGTCCGGCTTGGCCGCGCGCACCGCCGCGCCGATCGTCTTGTGCCGGCTCCACGCCCGGGTGGAGACCCGCTCGACCCGGCCGGTCAGGGCGGCCCGGGCGGCCGTCCCCCGCCGGGCGGGCAGCTCAGGAAGCACAGGTCACCCGTACCTGGCCGAACACGACCCGGGCTCGGTCGCCACCGCCGGAGGCGTCCGCGGCGTCGAGGCCCACCGCGAACTGGTTCTGCCGCACGGGATAGGTGCCCGCCCGGACCCACTTCCCGGCATGGGCGCCCTGGTCCACGGTGAAGCTCGCGTACGCCGTACCGGAGGCGCCCGCCATCACCTGGTACTTCGCCTTGCTGACCAATGTGGAGCCGGTCTTGGGCACGTACACGCTGAGGTCGCAGGTCCGGATCGCCTCGCCCGGCGTGAACCACCAGGTCGCCGCCTGTCCGCGCTGCTCGTCCGAGGGGGGCAGCGTCACCGCGGTGCCGTGACAGCCGTCCTGCCACCACCCGCCGGTGCCCGCCGTGCGCCAGTCGCCGGTGCGGCCGCGGGCGTCGAAGCCGCGATCCCCGGCGGCCTGGCAGTCCCAGCCGGCCACCGCCTGGAACCGGCCGGTCGGACGGACGCTCGGCGCCACCGTCGTGCCCTTGGCGGCCGCCTTCTGCTGCGGGGTCATGGGCCGCAGGAGGTTCCAGAACACCCCGACGACGACCGCACCGACGGCCACCGCGGCAGTCACGGTGATCAGGGTGGGCAGGCGTACGGTCGTGCGCTCGCTCGCCGGGCGTTCGGCAGCGTGTTCCACGAACGCCCGGACGAATTCGCGCCGCTGGCCGACCTCGGCCGACGCCCGGTGCTCGGGCGCCGGTGGGGCCGCCATCGCCGACCGGCGCACCGGTTCGCCGGCCGCGGGCTCGGTGCTCACAGGTTCAGTCATCAGGCTCTTCCGCGGTTCGGCTCCGGCAGTCGTGACCTATTAAGACGGCTCCTGGTCCAGGGGTGTTCACGACGGCCGCAAATTCAGCAATCGAGAAGCACCTTGGCGAAGCGGAGCACGGCCGGGCGTCTGTCATCGCCAATCGGGACGAGCATCAACAGTCCGCTCAGCAGCTCGGTCCTGGTCTCCGTCAGCAACCCCCGCGCCGCCTGCCGCATCTGGCCCTCGACGACGAAGGCGCCCCCGAGCGCGGTGCCGGCGAGCTGCAGAATCTCGGCCAGCGCCGCGTCGGAGCGGGCCGGGGTGGCCAGCCCGAGGTGCAGATCGGGCAGAACGTCCCGGATCGCGTCTCCGGTGCGGTACAGGCGGATCAGCCCCTGGTCGCGAAGCGCCGGGTCGGGCTCGGCGAGGAACGCCTCGGCCTCGGCGCCGTGGCCGGCCGACCGGAGGGCGTCCACGGCGATGCTCGCCGGCCCAGGTTCGGCCGCGCCGGTGCGCACCCCGGACAGCCCGCCGAGAGTGGTGTCCAGGTCAACGACGGGCACGGCCTCGGGAGTCAGTTCGGGCAGCGGGCTGAGCCACTCCACCGCCGGCTCCCCGAGCTCCACCGGCAGGTGCCCGATCAGAGACAGGCCGGCCCGGACGACCGGCTCCGGGACCTCGACCCCCGGCACGCCGACCACGATGGCGGCGTCACCGGCCACGGCACCTGAACGGACATCGGCGGCGAGGCCGGGCTCGACCAGCGAGGCGGGCCGGGCCCACAGGCCCCAGGGCAGGTCCTCCAGGACCCAGTCGCCGGGCAACTCGAACAGCTCCGAGTCGCCGCGGCGCCGCAGACCGTACGGTCCCTCCGGCTCCTCGGTGCCCGGCCGGACGAGCCAGTGCTCGGCCCAGCGCCGCAGGGTCGGCGTGCCGTCCGCGGTGACCGGCAGCGCCGGCTCGGTGCCGGCGGGCGGTTCGGCGAAAGCCACCGTGACGCCGTAGCGGCTGACCAGCGTCCGGAGCACCGGCTCGGGCGTCATCGGGGCGTGCACGACGACCCGGGAGCGCTGCGCCGGGTCACCGAGCCGATTCGTGAGCTCGGTCAGGAAGGGTATGAGATCCGTGCCGGGCGCGACGATGACGCGCTGGTGACCCGGGATGGGCCGGAAGAAAGCGGCGATCTCGGTCATCAGCCGGTTGGGCGGGACTCCCGGCCGCTGCAGCAGCACGCTCGAACCGGCCGTGGTGTAGCCGCCGGGCAGCGTCGCCGCCACGTCCAGCAGCACCCGGCGCAGGGCGTCCGGGCTGAGCACATCGTGGTGGGGCGCCGTGATCTCCACCCGGCCCGCGAGCTCCCGCAGGCCGGCCGCGACCGCCGCCGCCTTGGCGACACCGGCGCCGCCACGGAAGAGCCGGTCGTGACGGGTCAGCCAGTCGTTCGCGAAGGCGACCGACAACCCCGCGGTCACCGCGCCCGGCAGCGCCTCCGCCGGCGCCAGCAGGCCCTCGAAGGCGTGGCCGGCGCGCTCCAGCTCGGCGCTCGCCCGTTCCTGGTGCGACAGCCGGAGAGGCACCGAGGCGGCCAGGCCGGACAGGCGCTCGTCCAGTTCCGCCGTGGCCGCCGCGAGCGCGGTCGCGGTGTTGTCGCCACGCTCCGCACGCTTGCGGGCCGCGGTGTCCGCCTCGCGCACGACCGCCGCGATCTCGGCGGCGACGCGATCACGGACGTCGGCGGGCACCTCACGGCCGTCGGGGCGCAGGGCCGCCGACACCGCATCGCGTACGCCGTCCAGGATCGGTTGCGCCTTTTCCTCGTACGCGGCCGGGGGCGCCGCCAGTCGACCGGCGTCCACGGTGGCCGGGACGGGGGGCTCGGCCCGGGTGGCGTACTCACGCAGCTTGTCGTGGTTGAAGTAACGCCCGAGGCTGCGCTCGATCGTGCCCGCCAGACTGTCCCAGTGCGCGGCCTGGCTCTTGGCGAACGGGTCGAGTTGCTCCCGCACCGAGGCCCGCAGCTTCGCGGTGGCGTCGGCGAGGAACTCCTCCCGGGCCTTGGCGTAGACCGTCTCGGGCACGTCGTCCCAGCCGTACTCCTCCGACACCGTCCGGTAGTTCTCCACCGCCGCCGCCAGCGCCGTGTCGTGCCGGTGGACCTGCAAGTGGACAAAGGCCTCCTGGCGCAGGGCGGTGCGCAGGTGGTCGTACTGGTGCCGCCACACGGTCTCGGCCCGGGTGAAGACGGAGTCGTAGCCGTGCGCCCCCGCCCTGACGGCCTCGGCGAACGTCTCCTCGAACAGGCGCCGGCCGGTGGTGACGAAGTCCGCCCGGAACGCGTCGGCCGCCGCCGGGGACAGGCCGTCGAGGGTCGCCAGGCCGGTGCGGTCGGTGAGCTCGGCGGCCTCGATGAGCGCGGTCTCGAAGGCAACGGCCAGGTCAGGACGCTGCTGCTCGACCAACAGCGCGGTCTTCAACCGCCGGGCGTAGTCGGCCTGCAGCTCGGCCTTCTCCTGCTGCCAGCGCTCATCTCGCTCGGCGTCGTCCAGCGCCGCCAGGTCGTCGACTGGGCGCACCAGCTCGTCCAGTTGCTCGCGGAACGCCTGCTGCTGCAATTCGTGCAGACCGTAGTAGTGCTCCTGACGCAGGACCAGCGTCTCGGTGGCGAACTGCTCACCGAAGGCACGCAGGGACAGCTCGGAGAGAGCCTGATCCGGGGAGTCGAGGCGGCCCGCACCGACCAGCGCGTGAAACTGCACCGCGGCACGCTGCGCCGCCGCCCAGGCCCTGTCGGCCAGCCGGAGGTCGGCACGGACGCTGTCGAGCTGTCGTTCCTGGTACGCCTCCCACACCGCGGCGCGGCCGCCGTCCTCGGCGAAGCGCTCGTCGCTGCCGCCGTGGTGGATGTCGGAGTAGTGGCGCTGCAAACCGTCGGTGAACGTGTCCCGCATCCGGTCCAGCACGGAGGCGGGCAGGTCCAAGCCATGCTCGTAGTCCACGATGCCGGCCGCCCGGGTGAAGATCTCGCCGGCCAGCTCGGCCACCGCCGGTTCCGGGATCACGCGGTCGGGGTCGCGCACCTCGGCGGCCGGCTTCGTGCCCATGCCGACCTCGCTCTGCGCGAGAAGCTCCGGCAGCCCGGCCGCGGCCGCGGCGACGTATCCCGGCCAGGCCGAGGGCAACGGCTCGGCCCGCCACGCGTCCGCGATGCGCGCGTCGTAATCGACCCGGACCGCGTCGAGGTCGAAGCGGGCGTCCGGATTCGCCGCACGGAAGTCGGCCACCGCCGTCCGGAAGCGACTGTCCGCGTCGAGTCCGGCCGCGTGCAGGTCCCGCTCGGCCGTGGCCGCCGCGGCGTGGCGCTCGGCGAGCTCCAGCTCGAACTGCTCGAGCGGCGTCGGCTCGGCTGCCGCGCGCGGCGGCGGGTCGTACCGCAGATCGGCCCGGGTGACCGGACGCGGCGAGTCGTGCTGCAGCGGCTCCCGCATGAGCATTTCCTCGCCCAGCGGTGCCGGCAAGCCCTCCTCCGCCCGGGCCGGACCGCCCGCCGGTGGCCGGGTGACGAGCTCGTCGAGCACCTTGCCGAAGGCGTCCCGGCTCGACACAGCCTGGTCGACCGCCCGGGCCGCCGGCTCGTCGCCGTCCCCGGCCGCCGGGGCGACGGGGTCCTCGGCGCGCAGTTCCGGCAGGCCGGCGAACCGCTCGTTCAGGCTCTGCACCTTACGGGCCGAGGTCAGCTCGTAACGCAAGGCTACGCGGGCCGCATCGCGCAGCGTGCCGTTGTCGCCGACGAGGTCCTGCATGCGGGTGCCGGCAGGCCGTGCGCTCTGCAGCCCGGCGTCGTCGGGCGTCGCGTCGAGCCGCCGGTACATCTCCTTGACGAGGGTCCAGCGCGCCTCGACGCGGCCGGCCTCGTCCAGGACCACCGGGCCCCAGCGGTCGTCGATGCCCTTCAGCAGGTCCTCGGTCGCGGCGGCATCCAGGCCGCCGTCCTTGGCCAGATCCCGGCCGAACGCCCGCAGCGACTCCAGTCCCGGGCTCTCCGGCACGTCGGGCAACACCGGCAGGTCCTCGTGCGGCAACCGTCCCGTCGGAACGTCCAGCCCCTCGAACAGTGCCTGCGTCTCCGCGTCCACGGAGACGTCGGGCGCCTGCGGATTCTCGGCGGGCGTCTCGGCCCTTGCTCCCACCGGCTCGGTCACAGGATCCGAGGCCGTCGGCCCCTCGGGCCGGGGCAGCGCGTTGAAGCGGTTCGTCAGCTCCAGCTCCGCCTTGAACGCGGCGGTCTCGGCCTGCCGCTCGGCGAGCGCCCGCTCGACGTCCAGCCGGATGGTGATCTCCTCGGCCGCGGCCTCGTCGCCCTGCCGGTAGGCCTGCGTCAGCCTCTCCCGGGTCGCCTCGTCGAACGCCAGTTTCAGCTCCTGGAACCGCTCGCCGACCTGCTGGACGACCCGGTCGATGAGGCTGTTGGTGGACCGCAGGTCACGCAGCTCGTCCCGGTAGACCTGCATCGCGTGCCGGCCGATCACGTTGTCGCCGAGGCTGCGGGTGGCCAGCGTGGCCGCCCGCTCCGGGTTCATCCCGGCCCGCCCGGCCACGCCCTCGTACAGGGTCAGTCTGGCCTCGTCCAGCGACAGTGTGTCGATGTACCGCGTCTCGACCTCCGCGCGGACCTGATCGATCTGCTCCGGACGCAGACCGGCATGGGCTCCGAGGTCGTCGGCCGAGGCCAGCAGGTCGTGGAGCTCGTGCGCCTGAGCCTGCTGCGCCCTCTCCGCGTCCACGGCAGCGAGGAATTCGTCCCGCTCCGGCCGGGCGGATTTTTCGAGGGTCCTGAGTTCCACGCTCGCGTCGCTCTCGCCGGCCTGCTGCTTGATCTCGGCGAGCAGGCCGTCGCGGAAGCTGTGGATGAATTCGTCCCGGGCAGCCCCTTCGGCGGCGGCGGCGTCGGAGGCCGCAACGGCATCGCGGTCATTGGCCGAGCGCAATTTGTCCAGCCGGTCGTCCAGGGCTCTCACGGCCTTGTCCGCCTCGGCCTGCCGCGTCACGTCGCGAGCCGCGACAGCCCGGTCGAGGTCGCCGCTCACGCCGGTCACCGCGGTCTCGTCGCCGGCCCGCAGCGCCTGGGTCAGCTCCGTCCGGAAGCTCTGCGTCATCGGCACGCCGGCCTTCTCGGCGTGGTCGATCCGCATGTCCACCAGGCGGTGCGTCAGCCGGTTCAGATCGGCGGACGCGCCCACCTGGGTCCGGAACTCGGCCCGCGCGGCCTGCGAGACCGCGGCGTCCGGCGAGGTGATCCGGTCGGCGAAGCCACGCGCCGCGTGAGCGTCGAGCCCGGCCCGCACGCCGATGTCCTCGACCAGGGCCCGGGTCACGGCCGACTCGGCGTCCGGACCGAGCACGCTGTCGCCGTACGCCGACAGCTTCCCCACCAGGTCGTCGAGTTCACGCCGCGGCAGACCGGCCGCACCCCCGAGGTCATCGATCAGCTGCTTCGGACGCTCCAGCCCCGTGGGCGCGGCCGGCGCCTCGTCGAGCGCGTTCAGCACCGGGTCGCTCGGTGCGTCCTTCGGCGCATCCGGCAGCTTGCCGTGGGCGCCCGGGGACGGGCTCGGAGCCGCACCGCGCGGCACCGCACCGGGTTCATGACCGGGAACGTCCGGAAGCTTCGGTCCCCGCAGCCCCTTGACCTGCTCCATCAGCGAGGGTGTGGCCGGCGTGTCGGCGAACAGGTCGTCACGCCAGCGCACACCGACGGCGTCGAGCGGCCGACCGGCGTCCGGCGCCGCCGAGCCGCTCGTCACCGCGCCGGGACGCTGGTCCGGGACTCGTACGCCGGAGATGTCAGCGGGCCCCCGCGGCGCCTCGACGCGCGGCACGTCGGGCAGCGCGGGCTGCTTGGCCGCGGAACCGCCCAGGGCCTGGAACCTGTCCTCCAACGCCCGCGCCGCCACGGCATCGACCGGCGCCTTGGACGACGCGGGCCCGCCCAGGGCCTGGAACCTGTCCTCCAGGGCCCGCGCCGCCGCGGCGTCGGCCGGCACCTTCGCCGAGGACGCCGGCAGCCCCGCCGGCGGCGCCGTGACGTGTGCGGCGGGCAGGTCGGGCAAGCCCCCGGGCCGCATCGCGGGCGGCAGGCTCACGCCATGCGGCACCGAGGCCGGCCCGTTCGTCACCGTGTGCTGCACCACGCGCCCCGCCCCCGGCCCCGGGACAGGGCCGCCGGATGCGGCGGCCGGCAGGGTCGGCGGCTGAGCGACCGGGTCGCCGTGTCCCGCAACCGGCGTACGCAGATCGAGACTGCCACGCCCGCCCACCGACGAGACCGGCGAGACGTCACCGGGAACGAAGCTGCGGCCGCCCAGGGAGGAGACCGGCGAGACCTCGCCCGGAGCCAGGTGCACCGGTGTGCCCTCGCCGCCGGTCGCGAGGCGCAGCGGTGGCGGCCCGGCGGCGCCGCGGCCGAGGTTGGCGGCCGGCAGCGCGTCGCCGTTCGACGTCACGGGCGGACGGCCGACGGCGTCGCCGCCCGGCGGAACGGTCCTGACCGCGCCGGTGGTGACCTGCCCACCCGGCGGCATGTCGCCGATGGTCCGCCCGCCGGCAGCTCCCCCGGGCGCTCCCGTCGCGGTCTGCGGGACCGGCGGCGGCGTGGTGAGGCCGTGCTCCACGGTGTGCGCGACGGTCTGCGGGTTGCCGTGCTCGGCCCCGCGACCGGCGTTGCCCAGGGCACCGGAGCCGGTGAAGATGCGCTGGTCCGCGCCGCTGGTGGTCGGCACGCTGTGGCTCGATCCGGGGGTGAACGGCACTCCGCCGGCATCGGTCGCGCTGACCGCGACCTCGTCGGGGTTGATCGTGACGACGTCGCCGCCTGTGCCCTCGGACGGCCGTGGCAGATCGACGACCGCGCTGTCGACGTCGGCGCCGGCGCCGGGACCGCCCTTCGGGGAGGGCAGGACGGCCGGCGCATCGGCGGGCCGGCCGCTGATGGTCCGCAGTGGCACGTCGTTGACGCCGCGGAAGGAGAACAGACCGCCGACCACCGCCGCGATGAGGACGCTGATCGCGATGCCGGCGTTGTACTCGGGAGTGACGCCGACGATCTGGGAGACAACGGCCGTGGTGCCAAACTCGAAGGCGACCTGGAGGGAGCCCCAGAACACGGTGCCGAGCGCAACGTCGATGACCGCGGTGACGATCCGGCCGGCGAGCTGGCTCATCGCGGTGAGCAGGCCGGCCAGCAGCCGGCCGAGCGCCGCCAGCACCGGGCCGAGAACACCGGCCAGGCCGATCGTGAGCAGTCCGAGGAGGGCCAGGACGACCTCGATGATCGACTGGGCCCGCTCCCGGTCGATCTGCTCCTGGACCTTCTCCGCGTAGTCGTCGAGGAACTGCGCGAACTCCTGCGCGGAGTCCTGCACCTGGCGCAGTTTCAGGTCGACCAGGTTGGCCGCGATGCCCGCGGACAGGCTGGCGAAGCCGATCCAGTCCACGCTGCGGTGGGCCGCCTTGATGTTGTCGCCCAGGGTTTCCAGGCGGTCGCCCTCCGCCCGCCAGTCCGCCGCGAGCTGCCGCAGCGCCGCCGGATCGGGATGACCGTTTCTCGGACCGCCCATGGTCTCAGTCCTTCTCGGGCTCGTGCCAGGGGTACGGGTTGTCGGTGTAGTCCGCCCGGATGGGATCGAGCGCGGTGTCCTGGCTCGGCGCCGGCTCGCCGTTCGTGGTCTCGCCCTCCTGGCGCATCTGTGCGCAGAAGGCGTCCCACAGATCGGTGACGGAGTGCTCCGCCGCGTTGTAGTTCGCGGCGGCGACGATGACTCCGGATCGGGCCCGGTCCAGCAGCCCGGGCGTCTCGACGGACTTGCCGTCGGCCGCGGGCACTCCGAACAGCCGTTCCTGGATGTCCTTGAGACGGGCGTTGAACTCGTCGGCGGCGTCGGCGCTGTCCCCGATCCAACCGAGCTTGAGATCCTCCCACGTCCGGCCGATCGCATCCCAGTTGTCCACCAGGCTGTTCATGACGACCTTCATGTGCTCGGCGGCGTACTGGTGCATCGACTGCGGCGACACGTAGATCTCCGTCGACACCAGGTTGTAGTCGGCCATCTCGTCACCCTTACTGCGGATCGGCGCACCCCGTCGCCGGAACCATAGCCACGGGACCGGCGTGTCCCTCCAGACCCGGTTCGGGGACGTTGCGGTCGCCCCGGCCCCGCGCGCAAAGGTGCGGTATGGAAACCGACGCCGTACCCGTCGATCTCACGCAGACCTGGAGCGGGGCCCGCACCGTCGACGGCGAGGACGCCTCGTTCGTCGTTCCCCCGCCGAAGTCGGACGGCAAGGGAGGGTACGTCGACGCGGACGGCAACCCCGTCGATCAGTACGGCCACGACATCCCGCAGTCCGACGGCAAGGGCGGCTGGGTCAACGGTGACGGCGACCCGGTCACCCAGGACGGCGCGCCGCTGCCGACCGGCGACACACCCGACGCGCCCGACCTCAGCGACTGGAAGGTCAGCACCGGCGGCTTGTACGACGCCGAGAACACGGTGCTCAGGCTGACCGGGACCGAGATCGACGAGTTCGAGCGGTTCCGCGACAGCGTCATGCAGCGGGCGAGCTGGATCTTCTACGCCCGCAATCACGAGGAGACGGTCGAGACCGAGCAGATCGGTGACCCGGTGCAGAGCAACAACTACGCCGCCTGGTCGCCCGGCCGGACCGAGCACTACGCCGAGGTCAAGGATCCGCACCCGGAACAGACCGAGCAGATCCAGTACACGCAGTACCAGCTGCTGCAGTCGGTGGGCTCCGTGCTCGAGCTGGTCGGCCAGTACGTCGCCAAGCTGAACAACACCGCGCAGTTCTACGCCGCGGCCGACATCAACTCCGCGCCTCCCACCGATTGAGGTGCCGCCCGTGAACCGGGCGCCGGTGGCATCCGTCGTACATCCGGCCCGCGCCCGCGGGTGGCAGCCGAGCCGGAGGAGCCAGCGTGTTCGAGATCGCCGTCGTGTCGGAGCAGCCCGCCCGGCTCCGGGTGCTGGCGTCCGGCGCCGGGATGCGGGTCGCCGCCACCGTTCCCACCATCGGTGACCTGGCGGACCGGGGCGGACGCTACGACGTGGTCGTCCTCGACCTGCCGGACAACCCGCGCCCGGGCGACATCGCGCGGACGACGGCGGCCGGGCCGCCCCTGGTCAGTGCGGACTGGCTCGAGGCGGATCTGTTGCCGGCGGTACGCGCCGGCGCCCGGGGGCTGGTCGAGCGGCACACCCGGATGCGGGACACCATCGACGCGTTGCGGGTCATCGCGGGCGGCGGGTTCTACGTGTGCCCGCCGCTGCTCGGCCGGTTCCGGACCGAGCTGGCCGGCGACGGCGACGGACCGCGGACCCTGGCGCCCCGCGAGATCGAGACGTTGCGTTTCATCGCCTCCGGTTTCACGCACGCGCAGATCGCCGCGCGGATGGGATTGTCGCGGGCGACGGTCGACACGTACGCCAAACGCATCCGCGCGAAGCTCAACGCCCGGAACCAGAGGGAACTCGTCCGCGCCGCCGCCGCGCTGGGCCATCATCCGGTCCGGGGGCCACGACCACCGCGGCCGGTCCCGGCCGACGGTTGAGATCGCGGGCGACGGCCAGGCGTGACGGTCAGCACTGGCAGACCGAACGTTCTGCCCGCTAGGATGGGCGCATGACCCGCGCCGCCACCGAGACCAGGCCCTCCGAGGCCCGGCAACGGCTCCTCACCACCGCGACCCAGATCTTCTACGCCGACGGCATCCACTCCGTCGGCGTCGACCGGATCATCGCCGAGGCCAAGGTGACCCGGGCCACGTTCTACCGGCACTTCCCGAGCAAGGACGACCTCGTGGTCACGTACCTGCAGGATGTGCACCAGATGGAACGCACCGGCATCACCGCTGCCATCGCCGCCCACACCAAGGCGGCCGACTCGCTGCTGGCCATCGCCGACGCGATCGCCGCGAACATTCAGTCGCCGGGCTTCCGCGGCTGCGCCTTCCTCAACGCCGCCGCGGAGTTCCCCGACCCCGGCCACCCGGTCCACCAGCAGATCATCGCGCACCGCCAGTGGTTCCTCGACACCCTGACGACCCTGATGGCCCAGGTTGCCGAGGACACGTCCGACGCCGCCGCTCGCCACTTCGTCATGCTGCGCGACGGCGCCATGGCCGCCGGCTGCCTGCACGACCCCGCCCTGGTGGCCGCGACCTTCCTGCGCGGCGTCGAGGGCCTGGTCCGCATCCACGGCCAGCGCCGGCCCGCCACCGCCGGCTAGCGTCCCGGCAGTCACGAGGCGGGCCGCCCACGGCGCGCGACTGCGGCGCCGCGAGGCCGCCGAAGCTCGCCCTTGCCCAGCGGCCTGCCCTCGGAGTCATCCCAGGTCGAGGGCGCCTTCCGTCTCGGCCCAAAGCTCGCCGACCACAGCGTCCCGCGCCTGGATGCAGTCGCGGCTTCCGGTGGCCAGGTTGCCGCCGCCGGCCATGAATTCCGCGATGATCGACGCCTGCCTGGCCACCGAGTACATGCCCTGGCCCCGAATCGGGTCGAAGCTGGCCACCGAGTCCCCGACGGCGAGAAGGCCGGTCGGGAAGGATGCCGCATCGACGACAGGGCGGTAGACGCCGGCCCGGTAGAAGTACCTCGCGATCTCCCCGACCGGCCGTCCCCGGGCCGCCTCGCGGAAGACCTCCGGCAAGGCGGCGGCAAGGGCTCGAAGCTCATCGATCGTCACCTGCCTGCGGTCCCGTCCGTACGCCATCACCACCAGCTGCCAGAGATTTCCCTCCACCGCGTAGACAGCGGCACCCGCCGGACGATCGCCCCCGACGCGACTCGGCTCGGAGGTCACGAACTGATCCAAGGCACACACCACTCCTGGCCCGCCCGCGGTGTGGCGCCGCGCGAAGAGTGCCGTGGTGTAGCCGATGTTCACCGGGTGACGCAAGACAGCGGGCACTGGGAAGCCGGCCTGGCCGAGCCACCGGAACAGAGGTGAGTTGCGGCCCGTCGCATCGACCACCACGTCGGCGGCCAGTACCTGCTCCGGATGCTCGCCGCCGCCGTCCTCGACCGGGCGGAGGGCCACTCCGTCGACCGCGTCGCCCCGGAAGCGGAGGCCGCCGGCTCGTGCCCGCCGAAATTCCACGTTGGGAAGTGCCCGCACTCGTCGGTAGATCTGGTGCTCGAGGAAGGGGCGACTCGCGATGAGCATGGTCACGTCCGGGAAATCGACGGGCACACCGTCGGCGTACAGCTGGTGGCGGCCAGGCGAAGCCAGCTCCGCACCGAGGGCGACGGCGCTTGCCGTGAGGCCCGGGAACCAGCCCTCCAGCAAGTCCAGCCCGGCCGGTTGCAGGAAGTGACCGTGTCTGCCCTGCGGCACCGAGGGACGCGGAAGCGGCCCATGGTCGCGGTCGTCCCGTTCGAGCACCACGACCCGGCCCACGTGATCCGCCAGCACCCGTGCGACCAGAAGTCCGGCGAAGCTCCCGCCGATCACGCACGCGGTGCCGACCGTTCTTTCACCGGACACAGCTGCTCCCTCGCTGAGCCGAGGCTGACGGCATCACTGACACGCGGAACACGACGTCGCCGGAGAGGAATGCGTTCAGCGAGGTCAGTGCCGCGGCCGGACCAGCCCGGTGTCGTAGGCGAAGATGACGGCCTGGATCCGGTCACGGGCGCCGATCTTCGCCAGCACCCGGCCCACGTGCTTCTTCACCGTCGACTCGGTCAGGACGAAGCGCTCGGCGATCTCCGGGTTGGAGAGGCCTTCGCCCACCGCGAGGAGCACCTCCCTCTCGCGGTCGGTCAGCGAGGCCAGGCGCCGGTCACCGGCGGCGTGCAGGGCGGGCTGACCGTCCGGGACGCGCTCGGTGTAGGCGGCCATGAGCCGGCGGGTGAGGCTGGGCGCGACGACGGCGTCTCCGGTCGCCACGGCGCGGATGCCGGCCAGCAGCTCCTCCGGGAGTGCGTCCTTGAGCAGGAATCCGCTGGCTCCGGCGCGCAGCCCGGCGTAGACGTACTCGTCGAGGTCGAAGGTCGTCAGGATCAGCACCTGGGTACGCTCGCCGGTCGCGCGGATCCGCCGGGTCGCCTCGATGCCGTCCATCCCGGGCATGCGCACATCCATCAGTACGACGTCCGGGCGCAGCGCCTCGACCTGGCGGACGGCATCCGCGCCGTTGCCTGCCTCCCCGACCACGCTCAGGCCCGCGGTGCTGTCCAGCAGCATGCGGTAGCCGTAGCGCTGCAACGGCTGGTCGTCGGCGATGAGGATCGTGGTCATCGGCCCTCCCGCCCGTCGACCGGCTGATCGGTCATGACCACGTCGACGACCCAGCCGTCCCCGGTCGCCGCGGGGCCGATCTCGGTCCGGCCGTCGTAGAGGCCCGCCCGCTCGCGGATGCCGATGAGGCCATGACCGGGACCGTCGGACGACGATCGGTCCGTGCCCCGGCCGTCGTCGTCGACGCGCAGGTGGACCTCCCGGCCGGTGACGCTCAGGCGAACGCGGACGGCAGCGCCCGGGCCGGCATGCTTGAGCGTGTTGGTCAGCGCCTCCTGCACGATGCGGTAGACGGCCAGCTGCACGCCGTTGCTCAGGTCGAGGAGGTGGCCGCTGGTGCGGTAGGTGACGGTGAGCCCGGCGGCGCGCACCGGCTCGAGCAGCTGTTCGACGTCGCCGAGCCCGGGTTGCGGTCGCAGCTGCGGCCCCTGGTCGTCGCGGAGGGCGCCGACCACCCTGCGAAGCTCCCCGAGCGCCTGTCGCCCGGTGCCGCCGATCAGCCGGAGTGGCTCGGCCGTCTGCTCGCCGCGCGATGCGGCGAGCGACGCGCCGCCGTCGGCGAGGCCGATGATGACGGCGATGTGATGGCCCACGACGTCGTGCATGTCCCGGGCGATGCCGGCCCGCTCGGCCGCCACCGCGAGCCGGGCACGCTGGTCACGCTCGGTCTCCAGCCGGGCGTTCCGGTCGACCAGCGCGGCCAGGTAGGCCCGGCGGGTGCGGGCGGTGAGCCCCAGGGCCAGGCCGGCCGTGCTGGTGCCGAGGACCAGCAGCAAGCCGATGAGCCGGTTGCCGTCGTCGTCGCGCAGCCCGTAGACGGCGACGGTGAGCAGCACCGCCGTCGCCGCGGCGGCCCAGGCAGTGACTCGCAGCGAGGCGTGCGCGGCCAGGCTGTAGAGCATGATGAGCAGTCCCGCGTCGGCGCTGACCCAGACATCGTAGGACCACTCGACCAGCAGGATCACGGCGAAGGCGGCGAACGCGGCGGCCGGGGCCCGGCGCCGCCAGAACAGGGGCACGAGCAGTGCTGCGACCGCCGGCCACAGCACATGTGCCTCGATCGGGGTCTGCAGGCCGGGACCGTCGTCGCCCGGGCGTAGCCGGCTGATGTTGTTCGGCAGCGTCAGCACCAGGAAGCCGGCGACGACGGCCAGGTCCAGCAGCACAGGGTGGCGCCGGCCCCAGCCCCTCAGCCGTTCCCGGCGGTCGAGCAGCCGGCGCTGTGCCGGGCTCGCCCACGAAGGGTCGGAGCCGGGCCCGGGCGGCACGGTGGCCGCCGGAGCCGTCGCACCGCGCGTACCGGCCATGCTGTGATCATGCCCTTTCCGACGATCAGACATCGGTCTTCCGCAGGCGGACCGCCGCCGCGGCCAGGACCAGGGCGACGTAGCCCGTGAAGACGGCCAGACCGGCCCACGGCCCGAACGCGCCGTCGGCCTGCCCGGCCGACATGATCGTAGCCCCGGCGTTGCTGGGCAGATACTTCGTGAGGTCGTCGGTCCAGGAGCCGGGCAACAGCGAGACGAGCCCCGGCAGGACGAGCAAGGCGCCGGCGAGGATGGCGACGCCGCCGGCGCTGGAACGCACCAGCGCGCCCACCCCGACCCCCAGCACCGCGACCAGGCCGAGGTAGAGCCCGGCGCCGAGCACACTGCGCAGCACACCGTCGTCGCCGAGCGTGAGCCGGGTGATGGAGTCGTCCAGCAGAGGGGTGCCGAGCTGGAACGCGGCCAGCGCCCCGATGGCGGTGGCGACCAGCGTGACCACCCCGGCGACCAGTGCCTTGGCCCCCAGCACGGGCAATCGGCGGGGCACCGCGGTCATGGTCGAGCGGATCATCCCGGTGGTGTACTCCCCGGCCGCCAGCAGCACCCCGAGCGCCCCGACGGCCAGCGCGGCGAACGTGTTGCCGGCCAGCGTGAGCGACAGCGCGTCGATCTCGTCACCACGGGGACCGCCGGGGCCACCGGGCCCCGGGCCGGGTCCGCCGCCGTCGGCGGTGGCCGACGCCGCGGCGATCACGCCGACGGCGATGAGCACGAGTACGGCGACGACCGTGGTGATCGCGCTGGAGCGCAGCGACCAGAACTTGGTCCATTCCGCGGTCACGACGCCGCGGAAGGTGACCCGGTAAGCCGGGCGCTGGTGGGTGACGGCGGTCATCGGGAGGCCTCCTGCAGGGCGCCGTGGTACTCGACGGCATCGCGGGTCAGGTTCATGAAGGCCTCCTCGAGGGAGACCGAGGTCGGTGTCAGCTCGTACACGGGAATGCCGTAGTGCGCGGCGAGCGTGCCGATCTCCCGGGCGGTGCGCCCGGAGACGAGCAGTTCGTCGCCGGCGGTGGCGCTGATCGTCACGCCCGGCGCGCTCAGCCGCGCCCGCAGCCGGCCGGCGTCGCCGCTGACCACCTTCACGCCGTTGCCGGCGGCCTCCGCGACGAGGGCCTCGACGCTGGTGTCGGCCAGCAGCCGGCCGCGTCCGACGACGACCAGATGATCGGCGACGAGCGCCACCTCGCTCATCAGGTGCGAGGACAGCATCACCGTACGGCCCTCGGCCGCCAGCCCGGTCAGCAGATTGCGCACCCACAGCACGCCCTCCGGGTCGAGACCGTTGACCGGCTCGTCAAGCATCACCACGGCCGGGTCACCGAGCAGCGCCGCGGCTATGCCCAGCCGCTGGCCCATGCCGAGGGAGAACGCACCGACGCGCTTGCCCGCCACCCGGTCCAGCCCGGCCAGCTCGATCACCTCGTCGACCCGGCGGCGCGGGATGCCATGGGTACGGGCCAGGGCCAGCAGGTGGCTGATCGCGGTCCGCCCGGGATGCACCGATCTCGCCTCCAGCAGCGCCCCGATCTCCTGCAACGGCGACGCGTGCTCGACATAGCGACGGCC
The DNA here is from genome assembly GCF_030757795.1 of Actinoplanes oryzae. Classification (GTDB taxonomy): domain Bacteria; phylum Actinomycetota; class Actinomycetes; order Mycobacteriales; family Micromonosporaceae; genus Actinoplanes. The sequence continues at coordinate 45,149 of NZ_JAUQWH010000007.1, forward strand.
GTTCACCAGCGCGGCCCCGGCGTCCGGGGCGTCCAGCCCCACGATCATCCGCATGGTGGTGGACTTGCCGGCGCCGTTCGGTCCCAGGAAGCCCGTCACCTGACCCGGCTTCGCCACGAAACTCAGCCGGTCGACGGCGGTCCGGGCACCGTAACGCTTCGTCACCTCGTGTACTTCGATCATGGGATCAACGCTAGGAGCGCGGCCGGTCCGGCACGTCGTACCGCGGGTCACTCCGGCCCGGTCGTCGTGATACCCAGGTACCACTCGACCGAGGTGGCGTGATAACCGGATCGGGAGACAACCCGGACGGCCGCGGTGAGAACGACCTCGCGTCGCTCCCCCGCGGGCTCGCAACCCGGCGACCGCGGCAGCCCCGGCCCTTTGCGGACGGCTTGCCGCTGATGACTCTGAGCAACGATGGCGAGCCGGGATCGGACGGTCTGCGGCAGGCGGGCTCAGCGCGTCACACCACGCGGGAAAGAGGTGCGGTATTGCCGCACCATTTCTTTCTCGTGTACGGAGGAAACACGGAAGAGAAATCGCCACTTACCTTTTGCCGAAGAGCCGCCGAGGGTACGCGCGGTGAGCCCCGAAAGGGGAATATCCGCTGTACCCGTACGGGCCGGAAACTGCTCTCAGCACTGGTGCGGTATCGGTTGCGTCGAGCATTCGGAAGGGCCTGTCGATGGTGGGTTCGGTCAGATCCCCGATCTGCCTCGAAGGCATCTCGCCGGTGCCCAGCGGTGTTTTCCTCTCCCTGGACGCGGACGCGGCCGTCCCCGCGCGTGTCCGGGCCGCGCCCCGGATCAACGGCTTGGTCCGGGTCTGGTTCGACCGAGGCGCCCTGGGCGCCGCGAGCATCACCGGTGTGCAGGCGCGCAACGCGGCCACTCTGGACCGCTGGACGGACGTCCTGGAAGCCGGTGAAGGTTCGACCGTCAGCCGGGCGCAGATCGACGAGCGCGGCAAAGCCCATGGCATGTACGTCGACGCGCCGGGGCGCCGCGACCTGCTGGACCCGGCCGACGATCGGATCCTCCCGATCGACAACGATCACCGAGTCGTCGATGCCCGGCGGGCCACCGGCGTGCGCGTCATTCCCGAGATCCACATCGTGGACCGCATCGCCGGCCTGATCCGCCCGCACATCGTTCCCGGCGACGATCCGTTCCCCGGCCAGCTCCGCTTTCACGGCGCGATCGCGTACCTCGGCCTCCCGGCCGAAGTGGTGTCCCGGCGTCACGCCGGCGTCGGGGCCGTACCGGAATCTCCGGCCGGCATGGCAGCTGCGGACGGCTACGCGGACCTGTTGAGTCATCTCGGCTCCTTGCCGGTCGGCAGCCGGACCACGGTGGAGACTGTGCCGCTCGACGGCATGCGGACCGACAGGTTCCTGGTCATCAACGACCCCGACGGCCTGTCCGTGCTCCAGGACGCCGGCGGAACCATCGGCGCGGCCCGCATGCCGCGCGCCTTCAGCGCCCTGCGCTACGCGACCAGCCCACGGGCCGGGTTCGATCGGGCGGTCGCCTGGGCCGGCGACCGTACGAGACCCGTGCGGAGCACCGTCGAGATCGCCCGGGGCAATGGCGTCATCGTGCGGACGAGGCCGGGCCACCCGACCGCCGCCGGCCACACACTGCCGGCCGTCGAGGTGGTCGCCGACCCGGCCGCGACCCGCCGTGGTGAGCCGGCATCCGACCGTTCGACGATGCTGCGGACCGTGCGGGACGTACTGATCCGTCTGGCCGGAGCCCACCCGGGCACCTCCCTGACCGAGTTGCTCGACGGGCTGCCGATGGCGGTGACCGAGGCGGGCCGCCGGCTCGAGGTGGCCGACGGCAGCGGCGGCGGGAACGCGTACGCGCTGATCGAAGCCGAGGTGGCGTTCTCCTCCCTGCCGGCGGTGCTGGGCGGCCTGCGCGACCAGGTGACGTCCACGACCGAGGCTTCCGGGCAACGGCCGGACCGGCGCTCGGTGCTCGAGGACGGCCTGCGATTCGGCCGATCCATGGGCACCATGTACGCCGCTGCGGCGAATACCGCGGGCACCGAGGCGAAAGGCACGGTCGAGGGCTACCTGTCGCTCGTCTACACCCACGCGGCTGCCGCCTGGCTCACGGCGATCGCGGCTCTGCGCCATGACCTGCCCGCGGAGCAGTCAGCGCCGGCGGAATACCTGATCGCCGTCTCGGCACCGGCTTTCGGCGACTACCTCGAGGCCATGCCGGAGCGTCCGCTCGCCTTCCTGCGGAACAACCACGACCTCATCACCCGGCGGCTCCAGCTCGCCTTCGTCGCGGACAACCCGGCCCTGCAGGGGCTGCTCGCCGATCACGGCCTGCTCGGCGAGGATCCGGCCACCGGTGACGTCACGGTGGGCCTGACGGGTCTGCCGCTCCCCGGCAAGCCGGCCATCGGACACTACGTGAGCAACGCCCTGCTCAAACCCGGCGAGCTTCGTCGCCGCGGCATCCCGCTGATCGGCCGGGACTATCTCGACCGGACCGGGGCGGCAGGCGTCGCCACGGGCGCGCGCGGTCTGCGCGCGCTGCTGCGGCTGCGTGCCTATCTGCCTCCGGCCTCGAGTGATGTCCACCGGGCCGCCAACGACCTCCTCGACACGATGCGGGGTTACTACACGGCCCTCGACCAGCCGTCAGACGTGGCCGCGGCGCGCAGAGAGCCCCTGCTCGCACCGCTGTGGCGCCTGGGCCACAGCGATCAGGTCATGTCGCGGGTGCTCGCGGACGGCCGCGGGAAGCCCTTCGCAACCGTTTATCCGCTCGACCCGCGGCACGAGCGCGAGCTGATCAGACAAGCGGCCGGCCTCCGGGACTTCCAGGTCTACACCCGCCTGGGCGAGAAGGGCCGGAGGAAGGGCCGCCCTGTCGTGCGGGCCGTTCCGTGGGCCGGAAGACGCGTGTACTTCGTCCTCGGCCTCACCGACTCGTCGGGAAACCACCTGGTCCGGATCGACGGGCGAGGCGCGGTGCGGCTCGACGGCGCCGGGATCGCCGCCGACCTGCACAGGCAGGGAGCGGATGACGGCGGCATCCCTGAGGGGACCGAGGACCTCGTCGTCGTCTCCGACCGTGCCGCCCGCTTCGATCCGGACACCGAGTCGAGCTTCGCGGCCGCCCTCGCCGACAAGCTCCATGACCTCGCGGGCCTCGATCTGCGGGTGATCGGCAGCAGCGGAACCGTCTCCACCGCGCCGGGGGTCCGCGCCACCGGCGAGACGGTCGCACGGCTGACCCTCGGCGGCAAGTTCGCGTTCGTGACACCAAGGGCGGACTCCGACCGGCTTCGCCACAGCACGCGGCTGCGCTTCGCTGACGCGGCTCCGCAGGAACGGGTGTTCCCGACGACCTCGGCCCTCGCGGGCCTGGTCGAGGACCTGGGACTGGCCAGCGGTCCTCATCTGTTCCTGCTGTCCACGGCCGCGACGGGGGGATTCGCTGACACGGCGGTTCCACCCCTGCCCGGCACGCTGGTGGAGCAGCTTGTCGTGCGGCTCGGGCAGCAATATCCGGAGTCGCGGGTCCAGCTGATCGGTCCCGACCCGCACGGCGACTTCCGCGGGCAGCACCCGGCTGCCTTCGTCCTGGCGGATGCTTTGCAGGCGGAGGGATACGCCCGGCTGCGGCCCCAGGACCGGGACCGGCTGCTGACCGAGCTCGGCTCGGCCGGCGCCACATTGATCGGCGCGACTCGGGACATCGCCTCCGCACCGACCGGCTCCGGGCTGCGGACGCTCTGGCTGGGCGGCGCGGTCGAACCGGACGGACCCGTGGGACCGGGGCCGGCCCAGTCGCAGCGACTCGATCTGCCCGTGGACTGGGCCGGACACCGCGATGTGGTCGCCTCAGCCGTTCGTGATCTTCCCGGATCGGCGGACGCCTTACGAAGCGCGCTCGGGAAGTGGCGGGACTCGGTGGCCGGCTACCGCGCCCGGTTGCAGCCGCCGCAGTCGCAACTCGACCGGCATCCCGGCCTGGTCGACGACGTCCGGGAATGGCGGCGGCACCTCGCCGGTGAATTCGAGTATCGGCTGGACGAGGAAATCGTCGCACTGGAGCGGCACCGAGGGCGGATGTCCGCACGATGGCCGGCTTTCCGCGAGCACATCGACTATTACCTGACCCAGCTTTCCCGGTTGTCTCCGGTGGAGGTGTTCGGCCTGCTGCGCCGGGCGGTGGACAACGACGCGGCCTTCGGTGCCGCGGTGGTGCCGGAAAGGGTCAAGAGCGTCGAGCTGTTCCCGCCCGGCAAGGACGTGGAGAGTCCGGACACGGTCGGCACGCCGGTACGCCCGAATCCGGTCCTGACCTCGCTGGCGGACCTGACCGCCGAGCACTTCACCGACCGTCCGGGGGCGACGTGGCAGTTCATCGTCACGCCCGGCAATGCGCTGCCCAGGTTCGGCACCGAGACGGTCTCCAAGGTCTTCACCGACGCGCAGGCGACGTGGCTGAGTGACTTCCGGCTCGGGGCCGCCCGCCGGGCGATCGTCGCGGAACTTCGGGGAGAGGCCCGGCCTGCCGAGCTCTACCAGGCGCGGGACGCAGCTCCGGAGGATCAGGTGCCGCTGACTTCCCAGCAGATCAACGATCTCGCCGCGACACTGAGCTTCGACGAGCTGGTGGACGACCTTCGGACGTCGCGGCCCGACCCGGACGAGACGCGCCGGATCCTGGAGCTGCCCGAAGTTCGCCGGGTCCTGCGAACCCGGGCCGAGACGCGCCGCGAGTACGACGGGCTCGGCCATCCGACCATCGGCGGCGCCTTCATCGGAGCCGGCGAGTACGTTTCGCAGCGGCTTCAGGTCGGCGGCGAAGTACGCTATGACGCGGAGTACGGAGTCCTGGTCTTCAACGACATGTCCGGGCGATCCATGAGCCCGAAGGTCCGCCCGACCGAAGCGGAGAAGTTCAAGGTCTGGGTGAGCAACGTCGCCCGGATGGTGGAAGCGCAGACCGGTCTCCCGTGGGAGATCGGCCTGTCCAAGCAGGCTGCCAAGGCCGCGATCAAGCGGAATCCGCGGGACGTCGAGGCGCTCGCTCAAGTGTCGATCGTCAAGTCGGCACTGCCCGACCGCGGCGCCGTCGCACGCCTGCGTGCGGAGAGCGACCGGCTGCACGACAGAGTCGCGGCGGCACTCGCGCGCTTGCCCGGCTCGCCGGCGACGGCCGAGGCAGCGCGCGCCTGGCAGGAGTCGCTGAACGAGCTGGCGCGGACGGACGGATCGACCGTCGGCGCGGCCGAGCGCGCCGTCGCGGCGTACGCGACGGCGGTCCGCAAGCTGGCGGACGCCACCGGGCCAGGGGCCGCCCGAGTGCTTCCGGACCCCGCCTTCTTCTTCCCGCAACCCCGCTTCGACGTGGCGTCCGGCTGGTGGATCGGTACCAAGCCCCCGCCGGACCGGGTCAGGAGCGCACCGGCCCGCGCCGGCGACCGGCCGGTCGTGGAGGTGCGTTTCCGCGACAAGCCCGATCCGGAAGACTTCGCCCTGATCCGCATGACCTTGCTGAACCAGCCGATCGACGCGCTGCTCGCCGCGGTCTACCGGCCGTCGGAGGCCGACCTGGCCGGCTTGGACCCGAAGGCCGTGGCGGACGAGCTCGGACTCCCCCTCGACATCGCAGAGGCCCAGCTCCCGGACCGGCTCCGGACCCGGCTGCCGGCAGCGGCCCGGGTGGCTCGACGAACGCGGACAACCGGCCGACTCCCCGAGCCGCCGGCACTACCTGCGGGTGGAGCCGGCCGTCCACCTCGTCACGCAGCACCTCGACTTCGTGCCGGGCAGTGCGCAGTCACGCCCTGCCGTCGCTGATCACGACGCCCACGGCCACCGGGTGATCGGCCACGACGCCGGAAAGTCCGCCCCCGGTGACCGGCGGTACGTCGCGATCGAGTACCACGGCGCCCGGGTATGGGGACGGTTGTCGGACGAGACCGGCGAGTTCACCCCGGACCGTGTCGACCCCGCGTCGTTCGTTCCACCGCACACGTGGCGGAACCGCTCGATCGGCCGGGACTTCTACACCTACACCGTCGTGGACGACGGCGGCCGGGACCGCCAGGTCACTGTCCGGGGCACCTGGTCGCAGCCGTTCGCCGGTGACTCCACCAAGGTCTTCCGGACCGAGGACGGCCGCCTCGAATGGGCACCGGCGCCGGCGAGCACCGATCCCGCCGGTTACGACGTGCACGAGGTGATCGGCCCGGATGCGCTGCACCCCTTCGTCTGGGATGCGCCGGACGTCCTGGCTGCCGGCCTCGCCGACCCGTGGGCGACGTGGCAGTTCGCCTCCCGGATCGCCCGGGAGGCCTTCACCCGGAGCCAGGCCACCGGCACCACCGGCAGCCGGCCCAGGGTGCATACACACGAGAGTGCCCCCGGCCGGGCCGCCGCCGTTCGTGGTGAGCTGATCGACATGGTAGGCGGACAACTCGCCAAGATCGCCCAGCGCCGCGGCATGCCGCCGGAGTCCATGCCGGATGCCGCGTCCTTGTTCACGCCGGCGACGACACGGGCCCACGGGCGGACTCGCTTCTGGATCGAGGACCCCCTGCCCGCCGGTTCGCTGTCGATCGGCCCGGACGACTTCACGGACCCGTCCTGGCTGGCGCCGGTGCGGGAGAGCCTGCACCGGGCGGACGAGGGCACGCCCAACCTCTCGAGGTTCGTGTCGTCGGCGCCCGGAAGGCCCGCCGCGCTTCCCGCCGGGTTGCTCGATGCCGTCCGGCAGCGCCCGTACCGGCAGTTCATCGTGCTCGACCGGGACATGACGGGAGCCGTCCCGGCGCAGGACGTCAGGCGGCTCAACCTCACGCTGGAGCAGTTCCGCTCGGGTGGCCTGCCGGTGACCGTGATAGTCCGCGGCAAGGTCGGCGACGGGCTCAGGCGGGTGCTGAGCACCTATGGCGACGGCGTCGTCCTCGAGGTCACCAAGGGGTTCGCCAACGGGTTCGCCGCGGTGCGGGCCCGAGGTGACGCCGCATTCCGGCCGGACCACGTGTCCGGCCGCTTCGACGTGGCGCTGCTCGACGCGGCGGCGCGGACGGCAGCGCCCGCCGATGACCTCGCCCCGGTCGACGAGGCGCTCGGCGGCTGGTTCTTCGGGCTCCGGACAGACGTGCGGGGCCAGCACGAGATGCTTCGGGCCCAGTGGCACCGGCTCGGCGGGGTGGACATCCACCGGCAGATCGACGCGATGATCGCGCGGGTGCCGGACGAGACGGCGGTGGCGAGGCTGAAGTCGCTGGTGACCTTCGGCCCGGAGACCGACTTCGTCCCCCGGTTCCTCACGACGCCACAGGCGGAGCGCCCGGCTGTCATCGTCGGCGAGTTCGGCGGCCGGCTGGCGACCGGCACGGCCGGCACCGCGGACTTCGTCCAGCTCGCCGACGCCGCCACCCGGGGATCGGACGACCGGACCACCTTCGGCTACGGTCCGTTCGTCACCGACATGATGCTGCAGAGCGTGGCCAAGGCCGGCGCCGGCCAGTTCGACGACGCGCAGCAGTTCATCACCGTCATGAAGAGGGGCGAAAAGCTGGACCCGGAGCAGATGCAGGCCTGGTCGGCGGCCATCGAGCAATTGGTGCCGTCCATGCCGGCGGCCCGGCACCAGCTGCTCAGCCTGCAGGCGGCCATCTTCGCGTGCGCCTGACGGGTGTGACAGCGACCGGGAGCCCTACGACGTCGAACGACCTCCTCGCGTTCAGCCGGGCAGGCGTGGCAAGAGTCATGGAGTCCGGCTATTGCGGACATCTCGGCGGCTGAGCTTCCCTGAACGCATGACCACGATCGTGATCACCGGTGCCTCGCGGGGCATCGGCTTCGAGACCGCCCGGACACTCAGCGCCGCCGGTCATACGGTATGGCTCGGATGTCGCGACCGGGAGCGTGGTGAACGCGCCGCTCAGCAGGCTGGAGGACGATTCCTGCACCTCGACGTCACCGACGACACCCTGGTGCGGGCGGCCGCCGGCACCGTCGGCGCGCTCGATGTGCTGATCAACAACGCCGGGATCCTGGAACCGAATCCCGCGCTGTCCGATGTCACGGCGGAACAGATCCACACAGTCTTCGACACCAACGTCTACGGTCCTGTCCGCGTGACCAACGCGTTCCTGCCGGCGCTCACGCGATCGGACTCCCCGGCGATCCTCAATGTCACCAGCAGCATCGGGTCGCTGGCCAAGTCCGCCGACCCCGACGACGAGTTCACCGCCTATCCGCAGGACATCTATCGGGCCGCCAAGGCTGCCCTCAACATGTTCACCGTGCAGTTCGCCAAGGCCTTTCCCGGCGTACACGTCAATTGCGTCGACCCTGGCCTGACCGGAACCGACATGATGAACGGCTTCGGCCAGCCACCGGCGGCCGCGGCCGCGGTCATCGCCCGGATCGCGCTGCTGGGCCCGTCCGCTCCCACCGGCCGGTTCCTGAGCGCCGACGGCACCGTTCCCTGGTGATCGGCGATACTTGAAGCGCCCGTCAACGCGCTTCCCGTTCGTGTGGCACTCTCGCCGGCGCTTCTGCCTCCGCCTGACGCGGATTAGCCTTGCAGGCCAATCAGTTGCCGGCGGGAGGATCGAGGGTGACGGTCGCACCGGACAAGTTCACGAGGGTCCCGGGCCCGGAGTCACGACGGTGGCGACTGGTCAGCTCCGACCGGGAGCGTGCCCGGCACGAGATCACCCGGATGTTCGGCGTGGCGTCGCTGGCCCTGTCCGCACCGGCGGGGACACCGTTCGCGCTCGATCTGGCGGCGGCACGCAGCGGGCCGGTGACGACTGCCGACATCTCGTACGCGAAACCGATGGCCTCGCGGTGGAGCGGCTCGCGTGGCTACAGCATCCTCCTTGCCTCCCACGGTCAGGCCCACCTCCGGCGCAACAACGACGACGTGCGGGTCGACCGGCGGTACGCAGCGGCCCTCCGCCCCGGCGACGAGGTCTCCTACCGCCACGACGGCGCCTACCGGCACCTGCTCGTCAGGGTGGACGAGGCCGCCCTGCACCGGGCGCTGTCAGCGCTGCTCGGAGCCGACGAGGTGCACCGGGTCGCCTTGCCACCGGAACTGGACCTCACCCACGGGCCCCTGGCGAGCTGGCAACGCCTGGTCCGCCAGTTCCACCACGAGTGCGTGACCGACGCCAGCCTGCTGCAATATTCCCTGATCGCGGAGCACATGCGCCACGTCGTCGTGTCCGGGATGCTGGCCTGCCTGCCGCGGGTCGACGATGCCGGGGAGCGGTCGGCCCGGCCCGCGCGGGCTCCCTCCGTCCTCCGGGTGCTGGACGCGATCAACGCGGAGCCGGAGCGTCCGTACACGATCATCGAGCTCGCCGCGATAGGCCGGGTCAGCGTGCGCAGCCTGCAAGAGGGTTTCCGCCGGCAGGTGGGCTCGACCCCGACCGCTTATCTGCGGCAGGTCCGGCTCTCCCGGGCCCACAAGCTGCTGCGGCACAGCCCGTACGGGCAGGTGACGGTGGCCATGGTGGCGCATCGGTGCGGGTTCGTCCACCTCGGCCGGTTCAGCGCCGCCTACCGAGCCGCCTACGGCATGAACCCGTCGCAGACGCTGCGCACCGGCACCTGACCGGCGCACCGGGCTGTGCCGAGCCTGTTACCGCTGCGTGGTGACGTTCAGGATGATCTTGCCGCGCAGGTGGCCGGCTTCCATGGCCTTGTGGGCCTGGTCCGCCTCGCCGAGATCGAAGGTGCGCTGGATGACGGGGCGCAGCTTCCCGGCGTCCACGAGCGCGGCGATCTTGCCCAGGCGCTGTCCGTCGGACTCGAGGACGAAGCCGGCCGCGTGGATGCCCTCCCGGTCGGCCCGCTCGGCGTCGGGCGCGCCGGCGATGGTGATCAGGTGCCCACCGGGAACGACGCTGTCGTACGCCGCTTCCAGGGTGTCGCCGCCGACCGTGTCGAACACGACGTCGGCGAAACGACCACGGGCCGCGAGTTCACCGGTGCGGTAGTCGATCACCTCGTCGGCGCCGAGCGACCGGGCGAGTGTGATGCCGTCGCCCGACGCGGTGGTGACGACGGTCGCGCCCGCGTGCCTGGCCAGCTGCAGGGCGACGGTGCCGACACCGCCGGAGCCACCGAGGATCAGCACCGTCTGCCCGGCGGACAGTCCGCCGATCTCGAACAGCGCCTTCCACGCCGTCTGCGCCGTCAACGGCAGCGCGGCCGCCTCCGGCAGCGGCAACGACTCCGGGGCACGCGCGATGTGAGCCGGGTCGACGGCGACGAACTCGGCGTAGGTGCCGTCACGGTGCAACGCGGGGCGGCCGAAGACCCGATCGCCCACCCGCAGGTCGGTGGTCGCGGTGCCGAGCCGTTCGACGGTTCCGGCGAATTCCCAGCCGAGCGTCATCGGGAAGGGGTGATGGGTGAAGTCGAAGCCACCCTGCCGGACGCCGACATCGAGCGGGTTGACGGCGCTGGCGTGCACCCGCACCAGGATCTCGCCCGGGCCGAGGACCGGAACGGGGGCATCGTCGGCGTGCTGCAGCACCTCGGTGCCGCCGAAGTTGTGGATGCGCACGGCGCGCATGTGCTCGGTCATGAGACCTCCTTGGTCGCCCCGACCGTAACAGCCTGACTTTGAAAAACAAAGCCAGATATGATGTACGCCATGTCGAAGACCTCCCATGCCACCAGTGGATGTGCGATCGCTCGCGGACTCGGCGTGCTCGGCGAGCGCTGGACCGGCATGATCGTGCGGGATGCGCTCCGGGGGGTCGACCGGTTCGCCGACTTCGCGGCCGAGCTCGGCATCGCCCAGGACGTCCTCACCAAGCGCCTCAACACGCTCGTGGCAGCCGGCGTGATGGAGCAGATTCCCTACCAGGACGAGGGTTCCCGCACGCGTCATCGGTACGTCCTGACCGCCTCCGGGCGGCAACTGGCCGTCGCCCTGGCCGCGGTCGGCGACTGGGCAGCGACGCATCACCCGGTCGACGGGGGCAGCACCTCGCACTTCGTGGAGACGAGCAGCGGGCAGCACGTCCGAGCGGCGCTGGTCACCGACGACGGCCGCATCGTGGCACCGGCCGACGCGCGCCTGGTGGTCGGCGACAGCGACGCGGTGTGATCCAGGGCGCATTGCGTAACTAGACCGGTCTGTCTAGCTTGAGAGGGGGAAGAGATAGGTCGTTCTCCTCAATGAAGGGAGGCTCCCGTGCCTCGCACCCTCGTGCTGCTGACCTCGATCGTCGTGTCGTTCCTGGCCGCTTCCAGCGCGCCCACGCCGCTCTACACCGTCTACGCCGAACGCTGGCACTTCACACCCGTCACGACCACCGTGATCTTCGCGATCTACGCGCTGGCCGTCCTGGCCGCGCTGCTCGTTCTCGGCCGGCTGTCCGACCATCTCGGCCGCCGTCCGATCATTCTGGCCAGCCTCGGGCTGCAGGCCGTCGCCATGATCGTGTTCGCCACCGCCGGTGGCCTGGGAGCACTGATCGCCGGTCGCATCCTGCAGGGCGTGGCCACCGGCGGGTCGGTCGGCGCGATCGGGGCGGCGATGCTGGACGTGGACCGGCGGCGCGGCGTCCTGACCAACGCGATCGCGCCCGGCCTGGGCACGGCGCTCGGCGCGCTGCTGTCCGGGCTGATCGTGCAATACCTGCCGGCCCCCACCCACCTGATCTATCTGCTGCTGCTGGCGGTGTTCGCGATCCAGGCGGCCGGGGTGCTCCGCATGCCCGAGACGGTCACCCGCCGGCCGGGGGCGGTCCGGGCCCTCGTACCGGAATTCTCCGTGCCGAGGAGCCTGGCCGGACCGGTCCTCACCGTCGCGCCGATCCTGTTCGCGGTCTGGGCACTGGCCGGATTCGGCGGATCGCTGGCGCCGGCACTGGTCCGGGAGCTGTCCGGGTCCCCGGCCGCGGCCCTGGCCGGAGTGCCACTCTTCCTGCTGACGTTCGTCGGTGCCATGACCACGGTGGCGGTGGATCGCGTGCCGGCCCGGCTCGTGCTGCGGTGGGGCATCCCGCTCGTGATCGCCGGCTCGCTGGGCACCCTGGTCGCGACCACGCTCGGGTCGACCACCGGCTTCCTCGTGGCCACGGTCGTCGCCGGTGCCGGCTTCGGAGCCGGGATCCAGGGCGCCATGCGTACGGTCGTGCCGCAGGCCGCGCCCGAGGAGCGCTCCGGCGTGCTGTCGGTCCTCTACGTCATCACCTACCTCGGCATCGGCTTGCCGTCGGTGACAGCCGGGGTCTTCGTGGTGCACAGTGGCCTGGACGGCACCGCCCGCGGCTACTCGGTCTTCGTGATCCTGCTCGCCGTGGCGACGCTGGCCGGCACGCTGCGCACGGCACGACGGGTAGAGTCGGTCCGATGACAAGGCGGTCGCCGGCCCGGGAGAAGCTGCTCGACGCGGCGGACGAGCTGTTCTATGCCGAGGGCGTCAAAACGGTCGGCATCGACCGGGTCATCGAGCACGCCGGAGTGGCCCGGGCCTCGCTCTACAACAGCTTCAGCGGCAAGGACGAGCTCGTCAAGGCGTACCTCGAGCGTCGCGCGGACCGGATGCTGGCCCGCATCGAAGAGGCCGTGGCCGCCCGCGCCGACGCCCGCGACCGGCTGCTGGCCGTCCTCGACGTCCAGGCGGCCTGGATCGCCGCGCCGTCCTACAACGGGTGCGCGTTCGCCCGCGCCTCGGCCGAGTCGACGCCCGACGGGGTGGCCCGGATCGCCAGCGACGACTTCCGGAGGCGCCTGATCACGCTGCTGACCGACATCGCCGGCCAGGCCGGCGTGGCCGCCCCGGAGGAGCTGGCCCGGCAGCTGTCCCTGCTCTACGACGGCGCGGCCAACGCCGGTCGCTTCGACCGGCAGCGCGCCTCCGACACCGCCCGCGCCATCGCGTCGACGCTTGTCGACGGGGCGCTCCAGCCCAGTCGGCGCGGCGCTTGAGCGTACGGAAGACCGTGATCGCCTTCTTGACCGACGAGGGATCATGCGGCCTTCACCGAGCTGCTCCCTAACGTGCCGCGGGAGGTCGTCCTCCACAGCGGTGCTGCGTTCCTGGCGAATCTCGCGCGTACGGGAGTGATTGCGAGCCCCGGCCCGCTGCGTACGATACGGTTTCGTCCAGAACGGGGAGTACATGAGCGACGGCGGGGGATCGCCGCGTCGTTGCGCGGCGGGCAGCGGCCCTCGCCGTGGGAAGAGGATTCGGAACGGAATCTTCGCGTGCGCTTCGACCGCGGCGACTCGCGGGTCGAGGGACGGGGATCCGAGCCGTGAGCCACACGTCTCAACGCAGCACTGCGGTGCCGGCCGGTTCGCACAGCCACCGCTGGCTGCGGTCGGCAGTCCAGCCGTCCCGCCCTGGCCCGCGTCCGCCCGACCTTGACCGAGGAGCCCTTCGAGTCCCGCTTCGCATACGGTGTCCGGCTCGGCGCATGTCGGCCGGGGTCGGCGCCGGCGAGTACTCGAGCACGTCGATCGGGCCCAAGCCGCTGCTCGGCGGCGGTCAGCGCCACTATCAGGGCGGGGCGGTCGGTGACGTCGGCTGGGAAGTCCTCGACCCGGGTACCGAGACCGAACAGCCTGCCGGCGACTTCCTCGAGCGCCGGACGGGTCCGGGCGATCAACGTCACGTCGAACCCCTCGGCCGCGAAGCGCCGACCGATCGCGTGCCCCGGTTGCGGGCCGGCGCCGATGACAGCGATCGTGCTCACTCGTTCGTTCGGCGGTGTGCGCAAGGATGCCGTCGGTGAGGATGTCCTCGCCGGTGGGCTTCTCCTCGCCCTCGCGCTGCTGGTCGTTGAAGTCGGCGCGTTCCCCGGGCGTCAGCGTCGTGTAGTCGCCGGCCAGCCAGGTCGCCAGGGCCGGGGAGGCGGCGATGCCCGTGACGATGTCGTCGCGCCGAGGGGCCACCTCGCTCACCGGCTTCCCCGCGTATCACCTATCTGCAGTGCCCGCCCTGCTCAGCGGCGCGAGCGCAGGCGTACCGCGCTAGCCCGGACCTCCGCCTGAGCACGGTGACGATCCGAACGGACCGTCTCCCCCTCGGCGACGACCAACTCCCCCGCCACTCGGACGTCCACGACGCCGCGGGAGCCGGCCGCCCACACCAGATTGCCGATCAACTCGTCGTCCGGCATGTCCAGCCCGGTGGCGAAGGCCGGAGTATCGACACTGACGGTCACGACGTCGGCCCAGCGACCGGTCTCCAGGACGCCGATGTCGTCACGGCCCAGGGCCTCGGCGCCGTACCGGGTGGCCAGCAGAAGAGCGTCCGCGGCCGTCATCACGCCGACGTCCTGCCGGGTGACCCGCGCGATAAGTGCCGCCGTCCGCGCCTCGTCCAGCAGGTCGAGCCGGTCGTTGCTGGCCGGGCCGTCGGTACCGAGCCCGACCGGCACGCCCGCTTGCATCAGGGCCGGCAGTGGCATGATGCCGGATGCCAGCTTCGCGTTCGACGTCGGGCAGTGAGCGACACCCGTCCCCGCCTCGGCCAGCAGCTTGATGTCCGCGGGCGAGACGTGGACCGCGTGCGCGGCCGTCAGCCGTGCCTCCAGCAAACCCGTTTCCTTCAGCAAACTCGGTACGGATCCGAACCGCTCCAGCAGTTCGACGTCCTCCTCGACGGACTCCGCGACGTGGATGTGCACGAGCGCTCCCCGGGCACGGGCGAGTTCGCCGACGAGCCGCAGCGCTTCCGGCGGAAGCACGTAGGCGGAATGCGGCCCGTACGCGTACTCGATGCGCTCGTCGGGCCCACTGCGCAGACCCTCGCTGTCGATGCGGGTGGTGATGCGCTCGACGACCTTGCGCCAGTCCTCGCCGCCGGGCAGGTCGAGGACGGCCTCGGCCAGGATGCCCCGGCCGCCGGTCTGGAGAATCGCCTCGGCCTGCTGCTCGACATGGAAGTACATCTCGGAGGTGGTGGTGATGCCGCCGCGCAGCATCTCGATCGACCCGAGCAGCATGCCGGCCCGGATGTCGGCCGGCGTCATCAGCGCCTCGGCCGGCCACATCGCCTGCCGCAGCCAGTCACCCAGCGCCAAGTTCCCGCCGCGACCCCGGAGCGCCGTCATGGGGCTGTGGGCGTGGGCGTTGATCAGTCCCGGCATGAGGATGCCGTCGACCGGCCGGAGGGCCCCGGCCCATTCCGGGGCGTCCTCGGCCGGGCCGACGTACAGAATCCGGCCGTCGGCGCCGATGTCCAGGACACCGTCGCGCACGACCGAACAGGCGCTGTCACAGGGAAGAATGATCGGCGCGTGAAGTCGCTCCGGAGTACGGGTCATGACCGGGTACGACGCGGTCCGGCGGGTCGTCGTTCAGCGGGCGTACGCGATGGGCCGGCTCATCGGGAAGTGGAGACCGCGGTGTCGCGGGTGATGTCGAAGCGGCCGGGGTCCGGGAACCGGCTGCCGTCGCGGTTGGCGGCCGGCAGCGCGATCCGCACCAGCTTGCGCCTCGAGATGGTCACGCCGGCGATCGTGAACTGTGGCCACGTGCACGTGAACGCCGGCGACGGCCGGAACGTCGAAACTGGGCATGGCTGTTTCGTACCACGCCGCCGACCGATCCGAGCTCGGCCGGGAACAGACCGTGGGCTCGCTCCTGCGATGGGCCGCCGAGCAGGCACCCGACATCCGGGCCCTGGTCGAAGGCACCGGAGAGGATGACGCCCGCGCGTGGACCTACGCCGAACTGCTCGCCGACGCCGAACGCGGCGCCCGCGCGCTGCTCGGCCGGTTCGCCCCGGGTGAACGGGTGGCCGTCTGGGCCAACAACATCCCCGAATGGATCGTCCTGGAGATGGCCGCCGCCCTGGCCGGGATCACCCTGGTGACGGTCAACCCGGCCCTGCGGCCCGGCGAAGTGCGCCACGTGCTCGAGCAGTCGCGTGCGGCCGGGGTGTTCCTGCTCCCGGAGTATCGCGGCAACCCGATGGCCGAGTCGCTGGCCTCCCTCCGCGCCGACCTGCCCGAGTTGCGAGAAACGGTGCTCTTCACGGACTGGCAGGCGTTCCTGCGGTCGGGTTCCGGCACACAGCCACTGCCCGTTGTGGCGCCCGGCGATCCTGCGCAGATCCAGTTCACCTCCGGCACCACCGGCCGGCCCAAAGGCGCTGTTCTGCATCACAACGGGATCGTCAACAACGCGCAGCTGTCGTACCGGCGGCTGCTCGACGTCCAGCCCGGTGACGTCTGCGTGAGCGGGATGCCGTTGTTCCACACGGCGGGCTGTGTGCTGGTGACCCTGTCCATGATCGGCGGCCTGGGCACCCAGGTGCTCCTGCCCCGATTCGATCCGGGCCTGCAACTACGGCTTATCGAGGCCGAGCGCAGCTTCCTGTTCGGCGGCGTGCCCACCATGTTGCACGCCATGCTCGACCATCCGAGCCTGGCCGCGACCGACCTGTCCTCGGTGCGGGTCGGCCTCAGCGGCGGCGCGACCGTGTCACCGCAGCTCGTCGACCGTGTCGAGGCGACGATCGGCGCGCCGTTGCTGAACATCTACGCGCAGACCGAGGCCTCGCCCGGCATCACGATGACCACGACCGACGACAGCGCCGAGAATCGGCGGAACACGGTCGGCCGCCCGCTACCCGGCATCGAAGTGAAGATCGTCGACCCCAAGGAGGGGCGCACGCCCACACCCGCCGGGGTCGTGGGTGAGCTCTGCACCCGGGGCTACCACGTCATGACCGGCTACTTCGACGAGCCGGACCAGACCGCGAAGGCCATCGACGCCGACGGCTGGTTGCACACTGGCGATCTGGCCGCCATGGACGACAAAGGCTACTTGCGCATCGAGGGCCGCCTCACCGAAATGATCATTCGGGGCGGCGAGAACATCTATCCGGGCGAGATCGAGCACGTGCTGCAGGGCCATCCCGACGTGGCCGACGTGGCGATCGTCGGTGTACCCGATCCGGCCTGGGGCGAGCAGGTAGCCGCGTTCGTGATCCTCGCCCCCTCGGCCACGGCCGACGAGCAAGAGCTTGCCGATTTCGTACGCCGGAACCTCGCCCCGTACAAGACGCCCCGCACGTGGCGCTTCGTCGGCGAGTTTCCGCTCACCGGCTCCGGTAAGGTCCAGAAGTTCGCGCTCCGCGACCAGCTCGTTTCGGAACGGTCCCTCACCTGAGGACGCCGGCCGACGGTGCTGCCACCGTCGGCCGGGCCGCGAACGTCAGGCAGCGTCGTCGTGGGCCGTGGCGGCGGACTTGTCCCGCCAGGCCGCGAGGTCATCCTCGATGCTGCGGATCTTGACCAGCTGACGTTCGATCGCGTCGGGGCCAAGGGCCAGGTGGCCGGGCAGCTTGTCCTGGCCGGCCACCTCGTAGATCAGGGCGGCTCCCTTGACGGGGTCACCGAGCTGGGCGTGGTTGGCCGTGCCGGCCCAGTCCAGCGTGGCGTGAGCCGGCGTACCGTCGGCAGCAAGGAGTACCACCACCCGCTGGTCGGCGACCTCACGGTCACCTACCAAGCCCTCAGCCCCGCCGACGACCCCGATCAGATCCTGTCATCGACGGCACCGAACCCGGCAGCTCGTCCGAGGCCGCCCTGCGACTGCTGGCCGGGCCGGGTCTCGATGTGATGTCCGGGGACGTCGGTCGAGGAAGTGTGACCACTCAATCTGACGATGATCTTTGTTCGGCCCGGAGCACGTCGGCTTTGTCGGCGGCCAGTCGCCGCAGCAGGATCAAGGCGTCCTCGGCCGAGCTGCCCGGTTCGGCGGTATAGACCGACAGGTGCTGGCCGGGGGCGCTGGTGACGGCCAGGGCTTCGAAGTGCAGGCTCAGCGTTCCGACATGGGAATGGTGAAAGCGTTTCTCGTACTCGCGGGTTCGCGGGCGAATCTCGTACCGCGCCCATAGATCGGCGAACACGGGACTGCGCACGCTCAGCCGGCCGACGACCTGCTCGATCCGCTCGTCGCCGGGGAACTGCGACGACGAGGCCCGCAGATTGCCCACCGCGATCCGCGCCGCCCGGTCCCAGTCGGCGTAGAACTCTCGGGCGAACGGATCAAGGAAGATCATGCACAGCAGGTTGTCGTATCGGGCGAACCCGCTGTAGAGCTCCCGGGCCAGCGCGTTGGCGGCCAGGATGTCCTGCGCCACGCCGACGATGAAGGCCGGCATGTCCCGCATGCCGTCCATCAGCCGGCGCAACTCCGGTGCGACCTCGGTCAGGGCCGTAGCGCCCTCGAAGACGGGCAGGCCAAGACGATAGAGGTGAGCGGTCGCGACGTCGTCGAGCCGCAACGCGGCGGCGAGGGCCCGCAGCACTTGTTCCGAGGGATTGCGCTCCCGCCCCTGTTCCATCCGCTTGTAATAGTCGACGCTCATGCCTGCCAGCAACGCCACCTCGTCGCGCCGCAGCCCGGTCACCCGGCGGGCGCCCGACTCGGGCAGCCCGACGTCGGCCGGGGTGGTCGCTGCCCGGCGCGCCCGCAGGAAGTCGCCGAGTTTGTGCTCGTTCTCCACCCAGGCCACGCTACCGGCGGAAAGGCCTCACTTCGGGGGTGCCGTGCACCCACCCACGTCGTCGTCGACACCGACACCATGGTCGTCGGCCGGGCCGCGTCGATCCGGCGGTGGAGCGCCTGAACGCCGGGCGGATCGCGAACGTCGAACCAAGGGTGACATCACTCGAGCGAGTCCCACCCGCGCCGCCCTCCGATACGTACGGCGAAATCGAGCATGTCTCGGTCAACTTCGACGACCTCGATCCGTACGGAATGGTCTATGCTCCCCGTTTTCTGATTTTGTTCGACCGGGCTTTCAATCGCATGCTGGAACGACTCGTCCCCGGCTTCAGCCCTTTGGATCCGGCCTACATGGCCGTGATCCGCGAGGTGACCATCACTTATCACGCGCCGTTCGCCGGCCTGGGGACGGCGCGGATCCAGACCTGGGTGGACTTGGTGGGCCGGACGAGCGCGCAGTGGAGTCACCGGTTCTGGTCGAACGACGGGCAGATCGTGCATGCCGAGGCTCGGCGCACACTCGTACACCTCGATCCGGTGACCCGGTTGCCTTCCCCATGGACCGAAGCGGATCGGGAGGGCATGACGAAACTCATGCGTCAGAGCGACTCGCCGTGACGTTCACAATGCTGCCAGCCGTCGCGCGCAGGTGCGGCAGCGCAGCCCGGGAGCAGGACTAGGGGGTGTTTCCTCGGTTCGCCCGAGGGCGATTACCGTCGTGCCCTGGGGAGGGGGGCAATACCAGGGCCCCTCTGGCGGACGCCCGGCGTGCCAGCATGGTGAGCATGCGTACAGCGAACCTGGGCGGGTTGGAAGTCGCCCGCATCGGCCTCGGCGCCATGGGCATGTCCCACGGCTACACCGGCGCCCGCAGCGACGACGCCGAGTCGATCCGCACCATTCACCGGGCGCTCGACCTGGGCGTCACCCTCATCGACACGGCCGAGGTCTACGGCCCGTACGTCAACGAGGAGCTGGTCGGCAAGGCGCTGCGCGGCCGCCGCGACGAGGTGGTGCTGGCCACCAAGTTCGGGCTCATCCCGCACACCGGTGGCGGCGCCGGACAGCCGGACAGCATCCGCATCGCCGTCGAGGGCTCGCTCAAGCGGCTCGGCACCGACCGGATCGACCTGTACTACCAGCATCGGGTCGACCGCACGACGCCGATCGAGGACACCATGGGTGCCCTGGCCGACCTCGTGCGCCAGGGCAAGATCAGGCACATCGGCCTGTCCGAGGCCTGGACCGGCACGATCCGCCGCGCCCACGCCGTGCACCCGGTCACCGCGCTGCAGTCGGAGTACTCGCTGTGGACCCGCGACCAGGAGGAGATCCTTCCCTTGCTGCGCGAGCTCGGGATCGGCCTGGTCGCCTACTCCCCGCTCGGGCGCGGCTTCCTGACCGGTGCCCTGCGCACCCCGGCCGACGTGGAGCGGCTCGACGACGGCGACTTCCGCAAGGGGCATCCCCGGTTCACCGGCGAGAATTTCCAGCGCAATCTGCGCCTCGCCGATCAGGTGCAGGCGATCGCCGGGCAGAGCGGAGCCACGCCGGCCCAGGTCGCCCTCGCCTGGCTGCTGAGCAAGGGTGACGACATCGTGCCGATCCCCGGCACCAAGCGCGCGGCCCGGGTCGAGGAGAACACGGCCGCCGACGGCATCACCCTCACGCCGCAGCAGCTCGAGGCGTTGGACGCGATGGCCCCGGCCGCGGGCGGCCACCACACCGACGCCCAGATGCGGGCGATCGAACGCTGACCGGAGCGGCGGTGCTCAGGTGGCGCTCCAGCCGCCGTCGAGCACCAGCCTGGTGCCGGTGACATAGGAGGCCTGCGGCGAGCAGAGGTACGCGACGGCACCCGCGACCTCCTCCGGGTCGATCAGCCGCTTGATCGCCGGCCGGGTCAGCAGCACGTCGGAGACCACCTGGCCGGGCGGGAGCCCGTGCACCCGGGACTGGTCCTCGATCTGCTTCTCGACCAGCGGCGTACGCACGTATCCCGGGCAGACGCAGTTGCTGGTCACACCCCGGCCCGCCCCCTCCACCGCGAGCACCTTGGACAGTCCCTCGAGGCCGTGCTTGGCGCTGACGTACGCGGACTTGTAGGCGCTCGCCCGGATGCCGTGCACGCTGGAGATGTGCACGATCCGGCCCCAGCCCTTGGCGTACATGGCGGGCAGGACCGCGCGGCTGAGCAGGAACGGCGCCTCGAGCATCAGCCGGAGCATGAACGAGAACCGCTCGGGGTCGAACTCCTCGACCGGCGAGACGTGCTGCACGCCGGCGTTGTTGACCAGGATGTCGGCCTCGATCGCGAGGCCGGCCAGCTCGGCGGTCCGGCTCAGGTCGAGCGGCAGTGCCTCGCCCCCGATGCGGCCGGCCACCTCGGTGGCGCCGGCCGCATCGACGTCACACACGATGACGTGCGCCCCGAGCGACGCCAGCCGCCCCGCGACCGCCGCGCCGATGCCACCGGCGGCGCCGGTCACGAGGGCCCGCAGTCCGGTCAGCTCATCGTCGTTCATGAGAAGTCTCACCTGCTCCGACGTGCGTGTATGGAACGCCCACTATACAAGCGGGCACGGTATGGACAAGACCGCCGGCCGTCATCGCACGGCCTCGAGGAGCGCGAGGGCCACGGACGCGAACGCTTCGTTGATCTCGACCCGGCCGAGGGCGGACGGCGCGACGCCGAGGCGGTGCAGCGCCGCACTGATCGCGGGCCTCGGCGGCGACACCCGCGCGGGCCAGCGCCGCCCGGACGGCGTGGGCCCCCAGCTCAGTGGCGGGAACCGTGGCGAGGGCGCCGGTGTAGCGGGCGAAGGGGGTGCGGGCGTATCCCGCGATGACGGCGCTCACGCGTGGAATTCGGTGCCGGTGAGCTCGCGCAGCTCCTCGATCCCCTGGCCGGGGGCGAGGCGCCGCAGCAACAGCCCGTCGCCGGTGACGTCGAAGACGGCGCGGTCGGTGATGATCCGGTCGACGACGCCGGCGCCGGTCAGCGGCAGGGTGCACCGGTCGACGATCTTCGGCGTGCCGTCCTTGGCGACGTGCTCGGTGACCACGACGACGCGCGGGGTGCCGGCGACCAGGTCCATGGCGCCGCCCATGCCCTTGACGAGCTTGCCGGGGATGGTCCAGTTGGCCAGGTCGCCGTTCGCCGCGACCTGCAGTGCGCCGAGCACGGCGGTCTGCACGTGCCCGCCGCGGATCATGCCGAACGAGGTGGCCGAGTCGAAGATCGCGGCGCCGGGCAGCAGGGTGACGGTCTGCTTGCCCGCGTTGATCAGGTCGGCGTCCTCGTCGCCGTCGAGCGGGAACGGTCCCATGCCCAGGATGCCGTTCTCGCTCTGCAGCGTCACGTGCACGCCGGGCGGCAGGTGGTTGGCGACCAGCGTCGGAATGCCGATGCCGAGGTTCACGTACTGGCCGTCGCGCAGTTCGGCCGTGGCGATGCGGGCCATGTCGTCACGCGTCCACACGGGGCCGCACCGTCCTGTTCTCGATCGCCTGGCCGGGGTGCTCGGTCCGGATGAGGTGCTGCACGTAGATGCCCGGGGTGTGGACGTCGTCGGGGTGCAGCTCACCCAGCTCTTCCGCCTCGGCGATCGTGCACCGTCCCGCTGTGGCCACGAGGGGGTTGAAGTTGCGGGCGGTCAGCCGGAACCGCAGATTGCCCTCCAGATCGGCGCGGTGCGCGCGGACCAGCGCCAGGTCGGTCACGATGCCGCGTTCGAGGATCGTGCGGACCCCGTCGAAGGTCTGCTCCGGCTTGCCCTCGCCGATCGGCGTGCCGGCGCCGGTGGGCGTGTAGAAGGCGGGGATGCCGGCGCCCCCGGCACGCAATCGTTCGGCGAGCGTGCCCTGGGGCACGAACTCGACGTCGAGGGTGCCGTCGAGGTACTGCTGCGCGAAGAGTTTGTTCTCCCCGACGTAGGAGGCGAGCACCTTGCGCACCTGCTTGTTCTCCAGCAGCAGGCCGAGGCCCTGACCGTCGACGCCCATGTTGTTGCTGACGACGGTGAGGTCGCGTACGCCGGTGTCGCGCAACGCCGTGATCAAAGAGGTGGGGTTGCCGGACAGTCCGAACCCGCCGACCGCCACCGTCATGCCGTCCCGCGCTACCGCAGCGACGGCCTCCGCGGCGCCCTCCACGAGTTTGCTCATGGCCGGCACGCTAACCGCGGCCGGGCCGGAGCCCCTAGGAACGACCGCAGAATGACTCGGATGGTCGCCGGGTGCTCATAATGTGGGCATGCAGGGTTCGCAACTGGTCTCCCGGATCGGCGCCGTGCTGCGCCGGGTCGGCTCGGGCGCCGCCGCGGGTGTCACGACCGCGGAGGTCGCCGCCGCGACCGGTCTCCCCCGCTCGACAACGCAACGGGTGCTCGCCGCGCTGGCGGAGGAGGGATTCGTCGACCGCGACGCCGTCCGCGGGCGCTGGCACCTGGGACCCGAGATGTTCCTGCTGGGGTCGGTGGCCGCGGAGCGCTACGACGTGACCTCGATCGCGCGCGACATCCTGCGGACGCTCGCCGAGCAGAGCGGGGAGAGCGCCTTCTTCTCGGCGCGCCGGGGCGACGAGACCGTCTGCCTCGCCGGTGCGGAGGGCAGCTTCCCGTTGCGCTCACACGTGTTGCACGAGGGCATCCGGTTCCCGCTCGGCGTCGCGTCCGCGGGCCTGGCGATCCTGGCCTACCTGCCCGCCGCCGACGCCCGGGAGTACGCCCGGCGCCGCGGCGGCGATCTCGCGACGGCGTACGGCGACTCGCACGACACGGCCTCGCTCATGCGCCGCGTGACCGCCACCCGCCGCCGGGGTTACGCGGTCAACCCCGGACTGCTCGTCCCCGGCAGCTGGGGCATCGGCGCCGTCGTCTTCGACCGCTCCGGCTCCCCGGCCTGGGCGCTGAGCCTGACCGGGGTGGAGTCCCGCTTCCACGGCGCCCGCACGGCTCAGCTCGGCGCGCTGCTGCTCGACGCCGCGCACACTCTGTCGCAGCGGATCCCACGCCGGGACTGACGACCCGGCCTCTAGACTAACCGTCCAGCGTCTGGACGGTTAGTCTAGGATGCCTCGCGAAGGAACAGCGAAAGGTGTCCAGGGTGAGTGAACGGGAAGCCGAGGCGATCCTGTCGGCGTTGCGGCCGGTCATTGCCGGGCTTGCGGAGACGTTCGGTCCCTCGTGCGAGGTCGTGCTGCACGACTACCGCCGGGGCGAGCAATCCGTGGTCGCCGTGGCGGGCGCGGTGACCGGACGCGAAGCCGGCGGCGCGATGAGCGAGATCGGGCTGGCGATGCTGGCCCGGGGCGACGCCGCCGGCAATGACATCAACTACGTGACGCGCACCCCCGACGGCCGGGTCGTCAAGTCGTCGACGATGCCTTTGCACGACGGCGACGGCCGCCTGTTCGGCGCGTTGTGCGTCAATCTCGACGTCACCGTCCTTCGGCAAGCCGGCGATCTGCTGACCGCCCTGGCCGGGACCACCCCGGCCGCCCTGCCGACGACCACCTTCTCCAACGATTTCGACGACATCGTCGAGGCCGCGGTCCGGGCTGAGGAGCTGGCCAGCGGCAAGCCGGTCGGCAGCCTGACCCGCGGTGAACGCATCAGCCTGCTACGCACGCTCGACCGACGCGGTGTGTTCCAGGTCCGTAACGCCGTCCAACAGGTCGCCGATCGCGTCGGTGTCTCCCGCTCCGCGGTCTACGCCGACCTGGCCGAAAGCCGCCGGGCCTGACCCGTCCGATCCGAGGAAGAGATTCCCCCATGAACCTCCACGACGTGGAAACCCCCTTTCTCGCCGTCGACCGGCACACCGTGCTGACCAACGTGCACCGCCTCCGGTCCCGCCTGGACCGGCTCGGCACCGCGCTGCGTCCGCATGTCAAGACCGCCAAGTCCATCGACGTCGCCGCCCTGCTCGACGACGGGACACCCGGGCCGATCACGGTGTCCACCCTGGCCGAGGCCGAGGCATTCGCCGCCGCCGGCTACCGGGACATCCTGTACGCCGTCGGCATCGCCCCCCACAAGGTCGCTCGGGTGACAGCCCTGCGTGAGCGGGGGGTCGACCTCATCGTGCTGCTCGACAGTGCCGAACAGGCAGCGTCCCTGACCGCCGGCATCCCGGCGCTCATCGAGATCGACTGCGACGGTCACCGCGGCGGCCTCCGGCCCGGCGACCCCGCGCTTCTCACCATCGCCCGGACGCTGGAGGACACCGGAGCCGACCTGCGGGGCGTGCTGACCCACGCCGGTGAGTCGTACTTCGCCGACGGCGACGACGAACTCCGGGCCGCGGCGGACAACGAGCGGCACAGCGCGGTCCGGGCCGCCGAGACGCTACGCGCGGCCGGACACGAGGCTCCGGTGGTCAGCGTCGGATCGACCCCCACCGCGCACTTCGCCACCGACCTCACCGGCGTGACCGAGGTACGGGCCGGCAACTTCGTCTTCTTCGACCTCGTGATGGCCGGCATCGGTGTGTGCCGGATCGAGGACCTCGCGATGAGTGTGGTGGTCACGGTGATCGGCCACCGTCACGACAAGGGCTGGATCCTCACCGATGGCGGATGGATGTCCACCTCCCGCGACCGTGGCACCTCCCGGCAGCGGGTGGACCAGGGCTACGGGCTGGTCACCGACCTCGGCGGAACGTTGTACCCGGACCTGCTGATGACCGATGCGAGCCAGGAACACGGCATCCTGTCCATCCGCCCCGGCAGCACGGCCGCGTTGCCGGACCTCCCGGTCGGCGCCCGGGTCCGGATCCTGCCGAATCACGCTTGTGCCACCGCCGCTCAGCACGACCGCTATCACGTGATCGAACCCGGATCGCCGACCATCCGCGCCACTTGGCCACGCGTACGAGGCTGGTGACGAGGCGACAGGCGCCTTTCAGCGGCCCGCGTACGCCTCCACGACGATCGCGGCCGGGTCGAAGCCCTCCGGCAGCCCCTCCAGCGCGACCACCACCTCGTCGCCCGGGCGCAGGTCGAGGTAGTTGTCGCTGTAACGCACCCCGGGCACCCCGGCCGACACCCGCGCCTGATAGGTGAGCGCGGCCGCGTGCACGGTGACCGTGGCCGTGGTGTCACCGGTGCGCGACACCGTCCACTTGGGGGGCTCGCCGCTCAGTCGCAGGTCGCGCACCTCGCCACCGAACAGCCGGTTGGCCCCGAACACGCCGTCGCCGCTGCGCACCCAGGCCCACTCGCCCGTACGCAGGAACTCCGACCGTGCCCAGACGCGCCTGGACTCGCCGCCCGCCAGCTCGACGGCCACCTCACGCGACTCGGTGACCACGCCGGCGGCGTCGGTCAGGTCGACCAGCGCGGTGGTCCGTACGGGGGAAGGGATGCTGTTGCTGACCCACAGCTCCAGCCCGGCCGCGCCCTGGGCGAAGGTCGCCACGACCGGCGCGAAGGCCCGGCGCAACGCGTACCAGCTGGACTTGGGCACCGCCTCGTGGTCGACCACCGACCAGCTGAAGCCCGGCCAGACGTCGTTGAACTGCCACACCAGCGTGCCGCTGCAGTGCGGCTGGCGCCGGCGGTAGTGCTCGACGCCGAACTTGAGCCCCTCCGCCTGCGCGGCCATGGTGAAGTCGACGTACTGGGGCATGGTCGCGGGCAGTCCGGTGACGATCTCGAGCACCGCGTCGCCCTTGTTCTTCGGGTGGTCCTTGTTGTGCGCGTCGAACGACTCGCTGTGGATGGACAGCTGCCCGGCCGGGATCCACCGCTGCAGCGTCTCCAGTGCCGGGGAGGCGTGGATGCCGAACTCGCTGATGAACTTGCCCAGGTCGTTGGCGTAGCGCCGGTGGTGACGAGCCTGACCCGGGTCGTCGTACGGGCCGCCGCCGGCACCGAAGTCGAATCCGTGCCACACCTCCCACGCGTGCCGGTCGCCGTCGCGGACGCCGTTCACCGCCATCCAGCCCTCGGACTCGTCCTCCCCCCACGGGCTGCCCGGCCAGTAGGGCACCGTGCCGTCGAGGCGCGCCACGGTGTCGGGCAGGATCCGGTGGAAGAAGTCGTAGCCCCAGTTGCCCGGCTCGTAGCCCTGGTAGGCGAAGCCGTGGATCAGCTGGACCTCGTTGTTGCCGCTCCACACCGCGATGCTGGCCCGGTTGCGCAGCCGGCGGACCTGGTACTCGGCCTCGAGCGTGACCTCGCGCCGCAGCACCGGGTCGTCGCTCGGATAGTCGATGCACGCGAACATGAAGTCCTGCCAGACGAGCACGCCGAGCTCGTCGGTGAGGGCGTAGAACGCGTCCTGTTCGTAGATGCCGCCGCCCCAGATGCGGAGCATGGTCATGTTGGCGTCGCGGGCGAGCCCGATCAGGTCGCGGTAGCGCGCCTCGCTCACCGAGCCGACCAGCATGTCGGCCGGCAGCCAGGCGGCACCGCGGGCGAAGATGGGCACGCCGTTGAGCAGGAACCGGAAGAGGCGGCCCCCCTCGGGGTCGGGCGAGCGGTCGAGCGCGATCGTCCGCAGGCCGACGCGGTCGGTACGGGTGTCGAGCACCTCGCCACCGGCGCCGATCAGCTCGATCACCACGTCGTAGAGCGCCGGGGTGCCCAGGTCGTGCGTCCACCACAGCTCGGCGTCGTCGATGGTCACGGTGGCGGTCGCCAGGCCGGGCAGATCAATCGTGTGTCCGGCGCCGCTCGGTGCCGTCAGCGTCACCCGGGCGTTGGCCGGCGCGTCGGCCTCGACGGTGACGGACACCGAAGCCGACGTGCCTTCGATGGCATCCGTACGGATGTGGTGCCCGGTGATCGACGCGGCCGCCAGCACGCGCAACTCGACCGGACGCCAGATGCCCACCGACGGTACGCGTGGCCCGAAGTCCCAGCCCCACGAGAAGGTCGCCTTGCGCCGCAACGTGGCCAGCGGCAGCGCATCGGACAAGCCCCCCTCGCCCGCGTCGCCGAACATCGGGCCCAGACGCTCCCCCATGGCGATGGCGGACTCGGGCGGGGTCAGCCCCTCCAGCGGCGGCCGGAAGCGGACGAGCAGCTCGTTGCGGTCGGCCAGGGCGACGTCGGCCTCAAACGGGCGGAACATGTTCTCGTGGTGCCCGAGGTGCTCGCCGTTGAGCCACACGTCGGCCACGGTGTCGAGGCCGTGGAAGACGAGCCGGGTCCGCGCGCCGGGGCCGGCATCAGGCCGGGGAAAAGTGGTGCGGAACCACCAGTCCCGCTCCTCGATCCAGCGGACGGAGTCCTCGTTGCGGTCGTAGTACGGGTTCTCGATGCGGCCCGCGGCGAGCAGCGACTCGTGCACCCCGCCCGGCACCACGGCCGGGATCCACCGGGCGCCCTCCAGCGCGGCCGGATCGCTACCGGTCGGCGCCTCGGCCAGCTCGAAGTCGTGCAGGAAGGTCATGCCAGGGTCCTTTCGTCGGACGCCGTCCGGGAGACGAGGTCGTGGCGGGTGATGGGGGCGGTGCGGCCGGACTCGTCGTGCTCCTGGCCGATCTCGGGCACGCGCCGCACCGACACGGCGCCGAGCACCCCGAGCAGGGCCAGGAAGCCGAACAGTGCGGTGTAGCCGCCGATCGCGAGCAGCAGCGGCGCGACGAACGGCACGACCGACTGCGGCAGCGAGTTGGCGATGTTGATGATGGCCAGGTCCTTGCCGGCGTCGTCGGTGCTGGGCAGCACGCGGACGCACATCGCGAGGTCGATCGCGAAGAACGCGCCGGTGCCGATGCCGAGCAGGCCGGTGGCGACGTAGACGAAGGCGAGCGACGGCGCGAACGCCATCAGCACCAGGGCGACGGCGGCGACGACACCGGCGAACACGATGAACGGCTTCTGCCGGCGTACGGCGTCGGACAGGTAACCGGCACTCACGCTCGTGACGGCCAGCAGGACGACCGAGATGAGCGACAACTGCAGCACCATGCCGCCGACCTCGTCCTCGGCGACGTCGAAGCGCTGCAGCAGATAGAACGCGTTGTACGAGCTGCTCGCGTACGCGCAGGTGATGAGGAAGCGAACCAGCCAGGCCCAGCCGAACGCGGGGTGGTGGCGCGGGTTGATCCAGAACGTGCGCAGGAAGTTCTCGCCGCCGCGGCCGCGCACGCCCCGGGTGTCACGCAGCAGGACGACGGCGAGGACACCGGCGATCGCGGCCACCGCGGCCACCGCCTGCCACTGCCGGGCGGACCCGGCCTCGAAACCGTTGGCCAGCGCGAGCCCGGCCAGCGGACCGACCGCGATCGTCAGTCCGACCAGCCCGGACACGCCGCCGCGGCGCTCGGCCGGCACCTGGTCGGCGACCAGCGCGTTGGTGGCCGCGTACTGGAAGTTGAAGAGGGCCTGCACGAAGGCCCAGAGCAGGACGACCTGCCAGACGCTGGTCGCCGCGCCCAGCGCGACCAGGGCGGCGGCGCCGGCGAGCGAGCCGGTGAGGATCCAGGTGCGGCGGCGGCCGAACCGCCAGAGCGTGCGGTCGCTGATGCGCCCGGCGATCGGGTTGAAGACGAGGGCGACGAGCGCGCCGGCTCCGGTCACGATGCCGAAGGCGCTGGTGGCGTCGTCGCCGGCGAGGTCGGAGAGACGAAGGGTGAGCAGCAGCTGCACCGGGGTGAGCAGGGCGACGTAAAACCCGACCTGCGAGACGAGCAGGGCGGGGACGAGACGACCGAGAGAGGTACGGGGGGAGACGGTCATGTGGCACTTCCTTGGGTTGTGCGTTAACGGGACCGTAACCCAAGTTGGTAGTAACTACCAGAAGAAAAGTCGCTCCCGTATCCCGGTATGCTCGGGGAGTGGGACTTCGCGAACAAAACGCCCGTCGGACGAGGTCAGCGATCGCCGAGGTGGCCCTGCGCCTGTTCGAGGACCAGGGCTACGACGACACGACCATGGAGCAGATAGCCGCGGCGGCCGACGTCGGCACGTCCACGCTCTACCGCTACTTCCCGACCAAGGACAGCACGCTGCTCGACCACCCGTTCCTCGAGGCACGCACGGTGGCCGACCTCCTCGCCGACCGACCGGCCGGCGAGCCCATCGACGTGGCGCTGGGCCACGCGCTGGCGGACCACCTGGCCGCACTCGACCACAACATCGAAGACATTGCCCGCGTACGCCTCCAGATCGACCGCAATCCCGCGGTGCGCGCCCGCGTGTGGGACGTCTGGGCCCGCCACGAGGCCCTGCTCGAGCAGGCCATCGCCGACCGCCTCGCCGCGTCGCCGGACGCGCTGGAGATCCAGGTGGCCGCGCACACCACCCAGATGATCACGCAGATGGCTCTCGACCAGGCCCGCTCCACGGTCAGCCCGGAATCCCTGGCCGTGTACGCGGAACGGGTCGTGGCGCTGCTGGATTCCGGGACCGTGATGCTGCCGCGCCTGCCCGCTCAGCCGGGCCCCGGCGAGCAGGCGTAGGCCGCCGCATCCGATCGCCGGGTGAACGGACCACCGCCGCGATTCGTCGGCCCCAGAGGTAGGACCCATGACTTCCCAGGGGAGGAGACGGCGTGCCCTTCGCACTGTCCAACGGCATCCAGCTCTGCTACGAGACCTTCGGCGACCCCGGCGACCCGCCGATGCTGCTGATCATGGGGGTGGGCGAGCAGCTCCTCGGCTGGCCCGACGGCTTCTGCGAGCTGCTCGCCGCCCGGGGCTTTCACGTGATCCGCTTCGACAACCGGGACGTCGGGCTGTCGACCTGGCTCGACGATCTCGGCGAGGTGGACCTGCCCGGCCTGCTCGCCGGCGACCTCTCCACCGTACGGTATGAACTGTCCGATCTGGCGGCCGACACCCTCGGCCTGCTCGAGGCCCTGGGCATCACCCGGGTTCATCTGGCCGGATTGTCGATGGGCGGCGGCATCGCCCAACTGCTCGCGATCGGCCACCCCGAGCTGGTCGCCAGCCTGGCCTCGATCAGCTCCAGCACGAGCAACCGATCCGTCGGCGGGACCGCCCTCGACGACCCGGCCGTGATGCTGCCCCTGCCCGGCGCCGACCGCGCGACGGCCGTCGCCGCCGAGGCCGCCCTGCACCGCCTCATCGGCTCACCCGGCGGCGAGCTCCGGACGAGCGACGAGGAGCTGACCCGGCGGGCCGCCGCGAAGTACGACCGCGCCTACCACCCGGCCGGAACACTGCGCCAGATCGCCGCGAACAACACCACGGCCGACCGCACCGAGGACCTGCGCACCGTGCAGGCCCCGACGGTCGTCATCCACGGCGAGCACGACCCGCTGACCAATGTCAGCGGCGGCCGGGCCACCGCCGAGGCGATCCCGGGGGCGGACCTGCTCGTGATCCCGGGCATGGGCCACGATCTGCCGGAACCGGCGTGGACCCGGATCGCGGACGCGA
The DNA here is from genome assembly GCF_030757795.1 of Actinoplanes oryzae. Taxonomy (GTDB): domain Bacteria; phylum Actinomycetota; class Actinomycetes; order Mycobacteriales; family Micromonosporaceae; genus Actinoplanes. Next base: position 76,005 of record NZ_JAUQWH010000007.1, read on the forward strand.
TCGCGGCCAACGCGGCCCGCGTCTGAGAAGCGTTCCTCATCAGGCGCGGGCCGGTGGGACTGTTCACTTGGAGCAGCAGCTCGGCGATGGTGCCGGTGCGGGGCTGCTCGGCAATCTTGGCCGCGGTGACCAGCGAGCCGGTGACCGCCACCGCCACCGTGGCGGCGCCGGCCAGGCTGAGCACCCCGGAGGCGACGGCGAAGGCCCCGGCGATCGCGGTGAACGGAGATCCCCTCAGGGCCGTCGTGCGGATTGATTCGACTCGATCGGATTGCTCGGCCTCGTGCTCGAGCACCGTGACCCGAGAGGTGGAACTGATGCCCACGATCTCCCGCACCGCCGCACGGCTCGCCGCTGCCGCGGCGATCACCACGACGCTCGCCCTCGCCGGCGGCGTACCGGCTTCGGCCGCGCCCGCTCCGAAGGCCGCCCCCGCCCCGGAGGCCGCGCCCAGCACCTGGACCCTCGTCGACACCCAGCTGGACAACTGCGTCCTGCCCGACGACCCGCGCGTGCTGTACTTCTTCGTCGTCCTCGACGGCACCTGGTCGAAGCAGATCACCGTCGACTACACCGGCCTGCCCGCCGGCGTCACCGAGTACAGCAAGGCCGTGATCCCGCCCGGCTCGGGCGACGGCCACATCGTGCAGCCCTACCTGCCGCTCTACACGGTGCACAACGCCCAGCTCGGCCACTATGTGGCGCAGATGCGGGCCACCGACGGCGCCGTCACGCAGAGCGTCGACATTCCGATCGACGTCCAGGCCACCTGCTGATGTCGTCCTGACGCACGAGGGCGGTCCCGTCGCGGCCGGAAGCCGCCGGCGGGACCGTCGCCACGCTCAGGCGGCCCAGATCCCCGGCGTCCGGCCCGACCACGGCGCCGCCTGCTCGAGCTGGGCGGCCAGGCGGAACAGGACGTCCTCGCGGCCGTAGCCGGCGGCGTACTGCAGCCCGATCGGCAGGCCGGTCGCGGCATCGGCGCCGGACGGCACGGACATGGCCGGTGTGCCCGCGACGTTGGCCGCCAGGCCCGGCAGGCCGTCCGGCTGCACGGCATGTGCGCCGCGGCCGGCCTCCCCGACCCGGAGCGCACCACCGCCGAGATCACCTTCCTGCTGGAAGGCGCGCAGGTCAGCCACCAGAACGGCAGCATCGACCGGGTCGGCGAGCGGCTGATGAGCATCGTCGAGGCCCTGCTCGACCGGGCGTGAGCGCGGGGCTCACCCGCGGCGGATCACGGCTGGAACGAGCGCAGCATCAGGGTGAGATAGCGGCGGGAGGCGGCGGCCGCGGCCGGTCCGGCGGCCGCGATCACGCCACGATGAGCGGCCACCAGCAACCGGAAGTCGGCGACCCCGAGGTCGGCGCGGACGGCGCCCTGCGCCCGGGCCCTCTCGAGCAGCACGGAGAGAACCCGCTCGGTCTCCCGCCGCTGCGGCTCGAGCCCCCGCCCCGCGGCCACCGCATCGGCGAAGTGCCGCGTGAAACCCCGGTCACGCAGCTCGTGCGCGCAATGCGCGCGGACGAGGGTGCGCAGAGCCCGCGCCGGATCCGAGTCGTGCAACGCGGCGTCCTGCCTGGCCGCGCACTCGTCCCACTGGTCGGTGAAGGCGGCGGCGACCAGCTCGTGGCGGGTGGGAAAGCGCCGGTAGACGGTCGCGACCGACACACCGGCGCGGCGGGCGATGCGGGTCGTCGGCACGTCCTCGCCCGCCTCGGCGAAGGCATGCCGCGCCGCGGCCAGGATCCTGTTCTGCTTCTCCTCCACGTCCGGGCGCATGGGCTCAGGCTTATCCCGGTCCGCGGCCGCCCCGCAAGTGATTGCGACAACGTCACGTCGCCGTGTCGCAGATCGTTGCGGCGTCGCCGGTGACCGGACCAGGTTGGTGCCATGGGAACACTTGACGGAACCACCAGCCTCGTCACCGGTGCCAGCCGGGGTCTGGGCCGCGCCATCGCCCGGAAGCTCGCCGCCGAGGGCTCGCTGGTGGCAGTGCACTACGGCACGAACGAGCCGGCCGCGCAGGACGTCGTCGCGCGCATCACCGAGGCGGGGGGCGCCGCCTTCGCCGTCGGCGCCCGGCTCGGCGTCGCCGGTGACGCCGAGCGGCTGTGGGCGGCCATGGACACCGCGCTGGCCGAGCGCGGCGCCCGGCCCGGCGTCGACGTGCTGGTGAACAACGCGGGAATCGGCGGCGCCACACCGAATCTGAGCGACGCCCGCCCGGACGACTTCGACGAGCTGTTCGCGATCAACGTCAAGGCACCGTTCTTCGTGGTGCAGCGCGGCCTGGACCGACTGCGCGACGGCGGGCGGATCGTCAACATCTCTTCCCTGTCCAGCCGGATCGCCACGCCCGACGTCCTCGCCTACGCCATGACCAAGGGTGCCATCAACATTTTCAGCACCACATTGGCCCAGGAACTGGGCAGCCGGGGCATCACTGTGAACGCGGTGCTTCCCGGGGTGACCGCGACGGAGGCCAACGTCGCCTGGTTCGCGGCCCAGCCGGCGATCCGCGACATCGTCGCCGGGATGTCCGCCCTGCGCCGCGTCGGCGAGCCGGCGGACGTCGCCGACGTGGTCGCCTTCCTGGCCTCGCCTGCCGCGCGCTGGGTGACCGGCCAGGTGATCGACGCCACCGGCGGCGCGTTCCTCGGGCTCAGCGTGGGCGGTGCGCCTCCGGCCGCATGACCGCCGCCCCAGCCCCACGACGGAACCCGCTCCGGCCGCGTTCATCGGCAGTTCCGAATCTCACCCGAGGCCGCCCCGGCCCGGCTCGCCGCGTTTAATGGATTGATGGTCAAGCCGGACGGAGAGTTGGTCAGGGCGGCACGCACGGGCGACATGGCGGCGTTCGCCCTGCTGACCGAGCGGCATCGGGCCGGGCTGCGCGCGACCGCGATCGCCCTGCTCGGCTACACCGACGAAGCCGAGGACGCCGTGCAGGACACCCTGCTCACGGCGCTGCGGCGGCTGCCCGAGCTGCGCGATCCCCACGCGGCCGGGCCGTGGCTGCGCCAGATCGTCCGCAACCACTGCCGCATGCGGCTGCGCCGGCGCGTCCCGGTGCCCGTGGCCGAGCCGGAGCCGCTGATGCCGCCCGCCGATGCTCCGCGGCCCGACGAGGTGCTCGACCAGTCGTACGCCCGGGACTGGGTCCGGCACGCGGTCGGAAGGCTGTCCTTGCCGCTGCGCGAGGTCACGTTGCTGCGCTACTTCACCGACTACACGTCGTACCGGCAGATCGCCGACCTCTGCGGGATTCCCGAGGACACGGTCGCCAGCCGGCTGCGCGACGCCCGGCGGGTCCTCGCGCGCACACTGCGGGAAACCGCGGGCGGCTCTCACCACGAGGCGGACGCCGAGGCCCACCGCCGGCAGGCCCAGCAGCACCTGACGGCGATGCAGAGCGACGCGTACGCCCGGGTCATCGACGACTGGTACCGGCCCGACCTGGCGATCGTCGCGCTGGGCGGCCTGGTCGGCGGCCGGTCGGCGCTGCGCACGATGATGGACTACACGTTCGGCGCGGGTGTGGGCATCCGGCTGCGGGACGCCACCGCGAGCGGGGACGTGCTCGTGTGGGACACCGACTACATCAACCCCAGCTCGGACCCCGAGCACTGTCCTGCGGGGTCGGCCTGGCTGATCCGCCTGCGCGAGGGCCGCGTGGCACGGATGGGCGTCGCGTACGCCACCGAAGTGAGACCGGCGTCATAGCTTTCCGGGCGCAGTATCCGCGGACCGGGCGCATCTCGTCCGGACGGGCCCGGACCACGGGCCCCCGACGGAAGGATCGGTCATGCCGATCGAGGAACTGCCCGAGCTGCTGCGCCCGGCGATCGAGAAGTACCGCGACGAGGCCGAGGAGCGGGGACGCCCGGCCGACGAGCTGGTGGCCGAGCTGCGCGAGCGTGGCGCGTTCGGCGTGCTCACCCCGCCCGAGCTGGGCGGATTCGGAGCGTCGATCGCCGGGGCGCTCGACTTCTACGCCCGGGTGGCCCGCATCGACGGCCCGACGGCCTGGTTGCTGTGGAACTTCAACCTGGGCTTCGCCGCGGGCTGGCTGCCGGACGAGGCCACCCAGCGGCTCTGGGCCGGCGGCACCGTCCCGCTGATGGCCAACTCCGGCACGCCGGGCCTGCTCACCCCCGTCGAGGGCGGCTACCGCCTGAGCGGTACGTGGAAGATCGTCAGCGGCGCCCACGTGGCCGAGTGGTACATGCTGGCCGGTGCCGACCCGACGGCCGGGCCCGGATTCGAGGCGTTCCGCTTCAGCGTCGTGCCCCGATCCGAGGTGTCCGTCCAGGACACCTGGGACGTCGTGGGCATGCGGGCATCGGACAGCAACTCGGTCACCGTCGAGGACGTCTTCGTCCCGGCGCACATGACCCAGACGCTGTTCGCGCCCCACCGCACCGCGGGGCTGTCCGTGATCAACCAGCTGTTCCCGGGCTGCGCCGCCGTCCTGATCGGCATGGCCGAGGCCGCGATCGACGAGGTGATCGCGCTGGCCGCGGTGAAGAAGGGTTTCGACGGCATCCCGCTGGCCGAGAAGGACCACGTGGCGATTGCCGTCGGCCGGGCGCTGTCCCAGGTGGCGGCGGCGCGGGGCCTGCTGCTGTCCACGCAGGGCGAGCTGGACCGGGCGGGCGCCGCCTCGACCGAGCGCGACCGGGCCGCCGTCCGGGGCGCGATCGTCCACGTGACCGAGACCGCGCGCACGGTCCTGACCAGTATGTACGAGGCCGGCAGCTCCGACCCGCTCTACCGGACCAGCCGCCTGGGCCGCATTTATCGGGACGGGATGGCCGCCGCCCAGGCCGCCAACCTGTCCACCACCCAGTGGACGATCCCGGGCCGGTTGGCCCTCGGTCAGCCGGTGGGCTGGCCGTTCGTCTAGCTCCGGACACCAGCGTCGCGCCGCCCGGTCCGCAGGCCGGGCGGCGCGACCGGACGCGAACTCCAGGTTCACCACCTGGTCCTGGCCGGCGTGCGCCTCGGCCCGGTCGATGTCCGCCCGCCGTTCATCGTCGCCCGCAAAAGCGCAAGCTCGTCGTCGCCGCGCCCTCCGCCGCTGCTCAGGAGCGATCCACGGGAGCGCTGCACTCCGCAACCTCATGCATCGATCCAGGCCCGGATCCGGACTACCGTCCGGGCCCATGATCAATCCATTCCCGATCCACATCGCCGACGACGACCTGATCGACCTGCGTACGCGCCTGGACCGCACCCGCCTGCCGGAGCCCGGGACCGACCCGGCGCAGGGCATCGACCCGGACCGGCTCCGGTCCCTGCTGGACGTCTGGCGGGAGCAGGACTGGCGGGCCCTGGAGCAGCGGTGGAACGCGATCCCCCACTTCCGGGCCACTCTCGACGGGCTCGACATCGCCTTCTGGCACGTGCGCTCGCCCGAACCGGACGCCCTGCCGCTGCTGCTCACCCACGGCTGGCCCGGCTCGGTCCTGGAGTTCGAGGACATGATCGGCCCGCTCACCGATCCGGTCGCCCACGGCGGCTCGGCTTCCGACGCCTTCCACGTGGTCGTGCCGGCGCTGCCCGGCTACGGATTCAGCGGGCGTCCCGACGAGAAGGGGTGGCACTACGGCCGTACGGCGCAAGCGTGGCTCACCCTGATGACCGAGCTCGGCTACGAGCGTTTCGGCGTCCACGGCGGCGACTGGGGCTCGCACGTGAGCACCGAGGTGGCGCTCCTGGCACCCGAGCGTGTCGTCGGGCTGCACAGCACGATGCCGGTGGCCAACCCGCTGCCCGAGGACTTCGCCACCGACGACCCGGGAGAGAAGCGCATCCTGGCCAAGCGCGAGCAGTTCTTCCGCGGCGGCATCCCGCACGTCACGATCCAGGGCGCGCTGCCGCAGACGTTCGGCTACTCCATGCTCGACTCGCCGGCCGGTCTCGCCGCCTGGCTCGGCTGGCACATGGACGAGTTCGCCGCCGATCGCGGTGTCACCCAGCACCGGCAGGCGGAGAACATCGCGCTCTACTGGTTCACGCGGACCGGCGCGTCGGCCGCGCGCTGGTACTGGGAGGGAATCCGCTTCGGCCCGCTCACGGCCGAGGAGCAGAACGCCCAGCCGGTCGAGGTGCCGTCCGCCTTCACGCTCTTTCCGGGCGAGCCGAGCGGCACCGCCCGCACGTGGGCCGAGCGCCGTTATCGGAACATCGTCGCCTGGCACGAGATGGAGCGAGGCGGCCACTTCCCCGGCTGGGAACACCCGGACGTGCTGACGAGCGAGATCCGTGGCGCTTTCCGCCACGCGCGCGGCTGAACCGATCGCCGCTGCGGCCCGTTGCGGTGGCCCCGGCCGGCGAGTAGCACCCGGCACCTACGGCGGTCGTCCGTGCGCGCGCGCACCTCGCCCCGACCAGCCGGCGGAGGTGAACGGCGCGGTCAGTTCCGCGTCGCTCACCTCCGGCGGCAGGTCCGCCGCGTTCAGCGCTCCCGGTCGCCGCGTTCGAGCAGCCCCCGAACCATCCGCAGGGCGTAGAAGGAGCGCGACCGGACCGTGCCGTTCGGCACGTTCAGCTCGGCGGCCACCTCGCTCACCGTCTCGTCGCCGTAGTAGAGGTGGACGAGTACCGCCCGGTGCTCCGGCGTGAGCTTCCGCAGCGCGTCGTCGACGGTCCACCGGGTCAGCACCTGATCAAGGGCGCCGTCGGCCACCGAGTACCGGTTGAGGTCGTCCTGGCCTACCTCGACCGGGCGCGCCGTCCGGGCCCGGACCGCGTCGATGGTCAGGTTCCGGGCCACCGTGAACAGCCACCGCCGGACCGACTCGTCGCTCTCCGGCAGCTCGTCCACGTTGCGCCACGCCCGCAGCATGGTTTCCTGAAGCAGATCCTCGGCCGACTCCGGCCGGCCGTGGGTCAGTCGTTTCAGGTACCGCAGCAGTGGAGCGGCGTTCGCCTCGTACGCCGCCCGCAGTCGCTCTTCCCGTGTGTCGAACGCCAGAACCGATGTCGTCACAGCGCCCCCTCTCGTCGGAAACGCTGGCTACGGTATTGGCGAATATCAGTACCGACGTCACGCTCGTGCGGTATCGGGCATACCTCGCGCGGGGTATTTTTCGCGGCACTTCACGCGTCTGTAGCGGGCGCTACACTCAGTGCCACGACCTGGTGCTTCACCGGAGGTGTCCCATTACGCTCCGCGCAGAGATAGCGGCGTACTGGCGGCGGACCGAGAGCTGCGGCCTCGCCCCGGACGCCCGCCTCGACACCCTGCCGATCGCCGACGTCGACCGGTCGACCCGGCTGCTCCGGGCCGCCGCCCCCGTCCTCGACCGGGTCATGGCGGAACTCGCCGGCAGCCGGTTCTACGGTCAGCGCCCAGAACGGCATGCCGATCTCGCTGTCGGAGTCGCTGGAGGGCGGCTTCCCGGCCGTGCTGCTGCGCTACTACGCCGGGCTGATCCGCGAGCAGGCCGCCGAGGAGGTGCGGGCCGGTCTGACCGGAGGCTCGATCCACGTACGCCGGGAACCCCTGGGAGTCGTCGCCGCGATCGTGCCGTGGAACGCGCCGCAGACGCTGTCGTCGATGAAGTTCGCCCCGGCGCTGGCAGCCGGCTGCACCATGGTTCTCAAGCCCTCCCCCGAGACCGCACTGGACGCCTTCCTGCTGGCCGAGGCCGTCATCGAGGCGGGCCTGCCGCCCGGCGTGCTCAACATCGTCCCGGGCGGTCGCGAGGCCGGCGCCTCTCTGGTCGCGCACCCGGGCGTCGACAAGGTGGCGTTCACCGGCTCGACCGCGGCCGGCCGGGAGATCGGCGCGACCTGCGGCCGCGTGCTGCGCCCCGTCACCCTCGAGCTCGGCGGCAAGTCGGCCGCGATCGTCCTGGACGACGTCGACGTGGCGGCCATCGGCGAGCAGTTCTTGGTCGCCACCATGATGAACAACGGTCAGGCGTGCTTTGCCAGCACCCGGGTCCTGGCGCCCCGGTCCCGCTACGACGAGATCGTGGACGCCGTCGTCACGCTCGTCGACGGCCTCACGGTCGGCGATCCGCTCGATCCGCGGACGCAGGTCGGCCCGCTCGCCACCGCCCGCCAGCGCGACCGGGTGGAGGGCTACATCGCGAAGGGTACGCAGGAGGGCGCGCGCCTGGTCGCCGGCGGCGCGCGCCCGAAGCACCTCGCGCACGGCTGGTACGTGGAGCCCACCGTCTTCGCCGACGTCGACAACCGGCAGGTCATCGCCCGCGAAGAGATCTTCGGCCCGGTGCTCACGGTGACCGCGTACGAGGACGAGGCGGACGCCGTGCGGATCGCCAACGACTCCGAGTACGGGCTGGGCGGCTCGGTCTGGACCAGTGACGACGAACGCGGCCTGGCCGTGGCGCGCCGGGTCCGCACCGGCACCATCGGGCTCAACCACTACCAGGTCGATCCGGTGGCGCCGTTCGGCGGCGTGAAGTCCAGCGGGATCGGCCGCGAGTTCGGGCCCGAGGCGCTGCAGGGCTACCAGCAGCTGAAGTCGATCTACCGCCGCTGAGCGCCGCGGTGCCGGTGCGGCCCCGGCCGGAGCGCAATACCGTGCACGGCCGGAGCAACCACGTGAACGCCCGGACCGGCGACGCGCCGCTAGCGTGGTGATCATGAAGGGTTTCTACGATGCCGGCGCCCACTCGCCGGCCGCGCCCGAACGGATCTGGGCGCTGCTGGTCGATGCGCGGAGCTGGCCGCGGTGGGGCACCGTGGACGAGCTCGTGACCGAGAAGTCCACGAACATCTCGAGCGACGGGCACGACGAGGTGGGCGCCGTGCGGGCGTTCCGTACCGGCCGGACTGTCACCAGCGAGCGGATCGTGGGGCTGGAACCGGGCCGGCTCTTCGCGTACGCGGGCGCCGAGAACCCGTACCTGCGCGACTACCGGGCCGAGATCCGGCTCAGCCCGGCCACGGGCGGCGGCACGTCGATCCGCTGGCACGGGACGTACGACGTGCCGTTCGGGATGCACCTGGTCATGCGGCCGCTGATGCACCGGACGATGCGCCGGATGGTGGAAGGACTCGCCCGGGCTGCGTAATGTTGCCGGGTGGATCGTGCGGAACGTTTCGACCAGGAGGGTTACGCCGGCTTCGACATGGAGCCGCATGTCGTCCGGCGGCTGTCGAGCTGGGACGACGCCGGCTGGCGGTCCCTGCTGGTGCAGCGCTTCGACCACCGGCCCGCCGACGATGTGATCGACCTGCCCGCCTCGCGTGACCACCACTTCTGGGTGGTGACGCGAGGCGCGGGCACGATGCGCGTGCACTCCGGCGACGACCGTCGCGAGGACCCGATCGCCCCGGGCCTGCTGGGGCGGGCCGTCCCGGGCGTTCCCACCGTCTTGAGCTACACCGCGACCGCCCCGCTGAGCAGCGTGCACGTGCACCTGCCGGCCGACATCGTCGACCGCGTCAGCGCCCAGACCAGGCCGGGGCGGCCGGCCGGACCCGGCGACGCCTTGCTCGCGCCCCTGCTGCGCTCCTTCGCCGACGCCGCCGAGCAGCGCGCCGACCCCATGTACGGTGACACCGCCGCCGAGTTCCTGGCCGTCCATCTCGTCACCCGGGACGGCAGGCGCCGGCTGGACACGCCGCCGGGCCGCGAGGACGCCCGGGTACGCAAGGCGGTCGCCCTGATGCGCGAACGCCTCGCCGATCCGCTGACCCTCGCGGATCTCGCCGCGGCGGCCTACCTGAGCCCGTACCACTTCGTGCGGGTCTTCAAGCAGGCCACGGGTGAGACGCCCGGGCGCCATCTCACCCGTTTACGCGTACGCGAGGCCGCCCGGCTGCTCGACGCCGGCCACACCGTCACCGCGGTCGCGAGGCGGTGCGGCTTCTCCAGCCCGTCCCACCTGTCGACGGCGTTCCTGCGCGAGTTCGGCGTACGCCCGTCGCACTACCGGCTCCGCTCCCGGAAGTGACGAGCCGCGCGGGTTCACCGCCCGTACGCGATCGGCAGGCTCCGCAGGGAGTGCACGATCTCGCTCGGGCGCCACGTCACGTCCTCCTGCGGCACGTCGAGCTCCAGCCGCCCGTACCGGTCGAGGAGCTTGCCGACGGCGATCTCCGCCTCCAACCGGGCCAGCGGCGCGCCCAGGCAGAAGTGGATGCCGTGGCCGAAGGCCAGGTGTCCGCGGGTGTCGCGGGTGATGTCGAAGCGGTCGGGCTCGGGGAACCGGCTCTCGTCGCGATTGGCCGCCGGCAGCGCGATCCGCACCAGCTCGTGCCGCGGAATGGTCACGCCGGCGACGGTGACCGGCTCGGTCGTGAACCGCAGCGACGCCATGTGGACGGGGCTGTCGAACCGCAGGACCTCCTCGATCGCGCCGGGCAGCAGGCTCCGGTCGGACCGCAGCAGGCCGAGCTGGTCCGGATGCCGCACCAGGCTGTGGACGGCGCTGCTGATCAGGGAGACCGTGGTCTCGTGGCCGGCGACGATCAGGATGCCGATCATGATCAGCACTTCCTGCGCGGTGAGCTGGTCGCCCTCGTCGGAGGCGAGGACGAGGGCGGACACCAGGTCCTGGGCGGGCTCGGCCCGTTTGCGCTCGATGAGCCCGGTCAGATAGCCGGCGAGGGCCGCGAACGCCTGCCCGGCCGACCCCGGCGGGTCATTGGTCACCAGGGCACCCGTCCACTCCCGGATGCGCTCGCGGTCCTCGTGCGGCACGCCCAGCATTTCGCTGATCACCGCGATCGGCAGCGGAAACGCGAAGGACTCGACGAGATCCGTCCGGCCCTCGTCACCCATCGCGTCGAGCAGGCCGTCGGTGAGCGCCTCGATGGCCGGGCGCAGGGCGGCGACCGTACGCGCGGTGAAGCCCTTGCTCACGAGCCGGCGCAGGCGGGTGTGTTCCGGCCGGTCGGTGTTGAGCATGTGCTCGACCATCGGCGAGTGCCACTCCGGCCCGTTCAGCCTCAGGACGGTCCGCGCGGTGCGGATGTCCTTGCTCAGCCGCGGGTCGTCGAGCAGGGCCCGCGCCTGGTCGTACCCCATGACGAGCCAGCCTTGCTCACCGCCGGGCAGCTCGGCGTACTGAACCGGCCCGCCGGCAGCGATCCGCCGGTACGTCGCCGCCGTGTCGGTCAGCAGTGTCTCGTCCAGCCGGACGGCGGGGTGAATGTCCATGTCCGCTCACGACGCACCGGCGGCGCCGGCTGTTCATGACCGCGCACTTCCGCGCACGGTCCCGGCGACCTCAGCCCGCGTGCGTGGGATCGGAGTCCCAGGCGAGGCCGTCGCCGCGGTCCATGGTATCGAGGGTTGCCATGTCGGTGTCGTCGATCCGGAAGGAGAACAGATCGGCGTTCTCGCGCATGCGGGCCGGCTTGGTGCTCTTGGGCAGGACGGGGTAGCCCTTCTGCACGCCCCAGCGCAGCAGCAGCTGGGCCTCGGTGACGCCGTACTTGGCGGCCATGGTCTTGAACGGGGAGTCCTCGCGCCGGCCCTCGGCCCGCTGGGCGTCGGTCTTGCTGCTGCCGTGCCCGGGGGCGGTGCGCCAGGTCGACAGCGGCGCAAGGCTGCTGTACGCGATCGGCGTGATGTTCTTCGCGGCGAGGGAGGAGACGATGCCGGGCTTCTGCGACCACGGGTGCAGCTCGATCTGGTTGGCGTGCGGCAACGGCAGGCCCGCCGCGGCGAGCTCCTCGATGTGCGCGGCATTGAAGTTCGACACGCCGATCGTGCGCGCCCTCTTGTTCTCGTGCAATTCGACCAGGGCACGCCACTGGTCGAGGCGCTGCCCGGGCTCGTACGGGGCGTGGATCAGGTAGAGGTCGACGTGGTCGAGGCCCAGCTTGTCGAGGCTCACGTCGAACGCGTCGAGCGTCTCGCGCGCCGACTTGAAGCCGCCCGGGCCCTGCGGCCACAGCTTGGTGGTCACGAACACGTCGTCGCGGCTCAGCCCGGCGGCGGCCAGCCCGCGGCGCAGGCCCTCGCCGACGCCGCGCTCGTTGGCGTACACCTCGGCGGTGTCGATGTGCCGGTAGCCGGCGGCGATGGCGGCCGCGACGGCGTCGGCGGCCTCGTCGTCGGGGATCAAGTAGGTGCCGAAGCCGAGGTAGGGGATCTCGACGCCGTCGGCGAGGGTGCGGGTGGGCTGATCGGTCATGGGTCTCTCCTGGGTCGCACGGGGCGGTCAGTGGTGTTCGGTGCCTGCGGTGCGGTGCTGCGGGGCGTTGGTGGCCGACCAGCTCGCCAGCAGCCGCAGTTTCTCCTCCGAGGCCGAGCCCGGCTCGGCGGTGTAGGTGTTGATCGTCAGTCCGGGGTCGGAAGGCAGCGTCATCGCGGTGAACGTCAGCGTCATCTCGCCGGCGACGGGATGGCGCAAGGCTTTGACCCCGCTGAAGAGCAGCTCCACGTCGTGGGTCGCCCACCAGGTGCGGAACGGCTCGCTGCGGGTGGCGAGCTCACCGACCAGGTCGGTCAGATCCTTGTCGTACGGGTCCCGGCCGGCCTCGGTGCGCAGCAGCGCCACGACATCGCGGCCGACCTCGGCCCAGTCGCGGTAGAAGTCGCGGGCCGCGGGGTCGAGGAAGGCGAAGCGAGCCATGTTGGGCCGACCGGCGGCGGCGTCGAGCGCGGGAGCCCACACAGCGCGCCCGAGCGCGTTGGCGGCGAGGATGTCGAAGCGCCCGTTGCGCACCAGCACCGCGGAGCCGGTGACCGTGTCGAGGAAATGCTGCACCGCGGGGCGGATCGCCGGTGACGGCGGGCGCCGGTGCTTCGACCGGCCCGCCCGGGAGGCGCGGGCGAGGGCGAACAAGTGGGTGCGTTCGGCCTCGTCCAGCTGCAGGGCGCCGGCGATCGCGGTCAGCACGCTGTCGGAGGCGGTGCTCAGGTTGCCCTTCTCCAGGCGCACGTAATAGTCGACCGAGACGCCGGCGAGCCAGGCCACCTCGTCCCGGCGCAGCCCGGGCACCCGGCGCGGCCCGTACGCCGGCAGGCCCGCCCGCTCGGGGGTGATCTTCGCGCGGCGCGTCCTGAGGAAGTCGCGCACCTCGGCCCGGTTGTCCATGCCTCCACGGTAGGCGCGCCGCCGATGATCTGAGGGGTCACAACGTGACCCCCTCCGCGAGTACGGCTTCCACCGTCGCGAGCAGTGCCGCGGCAGCCGCGCGCGGATCGCCGTACGGTTCGGCGCCGTAGTCGCGGCCGGCCCGCAGCCAGGTCTCGGTGTGCTGGTACCAGTCGACCGGTGTGGTCGGCTCACCCCGCAGCAGGTGCCGGAGCTCGGCGAGCCATATCGTCCACCGCGAGCGGTAGAAGTCGCCCACGAGGCCGGACCAGTCCCGGTTGGCGTACCCCGCGAGCACCGTCGCGTCCTCGTATCCCCACGAGGTGAGCAGGCGCTTGCTCTCCCGTACGAGATAGGCGGACTCGGCCGCCGACGAGCCCCACGCCGCCGCGTCGGCGGTCCACGCGCCGAGCAGGAAATGCCGGTTCGTCGCGAGCACCGCCTCCTGCCCGTCGAGCAGCGCCAGGAACCGGGCCGCCCGGACGTCGAACGACGCGACGTCGCCGGCCTCGACGGCTGCGGCAACGGCACGCAGGGCGATCCGGGCGACGTCGCCGGCCACCTGGCGGGCGATGTCGACCAGGTCGTGGACGAATCCCGGGGTGTCGAGCGTGGCCGGCGTGGCCAGCATGGCGCGCAGCGCGGGCACCAGGCCGTCCTCGGGATAGCCGAGCGTGCCCGGCCCGACGGGGCTGGCCCCCGTGGCATGCGTGCTCGGCACGGCGGCGAACACGGAGTCGGTGCTCGCGTAGACCTGGAAAGCGGCAAGGTCGCCGGATGTGTCGAGGACGGCGGCCACGGCGGCGTCCCGGTCCACCGCGCCGGCGTCGACCGGGCTTCCGGCCAGCGCCCGGGTGGCCTCGTCGGAGAGGCGGGCGGTCGTCTCGGGGCGCCAGGAACGATAGGCGGTGTCGAGCAGTGTTCGCCAGGCGCTCAGCGCGTTCTCGTCGGCCGCGCCGTAGCGCGCGGTGGTCCACGTACGGATCCAGGCGTCCAGGTCGACGGGGCGATCGGCCCAGGTGAGGTCGCCGAAGAGGTCCCAGACGACCGGGTTGTTGCCCACGCCCTCGGCCATGTCGGTGAGTCCGGCGGCGTTCCATCGGCCGGGCAGGGCGGCCATCGAGCGGAGGTCGCCGTAGAGGCCGTTACGACCGCCGTAGTTGGGCAGGATGCCGTGCACCCGCGGCGCTCCGGCGAAGTCGCCGAGCTGGTCGAACGCCTCGCCGGTGAGGTCGAGGACGAGAACCCGCCCGAGGTCGATCGCCTCGAGGATCGCCCGGCGCGGATTGCCCGCCCAGGCCTGCATCACCCAGGTCGCCTCCGGGTCGGCGGCGAGCATGGCGGCCTGGACGCCCCGCGCGGCCGCGCCGATGTCGAACTCCCCCACCTTGCCGCCCTCGTGCAGCAGGTCGACGGCCCACATGCCGTGGGCGCCGAAGGCCCGGCGCTGTTCGGCGTAGAAGACCCGGGCCACCGCGGCGTACGCCTCCGTCGTGGTGCTGAGCCAGTCGGGGCGCTCGGGCCCGGCGACGTCCATGAACCACTTGCCCTGGGCCACCGTCGGCGCATGCTCGTGGCGATCGGCGAATCCCGGCGGCACGGTGCCGCTGAAACCGGGCAGGATCGGCGTGATGCCGAGGTCGGTCATGCGCTGGATGACGCGCCGGCCGAGGGCTGCCCGGCGGTCGATGAGCTCGCGGGTGGTGCCCTCCCCGAAGCTCTGGATGTTGTTGAGCCACATCCACGGCTGATGCGAGGGCGGGGCGATCCAGCGCAGGATCTCCTCCGGCGGGTAGCCGAACCGCGTGAACGTCTCGAGCCAGACGAGCTCCTGGCCGAGGGTGAGGTGCGCGGCCGTCACCCCGCTCGCGGCCAGCAGGTCCAGTTCGGCTTCCCACTGCGGCCACTGGAAGAACGGAGTGGTGTAGCCGCCGACGCAGATGTTGTAGGCGATGCGGTGGGCGAGCTGGGCGGTGCCTTCGACGGCGATACCTTCAGGCAGCGACCCGCGTACCGGCCGTGTTCCGAACCGGCCGACGTATGCCACTCCGGTCCTGCGGACGAAGGCGCTGTAGCCGGCGATCGCGGCGCCCGCCCCGCTCGCCCGGACGTGCACCGTGTCCCCCAATGCCCGTACGGAAAAGTGGTCGGGACCCGGCGTGGGTTCGACGGTCACGTGGATGCGGTCCCCCGGCAGCGCGCTGAGGCGCTGGATCGCCTCGTGAGCCGTTCGTTCGGGCGTCATACCTGCACCATTTCCTGGTCGTCGGTGACCGCTTCCTTGTTGTCGGTGACCGTGCCGGAGCGAACACGCAGCACGGTCAGGCTGCCCAGCAGGGCGATCGCGCCGGCGGACAGGAAGAGAGCGGGATATCCGCCGAGGCTGTTCACCGCGACGGACGCGAGGAACGGCGCAATCACCTGCGGCGCGTTCAAGGCGATGTGGAAGACACCGAGGTCACGCCCGGCGTCACCGGTCCGGGGCAGGACGATCGTGGCCAGCGCGAGGTCGACGCCGAGGAACGCACCGAGGGCGAAGCCGCCGATGGCCGCCTGCACCAGGTAGGCCGGCCACGACGGCCAGGCGAGGGGCACGACCATCGACACGGTGAGCAGCAGCGAGGACGCCACCACGAAGGCCCGGTGGTGTCCGAAGCGGTCGGCCAGCGGTCCGGAGACCACGGTGCCGAGCGTGACCAGGACCAGGTTGATCGTGCCGCTGGTGGCGACGGCCTCGGCCGCCGTCAGGTCCGCGGGCAGCCGGATGTGGTCCTGCAGGATGTAGAGCCCGAAGCCGCTGATCATGTTGTAGCCGAGATAGAGGACGGCGCGGGAGATGAAGACCCAGCGGTAGTCGTGGAACCGCAGACTGCCGAACATGGTCCGGAGCCCCGCGGCCGGTGTGCGGCGCTCGACGGCTTGCCGGTCACCGTGCGGATCTCGGACGAGGAAGGCGCACAGGGCGGACGCCACGGCGAACAGGACCGCGAGCAGCACATAACCGACGGCGACGGAGCCGGCGAACGCGGCGCCGAGCTGGACGCCGAGAATGGCGCCGACGGGCAGGCCGAGACCTTGCACCGTGCTGGCCAGGCCGTGCCGGCGTGCCGGGATCCGCTCGGGGATGGCCGACAGGATGATGTTGAGGCCGATGTTGATGGTCGCCTGCACCAGGAACCAGCCCACCAGCAGGCCGGGGACCGACCCGGCGAGACCGAGCAGCACCAGGGCGGCGGCGGTGGCCACGCCGCCCCCCAGGATCCACGGCGCCCGGCGGCCCCAGCGGCTCGAGGTCCGGTCGGACAGCAGGCCGGCGATCGGCGGCACGGCCAGCGAGGCGATCGCGCTCACGCCGGTGATGAGGGCCAGCGCCGAGGTGGCACCGTCGCCGGCGGCCTCGCGTACCTGCGTGGGCAACAGGATCTGCAGGACGCCGCCGACGGCCGCGTAGCCGAACACGTTGAGGACGAACATGGCGGTCAGCAGGGGACCGACCCGGGACCTCATGCCTGCCCCTCGCGGACGCGGCGGGCCAGCGGTTCCCGGCCGGGCGGCTGACGCACCGGCTCCACGTCGGGCGGCGCCGGGATCGGCAGTTCCAGGGAGCCGTTGCGGGGCACGGTGACGAGTTCCCCGTGGTGGCGCAGGTCCAGGTCGTCACCGGCGAGGAGCCGGTACACCGCGTGCCCGGGGGTGATCGTCACCTGCAGGCGCCGGCCGCGCCAGCGGACCCGGAACGCGATGCGGGTCAGCGCCTCCGGCAGGCGGGGCGCGAACGCCAGACAGGTCGAGAGGTGGCGCAGACCGCCGAACCCGGCGACCACCCCGTTCCACGCGCCGGCCAGCGCGGCCAGATGCAGGCCGTGCTCGGTGTTGCCGGCCAGATCGCCCAGGTCCAGCTGCGCGGTCTCACACACATAGTCGTACGCGAGACCGAGGTGGCCCGTCTCGGCCGCGAGCACCGCCTGCGTGGCCGCCGACAGCGACGAGTCGCGGACGGTGATCTGCTCGTAGTAGGCGAAGTTGCGCGCCTTCTGCTCGGGCGTGAAGGCCTCCGGGCACAGCTGCATCGCCAGCACCAGGTCGGCCTGTTTGACGACCTGTTTGCGGTAGATGTCGAAGTAGGGGAAGTGCAGCATCAGGGGGTACTTCTCGACCGGCGTCGACGCGAAGTCCCACATCGCGTGGCTGGTGAAGCCCTCGGACTGCTCGTGCACACCGAGCTTGGCGTCGAAGGGGAGGAACATGTCGGCCGCGGCGGCCCGCCAGGAGGCGATCTCGTGGTCCGGGACGGCGGCCCGGCCGGGGTGACGTTCGCAGGCGTCCGCCGCCCCGGCGAGATTCCGCTGGGCGAGCAGGTTGGTGTAAAGGTTGTTGTCGGCGACCGCGCTGTATTCGTCGGGCCCGGTGACGCCGTCGATGCGAAACGTGCCGTCCGGGCCGCGCTGGCCCACCGACATCCACAGCCGGGCGGTCTCCACCAGCAGTTCCAGCGCGACGTCCCGTTCGAAGCCCGCGTCGCCGGTGGCTTGGACATGCCGGATGGCGGCGTCGGCGATGTCGGCGTTGACGTGGAAGGCCGCGGTGCCGGCGGGCCAGTACCCGGAGCACTCCTCGCCGCGGACCGTACGCCAGGGGAACGCCGCGCCCTTCAGCCCGAGCTGCTCCGCGCGCTCCCGCGCCTGCGGGAGGATGGACTGCCGCCAGCGCAGCGCGTCGGCCGCGGCCTCCGGCACGGTGTGGCTGAGCATCGGCAGCACGAACGTCTCGGTGTCCCAGAAGGTGTGGCCGTCGTAGCCGGGACCGGTCAGGCCCTTGGCTCCGATCGCGCGCCGCTCGGCCCGGGCACCCGCCTGCAGCACGTGGAACAGCGCGAACCGGACTGCCTGCTGCAGCTGTGGATCGCCCTCGATCTCGACGTCCGCGCCGGCCCAGAAGTCGGTGAGGTAGCGGCGCTGCTCGTCGAGCAGGCCTTCGAAACCGTGGTAGCGCGCGATCGTCCGGGCGGCCCGGACCTGATCGTTGAGCGCCGACATGGATCGGCTCGCCGACCATCCGTACGCCAGGTGTTTGACGATCCGCAGGTGCTGCCCGGGCTGCAGGCGGCAGACCACCGTGGTGCGGCCGATGTCCGGCTGCGCCGACGAGTGGACCTGGAAGCCGTCCGGGCCGTCGATGTCGTGGGCCATCGTCGCGGCCATCCGCAGTCCGGAGTGCTGGACCCGGTGCAGCAGCGTGACGCCCGAGTCGTCGAGGAAGTGCGCCTCCGGCCGCAACGGGTTCAGCAGGGCCGCCTCGACCCGCGGGTCGCCGCCGGAGGACGGCAGGTCCTCGTTGGCCATCAGCTCGGACTGCACGACGACCAGGATCGGCTGGTCGACCGCGCTCACGGTGTACCGGACGGCCGCGACGGCCCGCTGGACCAGCGACACCAGCCGCTCGCTGCGGACCCGGACCGCCTTGCCCGCGGGCGAGACCCACTCGAGCTCGCGGGTCAGCACCCCGCTGCGGAAGTCCAGCACCCGCTCGTGGGATCGCAGATCGCCGTAGCGGACGTCCAGCGGCGCGTCGTCGACCATGAGCCGGATCATCTTGCCGTTGGTCACGTTGATGATCGACTGCCCGGACTCCGGATAGCCGTAACCGCCTTCCGCGTACGGCAGGGGACGGTGTTCGAAGAACGAGTTGAGGTAGGTGCCGGGCTGTCCGTAGGGCTCGCCCTCATCAAAGTTGCCGCGCAGTCCGATGTGGCCGTTGGCCAACGCGAAGACCGACTCGGCGTGCCCGAGCTCGCCGAGGGCGAGACCGGTTTCCCGGACGGCCCACGGTTCCACGCCGAAGTTTCGTTGTTCCAGCATTGTTCACTCCTGTGGGAAACGGTGGGCCGGGGAAAGCGGTGGCCGCCGGATCAGCGGGTTCCGCGGTCGGCCTGCTCGATGATGCGGGTGACCGCGTCGGGGTGGCTCACGTAGACCGCGTGCGAGGAGTTGATCTCGGTGGTGTGGGCCCTGGCCCGCTGCGCGAAGAAGTGCTGCAGGTCGGGCGAGTTGGCGTGGTCCTCCTTGGTCAGCAGGTACCACGACGGGATGGTCCGCCACGCCGCCGCGGCGCTCTTGGAGGTCAGGAGGATCTCGTTCCCGGGGCGCTGCGCGACCGCCATCGCCGCGGCGGTCGCCGGGTCGACGTCGGCGGCGAAGGTCTCGCGGAACTTGTCCTCCTGGAGGTAGAGGTCCGTGCCCGCGGTGCCGTCCGCGGCCACGGTCGGCTCCTCCCGCAGCGGCAGCGGCGGGATCGGGTGCGGCATGGGCACGTCCTCCGGCCCGAAGATGGCCTCACCCTTGTCGGGCGCCAGCGCCGCCAGGTAGACCAGCGCCTTGACGTGGGGGTTGCCGGCCGCGGCGTTGCTGATCACGGCGCCGCCGTACGAGTGGCCGACCAGCACGATCGGACCCTTGACGTCGTTCAGCACGTCCTTGGCCGCCGCGGTGTCGGTGGCCAGCCCGCGCAGCGGGTTCGACACCGTGCGCACCGGATAGCCGTCGCGGGTCAGCTTCGTGATCACCGTGCTGAAGCCGGTGGCGTCGGCGAACGCGCCGTGCACCAGCACGACGGTCGGCTTCGGGCCCTTGGCGACCGGCTTGGCCTCCGGCGCGGAAGACGCGGACGCGGGCACCGCCATGGCGACACCGGCGACCACTGCGGCTGCGCCCAGGGACAGCATGGCAGTGCGGATGCGGGTTCGGGAGAACATGACATCACCTCTCTAGAACGAACGTTCTGTCCGCTCCACTATTGTCATGCCTCCGGCTCCGCCACAACCCCGAACGCCCTGCTCCACAGGAGACGAACGTCTCATGCGTGCTTCGCCACTGGCGCTTGCACGCGAAAAGCCCGGCGCCGCTTGTCAGCAGCGCCGGGCTCGTGTCAGCCGAAGTCCTCCCGTCAGCCGATGCGCACCTCGATCGCGTGCCAGCCGGACGCGCCGTCCGGGGCCGGCGGGGCCGGGGTGCTCGTCTGCGTCACACCGTTGCGGTCGGTCGCCCGCACCCGCAAACGGTGGTCCCCCTCGGTCGCCTGCCACTGGTAGCTCCACTGCCGCCACGTGTCCGACGACACCGTGGCGGCCAGCGTCGCCTCCTCCCACGGCCCACCGTCCACCTGCACCTCGACCTTGGCGATGCCGGTGTGCTGAGCCCAGGCCACCCCGCCCACCATCACCGTGCCGGGCGAGCGCGTGGAGCCGTCACGCGGGGTGTCGATCCGCGACTCGGTCTTGATGGGCGCCTGCGCCGACCAGCCGCGCGGCACCCAGTAGGCGTCGAAGTCGGAGAACCGGGTCAGCTCGATCTCGGTGATCCACTTGCAGGCGCTGACGTATCCGTAGAGACCCGGCACCACCATCCGGACGGGGAAGCCGTGCTCGACCGGCAGCGGCTGCCCGTTCATCCCGATCGTCAGCAACGCGTCGCGCCCGTCGCGCAGCGCCTCGGTCGGCGTGCCGCACGTCCACCCGTCGACCGAGCGCTGGACGGCCTGGTCGGCGCCCGGCAGTGGGCCGGCCTCGTCGATCAGCGCCTTGATCGGGGTGCCGAGCCACAAGGCGTTGCCGATCAGGTCGCCGCCCACCTCGTTGGACACGCACGCCAGCGTCACGTACCGCTCGATCATGGGCCGCTGCAGCAGCTGCTCCCAGGTGATCGTGATCGGCTTGCGGACCATGCCGTGGATGCGCAACTGCCAGGTCGACGGGTCCACCTGGGGCGGGATCAGCGCCGTGTCGATGCGGTAGAAGTCCTTGTTCGGGGAGACGTACGGCGTCACGCCCGGCACCTGCGCCCCGGCCGGGACCGGCGGCGGCGCCTGCCGGGCGGCCGGCAGCACGACGTGGTCGCGCGCCTCCGCGACGGCCTGCCGGGAGGTCAGGAACCGGCCCGCCGCGCCGCCGGCGACCGCCAGCCCGGCGGCCCAGCCCACCCCCTTGAGGAAGCGCCGCCGGTCGTCACCGGAGGAGGCCTGCGGCTTGCTGCCCATCTCCAGCAGTCTGTGCAACACCCAGACGGCCAGCGCGGCCCCGGCCACGGTGGGCAGCCAGGCGAACAGCCCCGCGTCGTGGCGGGTCACCGCGGCGGCGACGCCGATCCCGGCGAACAGCCCGATGCCCGCCACCCCGAAGGCCCGGCGGTGCGCCGCGGCGACCCCGACCCCGTACGCATAGGCCGCGAGCAGGATCAGCGTCCCCACGATCAGGGCCGTCTTGTCGTGCACGCCGAACACCCGGATGCCGAAGTCCTTGACCGGTGCCGGCACGTTGTCGACCACGACGCCGCCCACGGCGAGCAACGGCGCCGACAACGACCCGGTCACGACGGCGACCAGCTCGGCCGCGCCCAACGCCACCGCCGCCGACGCCACACCGGCCAGCCCGGCGCGCACTGAAGATCTCACGCGCCAATACTGCGGCCGGGCCGCGCCGAACGGCACGTGAGTATCCCGACTGGAAAAACTCGGCCATCGATGAACGCCGGACGCGGCGCGCACGTCCAAGATCACTACGCCGACACGGAATTTCGGCCCGATGTCAAATCTGTGAACAAGCTGTTAGTGACAAGGGTGACCGCGATCACTACCGTGTAGCGTACGTTACATACAGGAGGTCGCATGGGGGTCAACTCCACTCAACCGACTCTGGTGCTGCTGCACGGCGGCGGGCCGGGAGTCGACGCGGCCGGAAACTGGCGCACGGTGCTTCCCCGGCTCGCCGAGCACTTCGACTGCCTCACCCCCGACCTGCTCGGCTTCGGCTCCGAGATCGCCCCCGGCGCCGCCGGGCTGCCCCGGGGGCCGGCCGCGTGGGCACGGGCGCGCAGCGACCAGGTCCTGCGGCTCCTCGACCGCGGAAAGCTGGGCCGGGTCCACCTGGTGGGCAACTCGGCCGCCGGCGGCGCGGCCGCCCTGGCCCTGATCGCGGCCGCCCCCGACCGCGTCGGCCGAGCCGTCGTCATGGGCGGCGCGGGCACCGGACCGTTGCCGCCACGCGTGCCGTTCTACGAGGATCCGACCCGCGACTCCATGCGGGCGACGCTGGGGCGCCTCGTCGCCGACGAGGACGACCAGAGGGAACTGCTGGACGAGCTCGCCGCCGTCCGCTACGAGCAGGCGCTGCGCCCCGGGGCGGAGGCGGCGTTCCGCGCGATGTTCGCCCCCGACCCGGCCGGGACCACGCCGGCCGACCTCGCCGCCGTCACCCGGCCGGTCCTCGCCCTGCACGGCGAGCGCGACCGGGTGAACTCCCCCGACGTGTCGAAGCGCCTGGTGGCGGCCCTCCCGCAGGCTCGGCTAAAGGTCGTGGCCGGCGCCGGCCACTGGATCCACGTCGATCGCCCGGCCGAGTTCTGCGAGCACGTAGAAAGGTTCCTCCTGTCATGAATCGTGCCAATGACAACCCCGAGAAGATCGGCGTCCTGGTGGTCGGGGCCGGACCGACCGGGCTGACCCTGGGGCTCGACCTGGCCCGGCGCGGCGTGCCCTGCCAGGTCATCGAAGCCGGCACGGAGCGGCCGGTGAACCCGCGGTGCAACACGACGTCGGCCCGCTCCATGGAGATCTTCCGGCGGCTGGGGGTGGCCGACGACGTACGACGGGCCGGCCTGCCCGGTCACTACCCGACTTCCGTGCAGTACCGCACGACGATGCGGGGCACCGAGCTCTTCCGGCTGCCGTTCCCG
The DNA here is from genome assembly GCF_030757795.1 of Actinoplanes oryzae. Lineage (GTDB taxonomy): Bacteria > Actinomycetota > Actinomycetes > Mycobacteriales > Micromonosporaceae > Actinoplanes. The sequence goes on from NZ_JAUQWH010000007.1 coordinate 98,768, forward strand.
TCGTCCGACGACGTGCTCAGCGGCATCGGACGCGCGGACTGGCCGACCCCCGAGCCGCAGCACCGGATCTCCCAGATCTTCCTCGAGCCGATCCTGGAGGAGCACGCCCGCCGCACCCCGGGACTGACCCTCGAGCGGGGCTGCCGCCTGGTCGAGCTGCGCGAGCACCCCGGCCACGTCGAGGCGGTCGTCGAGTCCGGCGGCCAGACCCGGAGCCTGCTCTGTGACTACGTCGTCGGCTGCGACGGCGCCCACAGCGTCGTGCGCCGCGGCCTCGGCGTCCGCTACGAAGGGGTCGAGGCGATCCGCAACTTCGTGTCGACGTTCGTACGCTCGCCCGAGCTCGGCCGGCTCGCCGCGCGGGACCGCGCCTGGACCTACTGGACCTTCGCGGACGGGCTGCAGTCCTCGCTGATCGCCATCGACGGTGGGGACCGCTGGCTGCACCACGTCGCCTTCTCGCCGGACCACGACACCAGCACGGAGGATCCCGAGAAGCTCCTCACGGCGGCCGTCGGAGGCCCGATCGACCACGAGGTCCTGGGAACGGTCCGCTGGACCGGGCGGCAACTCGTCGCGACGACCTACCAGCGGGGCCGGGTCTTCCTGGCCGGCGACGCCGCGCACATCTGGATCCCGGTCGGCGGGTTCGGGATGAACACCGGGATCCAGGACGCCGTCACGCTCGGGTGGATGCTCGCCGCGGTCCACCAGGGCTGGGCGCCGGCCGAGCTGCTGCAGGCGTACGAGAGGGAGCGCAAGCCGGTCGGCGACCAGTTCGCCGGCGCGGTGGGGCGGGCCGCGCAGGCCTCGCTGGCCGAGGTTCCGGACGAGATCCACGCCGAGGGCGCGGACGGTGACCGGGCCCGCCGCGAGCTCGCGCAGCGGCTGGCGCGGACCGAGCCGCACCGCTACTCCCCCGACGGGTTCAGCTTCGGCTACCACTACGCGCACTCCCCGCTGGTGCTCGGCGGTGCGGACCAGCCCGCGATCGAGATGGGCGCCTACGAGTCGCGGGCCCGGCCCGGCTTCCGGCTGCCGCACGTCTGGCTGCCGGACGGAAGCTCCGTCCTCGACGTTCTCGGCGCCGGCTTCACCCTCCTCCGCACCGGTGACGTGGACGCGGAGAAATGGCGTGCGGCGGCGGCCGGGCTCGGCGTCCCGCTCACCGTGTTCGACCTGCCCGCGCAGTGGCCGGACCGCTTCCCGTCCGACTTGATCCTCGTCCGCCCCGACCAGCACGTGGCCTGGATGGGAACCACCGACGCCCGCCCGGACGACGTCCTCGCGACCGTGACCGGCCGCCGCCTCGCCTCCCCGGCGTCCTGACCGCAACTGGAGAGAACCACATGGCATACGCACTGGGCATCGACGTCGGCGGCACCTTCACCGACGCCGTCGCCGCCGACGGGGTCGACCGCATCGTGTCGGCCAAGACGCACACGACACCGCCCCAGCGCGAGGTCGGCGTCATGCGCGCGATCGAGGAGCTCGCCGCCGAACTCGGGATCGAGGTGAGCGAGCTGCTCGCGCAGACCGACTTCATCGCGCACGGCACGACGGCCTCGATCAACGCGCTCGTGCAGGGCACGGTGGCCGACGTCGGGCTGATCGCCACCAAGGGCCACCGCGACTCGATCTACATCATGAACGCCGAGGGCCGTACGCTCGGCCGCTCCGCCCACGAGATCCAGGACACGCTGCGGCAACGCAAGCCGGCGCCGCTGATCCCGAAGTACCGGGCGCTGGAGGTCACCGAGCGCGTCGACTACTCCGGCCGGGTCCTCGTCCCGCTCGACGAGGACGAAGTCCGGCTGGCCGCGCGGACCCTGGTCGAGCAGGGCGTCGAGGCGATCGCGGTCAGCCTGCTCTGGTCGTTCAAGAACCCGGAGCACGAGCAGCGCGTACGGCAGCTGATCCACGAGATCGCGCCGGACATGTACGTCACGCTCTCCTCCGACGTGAGCCCGCGGATCCGCGAGTTCGCCCGCACCTCCACCACGATCATGAACGCGCAGATCGGGCCCCGGCTGCGCACGTACCTGACGCCGCTGCAGCAGCACCTCGAGGACGGCGGCCTCAAGGGCCCGCTGCTGGTCATGCAGAGCGAGGGCGGCACGATCACCGCCGACCGCGCCCCCGAGCACGCCATCACGACCGTCGGCTCGGTGCTGTCCGGCGGCGTGATCGGCGGTCAGCGACTGGCCGCCCAGCTCGGGCACCGCAACGTCATCACGACCGACGTCGGCGGCACCACGTTCCTGGCCGGGCTGATCGTCGACGGCGAACCGGTGATGGCCCCCGGCTCGATCGTCAACCAGTTCCCGATCAACGCCGCGACCATCCAGGTGCACACCATCGGTTCGGGCGGCGGCGCGCTCGCGTCGGTCGACGCCGGCGGCAACCTGCGCCTGGGCCCGCAGAGCGCCGAGGCGGTGCCCGGGCCGGCCTGTTACGGCAACGGCGGCACCCGGCCGACCAACACCGACGCCAACCTCGTCCTCGGCATCCTCGGCGAGCGCGGCCTGCTCGGCGGCCGCAAGCCGTTGTCGAAGCACCTGGCCCGCCAGGCCATCCGCGCGTACGTCGCCGAGCCGCTCGGTCTCACCGTCGAGGAGGCGGCGATCGCGATCCACGAGGTGCAGAACGCGCAGGCCGGCGATCTGCTGCGCCGGGCCGTCGTGCAGGCCGGCTACGACCCCCGCGACTTCGTCGCCTACGCCTTCGGCGGCGCCGGTCCCGCCCACTGCGCCGGTTACTGCCAGGACCTGGGGGTACGCGAGGTGGTGGTGCCGCTGGGCCCGGTCGCCTCGGCCTTCTCCGCGTACGGGCTGGCCGCCTCCGACGTCGTGATCAGCGTCGAGCATTCCGACCCGTCGGCGTTCCCGGTCGGCCGGGAGGTGCTCGAGGCGCACTTCGACCGGCTGCGGGCCGAGCTCGACCGGGCGCTCGACCGGCAGAAGGTCAAGTTCTCCGAGGTGACCCTGCACCGCGAGATCGACCTGCGGTACTCGATGCAGGTCTACGAGCTCTCCGTCCCGGTGCCCGACGGGCCCTTCACCGACGGGACCGCCCAGGAGATCTTCGACCGCTTCGAGCAGCAGTACGAGCGGATCAACGGCTCCGGCGCCGGCTATCGCGAAGCCGGGGTGCAGGCCATCACGTACCGCCTGCGGGCCAAGGCGAGCCTCGGTTTCCCGGTGGTGCTGCCGGAGATCGACGAGGCGCCCGGCCCCGACCCGTCGGCGGCCCTTCAGGAGACCCGCTCGGTCTGCCTGGACTCGCGGATCGGCTATGTGCCGACCCCCGTCTACGACTACGCGCTGCTCCGGGCCGGCCACGAGATCCCCGGCCCGGCCGTCGTCGACGTGCCCACCACGGTCGTCGTGATCCCGGACGGCGTTCTCGGCCGCGTCGACCGCCTCGGCAATCTCGTCATGAGCTACCAGTGAGGACCCCCGCCATGCGCACCACGATTCCCGGGTCGGAGACGTTCACCAGCCGCCCGCTGCCCCGCGCCGAGATCCTCGAGCGGATCTCGCCCGCCCTCGCCCTGCACCAGATCGACGACGACCAGGCCGGTGCGGTCAGCGCCCTGACGTACGAGGTGGTCCGGCACCGCCTGTGGGCCATCACCCAGGAGATGGGCGAGACGCTGCGCCGGATGTCGGGCTCGCACGTCGTCACCGAGTCCAACGACTACAACTTCTCGATCTGCGACGAGATCGGCGAGCAGGTCCAGGTGGGTACGTACAACATCGGCCTGATCGGGTCGATGGACCTGGCCATCTTCTGGACCCTGCAGCACCGCAGCGACAACCCGGGCATCGAAGAGGGCGACATGTTCCTCTGCAACGACCCGTGGATCGGCGGCGGCCTGCACCAGAACGACGCGGCCATCCTGGCTCCGATCTTCCACGAGGGACGGCTGTTCGGCTGGACCACCGCCATCGCCCACCAGGTGGATCTGGGCGGGTCCCGGCCGGGGTCCTTCAGCCCCTCGGCCGACGACGTGTTCGGCGAGTCGGTGCCGACCCCGCCCATCAAGGTGGTCCGCGGCGGCGTGCTGCAACGTGACGTGGCCGACGCCTGGGTCCGGCGCTCGCGCCTGCCGCACCTGGTCGGGCTCGACCTGCGAGCCAAGATCGCGGCGAACAAGAACGCCGCCGACGGCATCCTGCGCCTCATTCACAAGTACGGCGCCGACACCGTCAAGGCGGTCATGCGGCGCATGATGAACGACGCCGAGACCCGCCTGCGCGACAAGCTCACCGGACTGCCCGACGGCACCTGGTCGGCCGTGGGCTACCAGGAGCAGTCCCGCACCGGCGACCGGGGCCTGCACGCCATCCACGTGGCGATGACCAAGCAGGACGACAAGCTGATCTTCGACTTCCGCGGCACCGCCGAGCAGACCGGGATCATCAACTGCCCCTACCCCGGTCTGCGCGCGGGCATCGTGTTCACGCTGCTGCCGTTGCTCGCCGGCGACATCCCGTGGGCCGCCGGCGGTCTCATGCGGTGCTTCGAGATCATCACCGACGAGCACACCATCACCAACGCCTCGTTCCCGGCCGCGGTCGGCAAGGGCCCGTTCGGCCCGGCGTGGGGCGCCGGCAACCTGGTCGCCGAGGTGCTCGCGAAGATGCTCGACGCCGAGCCGGACCACCGCCGCGACGTCCAGTCGATCTGCAACGGCACCACCGACCTGTGCGTCGTCTCGGGCGTCGACGTGCGCGGCGGCAGTCGCAAGGGCTTCGTGTCGCCGATCTTCGACGTGATGGCCGGCGGGTACGGCGCCCAGGTCCACCACGACGGCGTGGACACCGGCGGGCGACTGATCATCCCCGCGGCCCGGGCCCCCGACGTGGAGATGACCGAGTACCTCTATCCACTGGTCGCGCTCTGGCGGCGCGAGCAGACCGATTCGGGCGGCCCCGGCCGGCAACGGGGCGGGATGAGCGGATCGGTCTGCTACGTGCAGCACCCCGACCAGTCCGCGCCGATGTCCCTGGTGGTGTCGGGCACCGGGAAGGTGGCGAATCAGAACGTCGGCCTGGCCGGCGGCTATCCCGGCAACTCGCAGCTCGATCTGGTCGTCCGCGGCATCGACGTGCCGCAGCTGGCCGGCGCCCGGAGCATCCCGTCCGGGCTCGACGAACTCGGCGGCGAGGTGGAAGTGCTGCCGTGCGAGGGCGAGTCCGTGCTGGGCCGCGGCGACGCGCTCTACCTGCACTGGCAGGCGGGCGGCGGCTACGGCGACCCGCTGCTGCGCCCGGCCGCCAGTGTCCGCGCGGACGTCGAACAGTTCCGGGTCTCCCCCGGCGCCGCCCGCGACGTCTACGGGGTCGTGCTGGATCCCGGTTTCGAGATCGATGCCGAGGCCACCGAGCAGGCCCGGCGGGAGCTGCGCAGCCGGCGCGCCGCCGGGGCCGGTCTGGCCGCCGACGCCGTCGCTCCGCTGCCCGGGCAGCCGGCGCTCGACGACGCCCGCCGGCTCGACGACAACCTCGCAGTGGTGGACACGGACGGCGGCCGCACGGTCGCCTGCGTCCACTGCGGCGAGCTGCTCGGGCCGCTGACCGACGGGGCGTACTTGCGGCAGCTCGCCCAGCGGGACGCCCCGCTGGGCGAGGCGGGCCCGCACATCTGGACCGACCCGTCGGCCTACACCGACACCGAAGTGGTCTTCCGGCAGCTGTTCTGCCCGTCCTGCGTGACCGCGGTCTACTCCCGTGTCGTGCCGGTCGACCACCCGCTGCCCACCGACGCGCTCCGGTCGTTCGCATGACGACCGGGCCGGGCCGGGAGCTGCTGCGCGTCGAGGGGCTGACCAAGTCCTTCGGCGCGACCCGGGCCCTGGACTCCGTGGGCCTCACCATCCACGCCGGTGAGGTGCTCGCGGTGGTCGGGCACAACGGATCCGGCAAGTCGACGCTGGTGAAGATCCTGGCCGGCTTCCACACCGCCGACCACGGCGTCATCGACCTGCGCGCCGGGTCCGGCGAGCCGACCGAGCTGCGGTTCATCCACCAGGACCTCGGCCTGGTCGAGACCCTGTCGACCCGGGAGAACCTCGGGCTCGGCGGCGGGCGCAGCGGGCGGGCGTGGCTGCCGTTACGCACCGCGGCCGAGCGGCGGCTGGCCCGCGAACTGACCGCGCAGTTCGGTGTCGACATCGACGTCGACGCGCTGGTTCAGGAACTCTCGCCGGCCGAGCGGACGATCGTCGCGATCGCGCGCGCCCTGCGCGGCTGGGACTCCGGCCGCACCATGCTGCTGGTGCTCGACGAGCCGACCGCCGCGCTGCACGGCGCGGAGGTCGACCGGCTGATGGCGGTGGTGCGGCGGGTGGCCGAGCGCGGGGCCGGGGTGCTGTTCATCTCGCACCGGCTGGACGAGGTCCTCGGCGTCGCCGACACCGTGCTGGCGTTGCGCAACGGTCAGGTCGCCGGCCACCTGCCCTGCGCCGAGGTGGACTACGCCGGGCTGGTCGAGCTGGTCGCGGGCAAGGCGGTCGGCACGCTGGAGCGCCGGGCGGCCACGGCCGGCGACCCGGTGCTGCGCGTCCGCGGGCTGGCCGGACGCTCGATCACCGGACTCGACGTCACCGTGCACGCCGGGGAGATCGTCGGGCTGGCCGGCATCCTCGGCTCCGGCCGCGACGAGGTGTGCTCCATGATCTTCGGCGGGCGGCAGCGCAGTGCCGGCAGCGTCGAGCTGACCGGCAACCCGCTCGCGCCCGGAGACCTGCGGTCCGCGATCCGGCACGGTGCGGCGTTCGTGCCGGGCGACCGGCACGCCGACGGCGCCGTCATGACGATGACCGCCGCCGAGAACCTGATGACGGTGCGTGTCCCGGGCACCGAAAGCCGCTGGCGGCGGATCAGCAAGGGACACGAGGCCGGCGAGGCGGCGACGTGGTTCGCCACGTGCGGGGTCCTGCCGGCCCGGCCCGCCATGGAGCTGTCCCAGTTCAGCGGGGGCAACCAGCAGAAGGTCGTCCTGGCCAAGTGGCTGCGCACGCGGCCGCGGCTGCTGCTGCTGGAGGAGCCCACGCAGGGCGTCGACGTCGGCGCCAAGGCGACGATCCATCAGCTGATCGCCGAGACGGCCGGCGGCGGAACCGCCGTACTCGTCGCCTCGTCCGAGGCCAAGGAACTCGCCGAGCTGTGCGACCGGGTGCTCGTGCTGGCCGATGGCGTGGTCACCGCCGAACTCACCGGCGCCGAGCTGACCGAGTCCCGGATCCTGCGGGCGAGCGTGCCCGCATGACCGCCACCGACACAGGAGAGCGCGACCGCATGACCGCGATCAGCACCCCGGCCCCCCGCAACGCCTGGCGTGACCTGCGCCGGGCCCTGGCCTTCCGCAACATCAGCGCGATCTACATCCTCCTCGTGATGGTCGTGCTGTTCTCGATCCTCGCGCCGGACACGTTCCCCACCCTCGACACGGTCCGGATCATCCTCACCGACCAGGCGCTGACCGCGATCCTGGCCGTCGGCCTGGTCGTCCCGCTCGCCGCGGGCGCCTTCGACCTCTCGATCGGCTCGCAGCTGGGCCTCGCCGCGATCGTCGTCGCCTGGCTGCTGGCCGAGCAGGACCTCGGGCTCTGGACCGCGATCGCGGGCACGCTCGCCGCCGGCGTCGTCGTCGGGCTGCTCAACGGACTGCTGATCGTCAAGGCGAAGATCAGCTCCTTCATCACCACGCTCGGCATGAGCTCGGT
>NZ_JAUQWH010000070.1 GCF_030757795.1 Actinoplanes oryzae
CAACATGAACGACGTCTTCGCCGTCAGCGACCGGATCGCCGCCCTCTATCTCGGCCGCACCGCCGCGCAGGTCAAGACCACCGACGTCACCCACTCCCAGGTCGTCGAGCTGATCACGGCAGGCCGCAGCGGCAACCTCGGCCTGCCGCCGGAGAAGCCGGCCGCCACCACGCCCGGAGGGTCCGCCGCATGAGTACCACCACGACCGAGACCGCCGGCAACATCCAGGTGGTCAAGCCGACCGTCGCCAGCCACCTGCACGACTACTGGGGACGCGTGCGGGGCGGCGACATCGGCAGCCTGCCGGCCATCCTCGGGCTCGTCGTGCTGTGCCTGGTCTTCGGCATCGCGCGGCCCACGTTCTTCAGCGCCACGAACTTCGCCAACCTGTTCTCGCAGGGCGCCGCGGTCATCTTCATCGCGATGGGCCTGGTCTTCGTGCTGCTGCTCGGCGAGATCGACCTGTCGGCCGGCTTCGCCAGCGGCGTCTGCGGCGCGGTCATGGCGATCCTGCTGACCGATCACGGCTGGTCGTGGCCGGGCGCCATCCTCGTCGCCCTCGCCACCGGCCTGGTGATCGGCTTCGTGCTGGGCTGGCTCTGCGCCAAGCTGGGCATCCCGTCGTTCGTCGTCACCCTGGCCGGCTTCCTCGCCTTCCAGGGCATCCTGCTGGTCCTGCTCAGCGGCGGCAAGAACATCTCGATCCGCGACAAGTTCGTCCTCGCCCTGGCCAACAACAACATGTCGGTCGCGCTGAGCTGGATCGTCGCCGTGGTCGCCGTGGCCGGCTTCGCGGCCGCCCAGTTCGCCAAGATCCGCGGGCGCGTGTCCCGGGGCCTGGTCACCGAGCCGATGGGCATCGTGGCGGCCCGGGTCGCCGGCCTGGCGATCCTGCTCTTCGCGGCCGTCGCGGTGCTGACCAAGGAGCGCAGCATCAACCCGCTGATCATCTCGGTGAAGGGCGTGCCGATCGTCGCCCCGATCATCGGCGTGATCCTGGTGATCTGGACTTTCGTGCTCGCCCGCACCCGCTACGGCCGGCACCTCTACGCGGTCGGCGGCAACAAGGAGGCCGCCCGCCGCGCCGGCATCCCGGTCGACCGGATCCGGATCTCGGTCTTCGTGATCGGCACGTTCATGGCGGCCATCGGCGGCATCATCGCCGCCAGCCGGGCCAACTCGGTCGACCCCAACTCCGGCGGCAGCAACGTGCTGCTCTACGCCGTCGGCGCGGCCGTCATCGGCGGCACGAGCCTCTTCGGCGGCAAGGGGCGGGTCTTCGACGCGGTCATCGGTGGCGCGGTCATCGCGGTCATCGACAACGGCATGGGCCTGATGGGCTTCAGCTCCGGCACGAAGTTCATCGTCACCGGCCTGATCCTGCTGCTCGCGGCCAGCGTCGACGCGCTCTCCCGGCGCCGCTCGGCGTCGACCGGCAACAGATAGCCGCTGCTCACGAGGGAGCCCGCCTGGTCTTCAGGCGGGCTCCGCCTGTATCTGCGGTGTCCCGTGCCACGAGTCCCACAGCGCGGCATAAGACCCGCCCGCGGCCACCAGCTCGTCGTGCGAGCCGAGCTCGGTGATCCGCCCGCCCTCGACCACCGCGACCCGGTCGGCGTCGTGCGCGGAGAAGAGGCGGTGGGCGATCGCGACCACCGTACGGCCCCGGAGCACCGCCGCGAGCGACTGCTCGAGGTCGCGCGCCGCCCGCGGGTCGAGCAGCGCCGTCGCCTCGTCCAGCACCAGCGTGTGCGGGTCGGCCAGCACGAGCCGGGCCAGCGCCACCTGCTGCGCCTGGGCCGCGGACAACGGCACACCGCCGGCGCCCACGACCGTGTCGATCCCGGCCGGCAGGGCGTCCGCCCACTTGAGCGCGTGCACGGCGGCGAGCGCCTCCCGGACATCGGCGGCCGAGGAGCCCGGGCGGACCATGGCGATGTTGTCCCGCAGCGTGCCCATGAAGACGTGATGTTCCTGGCTGACGAGCGCGACCTCCGTACGCAAGCGGTCGAGCGGAAGGTCCGCGAGCGGCACCCCGCCGACGGTGAGCGACCCGGCACCGGGCGCGTGGACCCCGGCGAGCAGCCGGCCCAGCGTCGACTTGCCCGCACCCGACGGGCCGACGATCGCCAGCCGTTCCCCCGGCGCGATGGTCAGGGAGATGCCGTGCAGCACCTCACGCCCCTCCACGTACGAGAACCGCACGTCCTTGGCGACGATCTCGGTCCCCCGCGGCACCTCCTCGGTGGCCGGCGGGGTCTCGAAGGAGACGCCGAGCAGCCGGGCCAGTGACGCCGCTCCCACCTGCAGCTCGTCGAGCCAGCCGAGGAACCGGTCGAGCGGGTCGATGAGCAGCTGCGTGTAGAGCACCGCGGACGTCACCTGGCCCAGGTCCACCCAGCCCTGGTAGTAGAACCAGCCGCCGATGAGCAGGGTGCCCACGACCGGCAGGATGTAGCCGAACTCGACCGTGGGACTCCACACCGTGCGCAGCCACAGGGTGTAGCGCTCGGCCCGCCAGGAGCGGCTCAGGTCGTCGTCCGTACGGCGGCGGCGCTGCTCCTGACGGCGCAGCGCGTCGACCGTTCGGGCCCCCTCCACGGTCTCCGCGAGACCGTCGGTGACCTGCGAGTAGGCGGCGTTCTGCCGCAGGTAGCCGGCTGCGGCCCGGCGCAGGTACCAGCGCGCCGAGAAGACGATCAACGGTACGGCGATCAGCAGCGGGAGGGCCAGCAGCGGGCTCACCAGGATCAGCGCCACCACGGCCAGCGCGACGGTGAGCAGAGAGATGAGGGTCTCGGGCACCGCGAACCGGACGCACCGCGACAGCGCGTCCACGTCCCGGGAGGTCCGGGTCAGCAGGTCACCCGAGCCGGCTCGTTCCACCGTGGACAGCGGGATGCGCAGCACCCGGTCCACGAACTCCTCCCGCAGCTCGGCGAGGATGCGCTCGCCGAGCTGGGCGGACCGGATGTAGGCGAACCGCACGAGCACCGCCTGCGCCACGATGAACGCGGCGATGAGCAGTGCGATGCGGTCCACGGCCCCGAATCCGGAGCCGTGCTCGATCGACTGGACCAGGTCGCCGAGCAGCCGTGGCCCGGCCAGCCCGGCGATCGCCGCCGCCGCGTGCAACCCCACGGCGACGGCGAGCTGCCGGGGATGGCGGCGGAACAGATCGCGGGCGTACCTGCGTACCTGGTGGCTGTCCGCCACCGGGAGCGCGTTGCTCACTCGCGCAGCACCGTCCTCGCGTAGGCGAGGCTGCTGTCCAGCAGCTCGCGATGGGTTCCCTCGGCGACCGCCACCCCGTCCTCGACGTAGACGACGTGATCCGCCCGGTCCAGCACCAGCGGGCTGGTGGAGCAGACGACGGTGGTCCGGCCGCGCCGGGCCGGCCCGAGCCGGTCCGCGATCCGCGCCTCGGTGTGCGCGTCGACCGCGCTGGTCGGCTCGACCAGCACCAGGATCTCCGGATCGGCGACCAGCGCCCGGGCCAGCCGCAGCCGCTGCTGCTGACCGCCGGAGAAGCTGCGACCCCGCTCGGCGACCTCGCTGTCCAGGCCGCCGGGCAGCTCCGCGACGACGTCGTCGGCCGAGGCCGCCGCCAGCGCCGCCGGGGCCCGGCCGGTGCCCTGCGGGTCGAGGTCCTCCCGCAGCGGCCCCGAGAACAGCCGGGAATCGTTGTCAGCCACCACGATCCGCTCCCGCAGGGCGGCCAGCTCCAGCTCTTTCAGAGGTACGCCGGACAGCAGCGTCCCGTCGCCCGCCCGGCTGTAGCGGCCGAGCCGGTCCGCGATGGCCACCGCGTCGGCGGGCAGCGCCGCGGCGACCGCGGTGACCCGTCCCGCGCGCACCACGAGGCCGGAGACAGGGTCCACGAGATCGCCGGTGCGCGGCACGGGAGCAGGCCGGGGCGGATCCCGCAGGTCCGACTCCACGCGCAGCATCTCCACGACGCGCCGGCCGGACACGTGCCCGCGGGTCAGCTTGTCGATCGTCTCGGTGAGCTGGCGCAGCGGCGACACCAAGAACGCCGCGTACCCGTAGAAGCTGACCAGCTGCCCCACGGTGATCCGCCCTTCGAGGGCGAAACGCGCTCCGAGCCACGTCACCAGCACCAGGAAGATCCCCGGGACGAGCACCTGGGCGCCGTCCAGCAGCGCCTCCACCCGCGCCACCCGCAGCCCGGCCTGCCGCAGCGACTGCGACCCGGTCCGGTAGCGCTCGGCCATGACCGGCTCGCCGCCCACCCCGCGCAGCACCCGCAGCCCGCCGACCAGATCGGTGGCCCGGCCGGTCAGGTGCCCCTGCTGCTCGCGGTACTCCTGCTGACGACGGTGCAGGGGACGGATCAGCAGGCTCACCACCGCGGTCAGCAGCGGGATGCCGAAGATCACGACCAGGCCGAGCGGGACCGACGTGAACAGCAGCAGGACGGTGACGGTCAGGACGGCGATCACCGAGCCGGTGCCCCGGGCGGTGATGTCGATGGCGTTGCCGATGTGGCTGATGTCGGCCGTACCGATGGCGACGACCTCACCCGCGCCGATCCGGCGCGGCAGGGCCACGCCCAGCTCGCCCGACTTGCGCACCGAGGCCTGGATCGTCCGGAAGGCCGCGGACAGCCAGTTGTAGACGGCCCGCCGGTGCCGCAGCACGCCGGCCAGCGCCTGCACCGCGCCGATGCCCAGCAGCACCAGGCTCCACAGCAGCAGATCGCCGCCGTCGTGATGGGTCAGCCCGGCGTCGATGGCCCTGCCCACGACGGCCGGCACCACGGCCTGGCACACCATCCACAACACGGCGAAGAGAACGGCGGCACTGACGGAGGCCCAGGTGCGGCGGGCCAGCCACGTCAGGTAGCGGGTGGCTGACCGGTGGTCGGGGCTTCCGGAGTCGGCAGGAGGCAGATCACGCATCGCCCTTCGACGTTACGTAATCTCGTGATCACGATCTAGCTGCCTTATCTATCGACCGGCGTGAAATCCCACACGTGCGGAGATCTTGCCACCAGCTCCGCGGGCGGCGCGGGTAACTCTTCCGGGGTATTGCGCCACCGGGTGATGACCACAATGCGCAGGTCGGTCGAGGAGTAGACCTCGCTCGACACGTGCGAGGGCAGCACCTCCAGCGACGGCAGCGCCTCGTCGCAGACCCAGCTCAGCAGCTCGTCGAAGCCACTTCGCGAGGCGCGGACCTCCCACATGCGTGCGATCATGCGTGCTTCCTACCCCGCGGCCACGACATCGGTCAATGACATTGCCGAATCGGCGGGCAGCTCCAACCGGCTCGGCGCCACGCCCGCCGCCACGAGATGCGAGCCGAGCGCCGCGACCATGGCGCCGTTGTCGGTGCAGAGCTGGGGGCGCGGCACCCGGACGCGGATGCCGAGCTTGGCCGCCCGCTCCTCGGCCAGCAGCCGCAGCCGCGAGTTCGCCGCGACCCCGCCCCCGATCACCAGCGTCTCCACGCCGTGCTCCCGGCACGCGTCGAGGGCCTTCGCGGTGAGCACGTCACAGACCGCGTCCTGGAAGCTCGCCGCCACGTCGGCCACCGGCACCGGCTCCCCGGCCCGCTCCCGCGCCTCGACCCAGCGCGCGACGGCGGTCTTGAGCCCCGAGAACGAGAAGTCGAAGCGGTGCCGCTCCTGGTCCCGCGGACCGGTGAGCCCGCGCGGGAACGTGATCGCCGCCGGATTGCCCTGCCGGGCCGTACGGTCGATCACCGGGCCGCCCGGGAAACCCATGCCGAGCAGGCGCGCCACCTTGTCGAAGGCCTCGCCGGCGGCGTCGTCGATCGTGGCGCCGAGCGGTGTCACGCCGGCGGTCAGGTCGTCCACGAGCAGCAGGGAGGAGTGGCCGCCGGAGACGAGCATCGCGACCGCGGGCTCGGGCAGCGGGCCGTGCTCCAAAGTGTCGACGGCCACGTGGGCCGCGAGATGGTTGACGCCGTAGATGGGCTTGTCGGCCGCGAGGGCGTACCCCTTGGCGGCGGCGACCCCGACGAGCAGCGCCCCCGCCAGACCGGGCCCGGACGTCACGGCGATCGCGTCGATGTCGCCGAGGGTGACGCCGGCCTCGTCGAGCGCCCGCTGCATGGTCGGCACCATGGCCTCCAGGTGGGCCCGGCTGGCCACCTCGGGCACCACCCCGCCGAACCGGGCGTGCTGCTCGACACTGGACGCCAGCGCGTCGGCGAGCAGGGTGTGCCCGCGGACGATCCCGACGCCGGTCTCGTCGCAGGAGGTCTCGATCCCGAGGACGAGGGGTTCTTCAGGCATCACGCATCATCACCAGGGCGTCGGTGTTGCTGGGCTGGTAGTAGCCGCGCCGGATCCCGACGGGCTCGAAGTCGTACGTGGCGTAGAGGTGCTGGGCCGGCGCGTTGTCCACCGCGACCTCGAGCAGCACCTTCCGCCGGCCCGCCCGCCCGATGAGATCCTCGAGCAGCAGGCGGCCGATGCCCCGCTTCTGCGCCTCCCGGCGCACCGCGATGTTCTGCACCCAGCTCTCCTGCTCGTCCACCACGCTGAGACCGGCATAACCGACCAGCGTGCCGCCGTCCGTCGCCACGACGTAGTAGTTGCGCTGCGCGAGCTCGTTCCAGAACATCGCCGCCGACCACTTCTCCGCGCCGAACAGGTCCTCCTCGATCGGCAGCACCTCGGCGATGTGCCACCACCGGAACCGCTCGACGGCCGTCACTGCAGGACGCTCTTGCGCTCGGCGGCGGCCACCGCGTCCGGGCGGCGCAGGTAGAGCGGGGTGAGCACCTCGCCCTGCCCGCCCCGGATCTTGTCCAGGGCCAGCGCGATCAACGCCTCGCCGGAGGGATGCAGCACGCGGTCGTCGATCGGCATCCCGAGCAGGTCGCTGTACTTGACCGCGCCCTCCCCGACGGCCCGGTCCGCGGTGACGTCGAGTTCGGCCGGCTTGGCGACATCGGGGCCGGCGACCCGCACCCCGTCCGCGTAGACCGCGTAGTAGACCTCACGCCGGCGGGCGTCGGTCGCCACGAGCACCCGGCCGGGGCCGGCGGCCCGCCCGAGCGCATCGAGCGAACAAATGCCGTAAGTCGGAATTTTCAGTGCTTGTCCCATGGCGGCCGCGGTGGCGAGCCCGACCCGCAGCCCGGTGAACGGCCCGGGTCCGAGCCCGGCGACGATCGCCCCCAGGTCGCCGGGCTTCTTCCCGGCGTCCTCGAGCACGCGCCTCACCTGGGGGGCGAGCAGCTCCCCGTGCGCCCGGGGATCGACGGTCCGCCGCTCCCCGAGGCCCCGCAGCAGCCCACTGTCACCCACCTCAGCCAGCGCCGCCGTGACGGCGGGGGTGGCGGTGTCAAGAGCAAGAACGAGCACCACCAAACAGTAGCTTTCCCCCACGGGCGCGCCGCACCCCCGGGTATTCCACCGCCCCGGCTCGCCGGCAGCCTTGCGTCATCGGCCTCCGCCCCGTGGCCGGCTCGACCCGGATCAGGCAGCGGGAGTCGCGGCGCGTGCGGCCATCGGTCCCACCACCGCCCCCACCCGCCGGCGCCGCGCGGGCTCGTGGCACGCGTCTCCACCAGCGCAAGGCAAGCCACTTCATCGGCGCCGAGCAGCCGCCTCGTCGGCGCGGGGCACGCGTCTCCGCCAGCCCGTAGCGCCTCTTACCCGGCGCGGGAGACACGAAAGGGCCTGAGTAAGCGCGGGACGTGGTTCGATCACCTCGTCCCGCGCGTCTTGACGGGCTCGCGTCGCGTGTCTTCGCCGGTCCTGCGCGGGCATCGCCGAGGTCGGCTAGCAGGGCGCGGGAGGAAGCTCAGGCGTGCCAGGTCCCACTCGCAGGGCGCGGGAGCAAGCTCAGGCGCGGGTCCCACTCGTAGGACGCGGGAGGAGGCTCAGGCGCGTGGGTCCCAGTCGATGGCCAGGCGGCCGGCGTCGGCGAGGGCCTTGTTCGCGGCGCTGAACATGCGGGCGCCGAAGAAGTCGCGGCCGCCGTTCATCGGGCTCGGGTGGCCGGACTCGATGATCGTGTGCACCGGGTTGGTGATCAGCGCCGTCTTCTTGCGGGCGTAGGCGCCCCACAGCAGGAACACGATGCGCTCGTCGCGGGCGTTGAGCGCCCGGATCGTCGCGTCCGTGAACACCTCCCAGCCCTTGTCCTTGTGCGAGCCCGCCGACTTTTCCCGGACCGTCAGCACCGCGTTGAGCAACAGCACGCCCTGCCGCGCCCAGCCCGTGAGGTCACCGCTGGTGGACGGCGGCACTCCGACGTCCTCGGCGAGCTCCTTGTAGACGTTGCGCAGCGACGGCGGCACCCGCACCCCGTCGCGGACGCTGAAGCTCAGCCCGTGCGCCTGACCCGCGCCGTGATACGGATCCTGGCCGAGGATGAGCACCCGCGTCCGCTCGGGCGAGCACAGCCGATACGCCGCGAAGAGGTCCTCGACCGGCGGGTAGATCGTGTGCGTGCTGTACTGCTCGCCCACGAACTCCCCGAGCTTCGCGGTCGCCACGGGGTCCAGGAACGGGTCGAGCTCCGAGCGCCAGGCGGGCGGCAGCAGCTCAGCAAGATTCACGTCGGCTCCGGTGTCACAGTGCTGTCGGGACGCAGAAACCATAGCCACCGGGTACGACACTTCCCGCGAGGGCGACCGCCGAAGCCGGGCGCTCTACAGCTTCTTGACGCGTTCGGCCCAGTCCCCGCCGTACGGCTGCAGGTCGATCACCCGCGTGTCGTCGTCCAGCCGGTCGATCCGCACGGCGAGATACTCGTCGTTGAGCTGCTCGACCATCCCGGCGCCCCACTCGACCACCGTCACCGCGTCCTCCGCCGACGCGTCCAGGTCCAGGTCGTCGATCTCGGCGCGCGGATCGGCGGCGTCCCCCAGCCTGTACGCATCAGCATGCACGAGCGGCACCGTCCCGCCCCGGGCCACGTCCGCCCGATGCACCCGAGCGATCACGAACGTCGGCGACGTGATGCTGCCGATCACCCGCAGCCCCGCGCCGATCCCCTGCACCAGCGCCGTCTTGCCCGCGCCGAGCGGACCGGTCAGCAGCAGCAGGTCGCCCGGACGCAGGATCTCGGCCAGCCGCGCCCCGAAGGCGTGCGTCTCCTCCACAGTCGACAGACGTACGCTCATGAGATCTTGTCCAGGAAGGGCAGCAGCGCCGCGTTGACCTCGTCCGCCTTCTCCAGCATCACCACGTGTCCACTGTTGTCGATCTTGATCAGTTCGGCGTCCGGGAGATGCCGGGCGATCTCCTCGGAGTGGGTCACCGGGGTCAGATAGTCCTTGGTGCCCACCAGCACCAGCACCGGCACGCCCTTGAGCACCGACAGCGCCGGGAAGCGGTTGTGGGTGTAGAGCGTGTGCAGATACTTGGTCAGCGTCTCCACCGACGTCCGCGAGTTCATCTCCTCGACGAAGGTCACCAGCGACGGGCTGGGCTTCGTCTCACCGAAGCCGTACCGGCGGGTCAGCAGCCACGCGAGGTCGGAGGACACGACCCGTGCGCGATCGATGGTCCCGCCGCCGAGCCGGGCCGCCCCCGACCACAGCGGGAAGAAGGGCG
The DNA here is from genome assembly GCF_030757795.1 of Actinoplanes oryzae. Taxonomy (GTDB): domain Bacteria; phylum Actinomycetota; class Actinomycetes; order Mycobacteriales; family Micromonosporaceae; genus Actinoplanes. The sequence goes on from NZ_JAUQWH010000070.1 coordinate 9,563, forward strand.
CGCTGGCCCGGGCCACGAGGGACGGCAGGCCGAGTTTCGTCTTGTCGATCAGGCCCGCCGACGTGGACATGAGCACCACGCCGGTCACGCGCTTGCCGAACCACTCCGGGTACTGCTCGGCGAACGCCATGATCGTCATGCCGCCCATGGAGTGTCCGACGAGGATGATGTGCCCGTCCGGGACCGTGGCGTCGAGCACGGCGGCCAGCGACTTGCCGAGCGCCGCGATGTCGTACTGGCCGGACTTGAGCCGGCTGGACCGTCCGTGCCCCGGCTGGTCGTAGAAGACGAGCCGGTGGTCGCCGCGCTCGGTGAGCACCTGGCGCTGGAAGTAGAACGTGCCCATGTCCAGCGCGAAGCCGTGCACGAACACGATCGTCGGCTTGGTCTCGTCCGTGACCTCGCGCGGCTCGACGATCTCGACGTGCAGCTCGGTCCCGTCGGCCGCGGTCACCGTACGCTCGGAGTCGAACGGCTGGTCCCCGAACTCCTCGTCGACGTAGGGGTCGCCGGGCGCCTGCACCGAGCGGCGCACCAGCAGCCGCTCCACGGCGAAGGCGGTGGCCAGCCCGGCGGCGGCGACGCCCACCACGGCGCCGGCGATGCCGACCTGCTTCTTCGACGGAACCGCCCTGGCCAGCGAGGACGGGACAGCCCTGGCGAGAGACGACGGAATCGCCCTGGCCAGCGAGCCCGGGGTCGCCTTCGACAGAGCGGACGCGACCGCCCGCGAGTGCGAGGGGGAAACAGCCTTTCCGGAAGTCATGCCACCACCCCGGCAGTGCCGTCGAACACCCGGGGCACCCGGGCCGCGCCGAACCGCGTGACAATCTCCCAGCTGATGGTGCCGATCGCCTCCGCCCAGTCCGTGGCGGTCGGCTCGCCCTGCGTACCCGGGCCGAACAGGGTGGCCACGTCGCCGGCCCGCACCGGATCGTCGCCGCAGTCCAGCACGATCTGATCCATGCACACCCGTCCCGCGATCGTGCGAACCTTGCCGCCGAGCAGCACCGGCCCGACGTTCGAGGCGTGCCGCGGCACCCCGTCGCCGTAGCCGAGCGGCACCAGAGCGAGCGTCGTCTCGCGCCCGGTGTGATACGCGTGCCCGTACGAAACGCCCTGCCCGGCCGGCACCCGCTTGGTGAGCGTGACCCGGGCCCGCGCGGTCATCGCCGGCCGCAGCCCGGGCGGCTGTGGCCCGGGCAGCGGCGAGATGCCGTAGATCGCCAGCCCGGGGCGGACCAGGTCGTAGTGCGAGTCGGGCCGGCTCAGCGTCGCCGCCGAGTTGGCGATGTGGCGGTAGCGCGGCTCGATGCCGAACTGCTCGGCCGTCGCCAGCCCCTCGGCGAAGAGGGCGAGCTGGCGGTCCGTGGTCTCGTGGCCGGGCTCGTCCGAGCGCACGAAGTGGCTCCACACCCCGACGACCTCGGCGTCGCCGTCGGCCTGCGCCTTGGCCGCCGCCTCGAGCAGGGCGGGCCACTCGTCGGGAGTCGAGCCCCCGCGCGCCAGCCCTGTGTCGATCTTGAGATGCACCCGGGCCGTCCGCCCGGCCCGCCGTGCCGCCGCGACGACCTCCGCGAGCTGCGGAAGGCTGCCCGCGTTGAGGTCGATGTCCGCCTCGACGCCCTCGTGCAACGGCATCCCGGGCGAGTGCAGCCAGGACAGGATCGGCGCTGTCAGCCCGGCCCGGCGCAGCTGAAGGGCCTCGTCGAGGGTCACCACGCCCAGCCAGGTGGCGCCGCCGGCCAGGGCTGCCCGGGCCGCGGGGAGCATGCCGTGCCCGTAGCCGTCGGCCTTGACCACGGCCATGATCTCGGCGGTCGTGCCCGCGCGCAGCGTGGCGACATTGCCGGCGCAGCGCCCCCGCCGGCGGCTGGCGTGATGTCGTCTCCGCGCCCGGCGGCGAGTACGTGGCCACCTCCACGACCACCGGCCGGGTCGACCTGCTCGCGGGCGCCGACGGCCGGCACCTGGCGAGCGCCACCGTGCCGTGGACCAGGCAGGGGCTGCTGGGCAACTCGTTCGAGGGCTACTCGGCGCTGCGGCTCACCGCCGACGGGCTGTTCGTGGAGAACGTCGGCCGCGACTTCCAGCGCACCACCCGCTACGGCGTGCCCGGGCTGCGGCAACTGTGGGACGTGCGTACGCCGCAGGCCGGCGGGAGCCTCGACTGCGGCCCGGTGCTGTGCGTCTTCCAGACGTACGGGATGAACGCGTACGACATGGCGACCGGCGCCCTGCGCTGGCAGCGGCCCGGCGTGACCACCGCGGCGCCCCTCGGCGACGGGCGGATCGTGGTCGACGGCACCCAGGACTCCGACCCCGCCACGCAGCACTACTTCCTGGACGCCGCCACCGGCCGGGTGCTCGTGGCGTCGGGCAAGGCGCAGCCGATCTACGACTGGCGCTCCGGCGGGGCCACCGCCTGGCTGACGTCCGCCACCGCCGACCCGCCCCGGCGCACCGCGATCGCCGAGCTGGTGGGCTCGACGGTGGTGCTGCGCGGCAGCGTCCCCGAGGTGCTGCGGGACAGCTGCCACAGCCAGGACGACGTGATCGCCTGCGCCACCGCGGACGGCCGTCTCGAGGTGCTGGACACCAGCCCCCGGTCATAGGCTTCCGCCATGCCGGTCATCGAGCTCGGTCAGCTGGGCGCGGACGACGAGACCCCCACGGCGCCGCCGCCGCGACTCCGGCTGACCACGGGCACGCGCGCGCTGCTCGCCGTCACGCTGGCCGTCCTGGTCCTGGCCGTCACCGCGGCGTCGGGCCCGCCACGGGAGCCCGCGATCGGCCCGCTGTGGAGCCTGCCCGGCAACGACGCCTCCGCCGGCCGGCTGCTGGCCGGCGACGTGCTCTATGTGCTGCGGGGCCGGGAGCTGACCGCGTACGACGGCCGCAGCGGGCGGGTCCGGTGGCGCTCGGCGCAGCCCGACGAGCGCCTGTGGCTGAGTTCCTCCAGGCCGGAGGTGCTGCTGCTCGCCACCACCGGCGCGCCCCGCTCGGCCGACCCCGACGCCGTCGAGTACGCCCGGGCCACCATCGCCGTCGACCCGGCCTCCGGGCGGCAGCTGTGGCGTCTGCCCGGCGAGGTGAGCTATCCGCCGTACGACGGGCGGGTCCTGCTGCTGGAACGGACGGCCGACGGGCAGGCCGTCCGGACGCTGCGCAGCGCGGCCCTCGGCGACGGCCGGCTGCTGTGGTCGCGCCCGGCCACCACGAGCACCGGCTGGCCCGTCGTGTTCGTCGACAGTCCCGTCGCCGACCGCATAGTCACGATGACGGCCGACGGCGGCGCGGAGATCCTCGACAGCGCGGACGGCAGGCCGGTGAGCCGGGGACAGCTCCCGTGGCGGCCGGTCCGCGACAACGAGACGCTCCTGAACATCCTCATCGTGGGGCACACGGTCGTCATTGCCGCCCGCGCCGGCGACGGGCCGCACGCCTGGGCGTACGACACGGAGACGCTGCGGCAGACGTGGGACACCCGCCTCACCGGCTCGCTGACCGGGTGCGCGCCGGTCCTGTGCGTGTACGACCTGCAGGAGACCAGTGCGGTGGATCCGCGTACGGGCACCGAGCTGTGGCGGCGCGCCGGGACGACCAACCCGGCCGGGTTCGCCGACGGCCTCGTCGTCGCGGACAACGACGGCTCGGCGCCGCGCGTGCTGCTCGACTCGCGGACCGGGCGGGAGATCACCCCGCTGCGCTCGACCACCACGGTCACCCTCGACCCCGCGGACGGGATCCCCTACCTGCTCGAGGCGGCCGACATCACCGCCCCGGACGTCGTGACCCGGATCGACCCGGCCACCGGGCGGCGCGCCGTGCTCGGCCGGGTCGGCCCGATCGGGCCGGACTCCTGCCAGACCGAGGGCGCCCTGATGGCCTGTCAGGCGCCCACCGAGCTGGTGATCCTCACCCCCGGCGCGCTGCGGGCCGGCTGATCCTCCGCGGGCCGCCTCGCCTTGCGGCCCGCCCAGCCGGTCGGCCCCGGCCTTTACTTGGGGCCCAGCTCGATCTCCCCGCCCAGGCGGGCCTTTTACTTGCGGCCCAGCTCGGTCTCCCCGCCCAGCCGGGCGGCGCGGTCGGCCTCGGCCAGCGCGTCCAGCACGCCGTCGAGCTCGCCGCCCAGGACCAGATCGAGGTTGTACGCGGTGTAGCCGATGCGGTGGTCGCTGATGCGGTTCTGCGGGAAGTTGTACGTCCGGATCCGCTCCGAGCGGTCCACCGTACGCACCTGCAGCTTGCGGGCGTCGGACGCGGCGGCGTCGGCCTGCTCCTGCGCGATCGCCAGCAGCCGGGAGCGCAGGATCCGCATGGCCGACTCGCGGTTCTGCAGCTGGCTCTTCTCGTTCTGGCAGCTCACCACCGTGCCCGTGGGCAGGTGTGTGATCCGCACGGCCGAGTCGGTGGTGTTGACCGACTGCCCGCCCGGGCCCGACGACCGGAAGACGTCCACCCGGATGTCGCCCGGGTCGATCTGCACGTCGACCTCCTCCGCCTCGGGCAGCACCAGCACGCCCGCGGCCGAGGTGTGGATCCGGCCCTGCGACTCGGTGACGGGCACCCGCTGCACCCGGTGCACGCCGCCCTCCCACTTCATCCGCGACCAGACACCGTGGCCGCCCTCGGGCACGCCCTTGGTCTTCACGGCCACCGACACGTCCTTGACGCCGCCGAGATCGGAGTCCTGCGCGTCGATGACCTCGACCACCCAGCCGCGGCGCTCGGCGTACCGGGTGTACATCCGCAGCAGGTCGCTCGCGAACAGCGCCGACTCCTGGCCGCCCTCGCCCGCCTTGATCTCGACGATCACGTCCTTGGCGTCGTGCGGGTCGCGCGGGATCAGCATCTCGGCGAGCTTCTCCTCCAGCGGGGGCAGCAGGGCGGCGACCGCCTCGACCTCACCCGAGAAGGACGGGTCCTCGGCCGCGAGCTCCTTGGCCGCGGCCAGATCGGCGCGCGCGGCCTCCAGCTCGGTGTGCGCGGCGTAGAGGGGGGCCAGCTCGGCGAAGCGGCGCCCGACCCGGCGCACCAGGGCCTGGTCGGAGTGGATGGAGGGATCCTCCATCTGCTTCTCGAGCTGCGCGTACTCGTCCAGCAGCGTGCTCAGCCGGTCGTTGCTCACCGTCGTCCTGCCCCTCGGTTCCAGCCCGTGTCTGTCGCTGCCCGCTGTCGTGCTGCCGGCACCCGTTCCGCCCGGCGCCGCGGGCCACTTCCCCGCGGTCCACCGCGGCCCGCTCGCCACGGGCCATCTCGCTGTGGCCTGCCACGGCCCGCTCATCACGAGCCATCTCGCGGTGGCCTGCCACGGCCCGCTCGCCGCGGGTCGCTTCGCGGTGACCTCCTGCGGCCCGCTCGCACCCGCGTCTCGATCGCCCGTTTTGTCCCGCGTCGCGGGGTGTCGGCCCGCGCGCCGCGTCGCTTGCCCCGCGCGGCCCCGAACATGCCAACGGCGCCCGCCCCCGCGCGAGCGGGAACCGGGCGCCGTGGAGGCAGTTACTTCTTCTTGCCGGCGTTGACCTTGGCGTACTTCGCCTGGAACTTGGCGACCCGGCCCGCGGTGTCCAGCACGCGCTGCTTGCCCGTGTAGAACGGGTGGCACGCGCTGCAGGTCTCGACGCGGATCTCGCCGCCCTTGGCGGTGCTGCGGGTCGTGAAAGTGCTGCCGCAGGAGCAGATGACCTCGGTCGAGGTGTACTCCGGGTGGATGCCGCTCTTCATGTGTGCTCGGTCCCTCTCGATGATCGGGTCGCCGGGTCGCCCGCGCTGCTGCGCCGGCGGGAACCGGAACCTCTGTTGGCCGATGAACCAGTCTGCCATGTCACAAGCCCTGACCAGAAATCAGGAGGCGTTCGCCGGTCCGTGGTCGATAACGTGAGCAGCCCTCCGATCATTCCCCCGGGAAGGAAGACCCGTCATGACGCTGCTCGCCGACGTCCTCGACCCTGCCGCGCTGGCGGAGGCCGTGCGCACCGGACTCGTGCGGACGCAGCGGCACCCCAGCCGGCCGTACGTGATCCACAACTACACCGAGGCGTGCCAGTACGCGGGCGCCTGGACGCGGACCACCCTCGCCTGCCGCGGCCTGATCACGCACGCCGGGACGGGCGAGGTCCTGGCCCGCCCGTTCCCGAAGTTCTTCAACGTGTCGGAGCCGCAGGCGCCCGTGGTGGACCCCGGGGCGAAGGTCGCCGTGACGGACAAGTCGGACGGCTCGCTCGGGATCATCTGGCGCGACGAGGACGGCTGGGCCGTGGCCACGCGCGGATCGTTCGCGTCCGACCAGGCGAAGCACGCCACGCGGGTGCTGCGGACGCGCTATCCGGACTTCGCGCCGCCGGCCGGGCGTACGGTCCTCGTGGAGATCATCTACCCGGAGAACCGGATCGTGCTCGACTACGCGGGGCTGGACGATCTCGTGCTGCTCGGCTCGGTCGACATCGCGACCGGGCGCAGCGGCGGACCGGAGTCGGTGCCCACGTGGCCGGGTCCGGTCGTGGAGTCGTTCGACCACCCGACGCTGGCGGACGCCCTCGCCGCGCCGGCACGGGCGGGACGGGAGGGACTCGTGGTGCACTTCCCCGACGCGGACGTCCGGGTGAAGATCAAGTACGCGGACTACGTACGGCTGCACCGGCTCGTGTTCGGGCTCACCGCCCGTACCGTGTGGGACATCCTGGTCTCCGGTGGCGACCTGGACGCGCTGACGGCTCCCCTGCCCGACGAGTTCCACGCGTGGGTCCGCAACGTGGTGACGGAGCTCACCGGCGCCGTCGAGGCGGGCCGGCGGGAGGTCGAGCAGGAGTTCGCGGAAATCACGGCACAGCTGCCGGAGGGCTGGGGCCGGCGCGAGTTCGCGGCGCTGGCCGTCCGGAGCCCGCGCCGAGCCGCGCTGTTCCTCCGGCTCGACGGCAAGGACTACACCCCCGGGCTGTGGGACGCGGTGCGCCCCCCAGCCACGAAGATGGTTGAGGCATGACTGACTGCACCGAGCCACGCCGAGCCGCCACCCGCGGACGGCCCGCAACGGCGAGGGCCAAGAAGGCATGCCCAGGAGACACAGCATGACGCGACTTTTGATCACGCGGGGGCTGCCCGCCTCGGGCAAGACCACGTTCGCCCGCAAGCTGCAGCCGCAGGTCGTCCGGGTCAACCGCGACGACCTGCGGCGGATGCTGCACGGCCGGCGCCTCTACACGCAGCATGCCGAGGCGCAGGTCACGCACGCCCAGCGGGCCGCCGTCGAGGCGCTGCTGCGCGCCCGCGCGGACGTGATCGTCGACGACACCAACCTGCGGGCCAAGACCGTACGCGAGTGGGCCGAGCTGGCGGCCCGCTTCCACGCGAGCTTCGAGGTGCACGACTTCACCGACGTGCCGGTGGACGAGTGCGTCCGGCGCGACGTCGACCGGCCGGAGGAGGACCGGGTCGGCGAGGACGTGATCCGCCGCATGCACGACCGCTATCTCGCGGGCAAGCGGCTCCCGCTGCCGATCCCGTACGTCGACCCGGGCGGCCCGGGCCACGTCTACGAGCCCGACCTGTCGCTGCCGCCCGTCGTCCTCGTGGACATCGACGGCACGGTGGCGCTGATGGGGGCGCGCAGCCCGTTCGACTGGTCGCGCGTGGGCGAGGACGCCCCCAACCCGGCCGTCATCACGGCGGTGCGCGCGATGCACGCCGCGGGCCACGCGATCGTCTTCTGCTCGGGGCGCGACGAGGTGTGCCGGGCGGAGACGGAGGCCTGGCTGGATCTTTACGTCGATGTGCCGTACGAAGGACTCTTCATGCGGCCCGCCGGCGACTCCCGCAAGGATGCGATCGTGAAGCGGGAGATCTTCGACACCGAGATCCGCGACCGGTGGCGGGTCGTCGGCGTGTTCGACGACCGTCAACAGGTGGTGCGCATGTGGCGCGCGCTGGGACTGACGGTGTTCCAGGTGGCGGAAGGGGACTTCTGATGAGCGGGCAGGCGGTCAAGTATCCGCGGACCTTCCACCTGCCCGACTCCCCCGGCGCCACGGCCGACGACCGGATCCAGCAGGATCTGACGTGGCTCGACGGCGAACTCGTCGTGACGGAGAAACTCGACGGCGGCAACCTGACCTTCACCCGCGACGCCATGTACGGCCGCTCCCCCGACTCCGGCACCCAGCCCTGGGACACCCCGGCGAAGGCCCTGTGGGCGATGACGTCGTACCGGATCCCCGACGAGTGGCGCGTCTGCGGCGAATCGATGTGGGCGCGGCGCAGCATCCCGTACGCGGATCTGCCGGGGGTCTTCATCGTCTTCGGCATCTGGGACGAGACCGACACCCTCCTGGGCTGGGACGACACGGTCGACTGGGCCCAGCGCCTCGAGCTCCCGGTCGTCCCGGTCCTCTACCGCGGCGGCAGCCTGAGCGAGGCCCGGGCGGCGTGGGCGACGCGCCACACCCCGGAGACCTCCGAGGGCTTCGTGGTCCGTTCCGCCGGCCGCATCCCCGCGGCCGAGTTCCCCCTCAAGCTCCTCAAGTGGGTACGCCCCGACCACGTCCGCACCGACGACAGCTGGCGCCACCGCGACGACTTCCCGGTGAACGGCTTCGCCTGAGCCCGCCGCACGACCGGCACCGCTGCCCCCGCGAGCCCGCCGCACGACCGGCACCGCTGCCCCCGGGAGCGCACCGCACGACCGGCACCGCGGGAGCCCCACGCTCGGCCCCGCTCTCCCGGGGAAAGCCCCGGAGCCGGTCGAGCATCGCGTGGAAATGGGCGGCCGGCTCGACCGTCCTGCCCGATTCCGCGGGCGACAGGGCCGGCGCGGGCATGACGAAGGGCGGCCACCGGGTGGTGACCGCCCCTGATCGTGCTCGTGCTTACTCGCCCGGCGTGCTCTTGGCGATCTGCATCAGGAACTCGATGTTCGTCCGGCTCTGCTTGAGCCGGTCGAGCAGCAGGTCCAGCGCGGCGCCCGACTCCAGGGAGCTGAGCACCTTGCGGAGCTTGTGCACGACCGCCAGCTCCTCCTTGCCGAGCAGGATCTCTTCCTTGCGCGTGCCGGAGGGGTGGGTGTCGATGGCCGGGAAGACGCGCTTGTCGGCGATCTTCCGGTCGAGCTTGAGCTCGGCGTTGCCGGTGCCCTTGAACTCCTCGAAGATGACCGTGTCCATCATCGAGCCCGTCTCCACCAGCGCCGTGGCGATGATGGTGAGCGAGCCGCCGTTCTCGATGTTGCGGGCCGCGCCGAGGAAGCGCTTGGGCGGGTAGAGCGCGGTCGAGTCGATACCGCCGGACATGATGCGTCCGGAGGCCGGCGCCGCCAGGTTGTAGGAGCGGCCGAGGCGGGTGACCGAGTCGAGCAGCACGACGACGTCGTGGCCCAGCTCGACCAGGCGCTTGGCGCGCTCGATCGCCAGCTCGGCGACCGTGGTGTGGTCCTGCGGCGGCCGGTCGAACGTGGCCGCGATGACCTCGCCCTTGACCGAGCGCTGCATGTCGGTGACCTCTTCGGGCCGCTCGTCGACCAGCACGACCATCAGGTGGCACTCGGGGTTGTTGTGGGTGATCGCGTTGGCGATCGCCTGCAGCACCATCGTCTTGCCGGCCTTGGGCGGCGAGACGATCAGGGCCCGCTGGCCCTTGCCGATGGGCATCACCAGGTCGATGACGCGCGTGGTCAGGATGTGCGGCTCGGTCTCCAGCCGCAGGCGCTCCTGCGGGTAGAGCGGGGTGAGCTTGTAGAACTCGGGACGCCTGCGGGCCTCCTCGGGCTCCATGCCGTTGATGGTGTCGAGGCGGACCAGCGGGTTGTACTTGTCGCGGCGCTGGTCGCCGCCGGCCCCCTCGCGGGGCGCGGACCGCACGGCGCCGGTGACGGCGTCGCCGCGGCGCAGGCCGTGCTTCTTGACCTGCGACATCGACACGTAGACGTCGTTGGGACCGGACAGGTAGCCGGTCGTGCGGACGAACGCGTAGTTGTCGAGGACGTCCAGGATGCCGGCGACCGGCACGAGGACCTCGTCCTCGGCGACGTGCGGCTCGCGGCCCTCGCGGCCACCGCCGCCCTCGCCGTCGCGGTCGCGACCCCGGCGGCGGTCACGGAAGCGGCTGCGCCGGCTGCGGCGGCCGCCCTCTCCGCCGTCGTTGTCGTCGTCGTCGTGGGCGTCGTTGCGCGGGCCCCGGTCGTTGCGGTCACCGCGGTCGTTGCGGTCGCCCCGGTCGTTGCGCTCGCCCCGGTCGCCGCGGTCGTTGCGGTCGCGGTCGCCGCCCTCGCCCCGCTGCTGGTTGCGCTGGCGGTCGCGGTTGCGCTCGCCGCGCTCGGGACGGTCGCCCCGGTCGCCGCGCTCGGTGTCGCCCTCGGTGCGGGTGTCGCCCTGCTCGCGCGGCTCACGCTCGGCGCGGTCCTGGCGATCCTGGCGGTCCTGGCCCTGGCGCTCGCGCCGGCTGCGGCGGCCCTGCTCGGGCTGCTGGCCCTGCTCGGCCGGCTGCTCGGTCGCGGGCGCGGTCGCCGCGGGGGCGGCCTGCACGGCGGCGGGCGCCTCCTGGGCGACGGGCTGCGGCGCGGTGGACTGCGGCGCGCTGACCTGCGGAGCGGCCTCGGCGGCCGGCGCGGTCACCGGCTCGGCGGCCGCGGCGGCGCTGCCCCGGCGGGGGCGGGGCGCGGCCTCGGCGGCCGGGGCGGCGGACCCGCCGCCACCGTTCTGACGGTCCGTGATGGCGGTGATCAACTCGCCCTTGCGCATCCGGGCGGTGCCGGAGATGCCCAGGGAGGCCGCGAGGCTCTGCAGCTCGGGCAGCAGCATGGCGGAGAGCCCGGTGCCGCCACGGCGGCGCTTGGTGACAGCAGTGGTGGTGCCGTCAGCAGCGACGTCAGAAACACCCGACGTCACGTCGGTGGTGTCGCTCAATGGATTCCTTCCGTCGAAAAAACCAAGTCCACCCGGGTCTGCAGCCTGGTGGCCGGGTGCCCTCGGACCCCGCTTCGCATGTGCGGTGCGGGAGTTTTGCAGCACGGCAGCTCGACGGTCTCCCGCCCCGTCGGACAAAGACGGGTAGGTCTCGGCGAGTGCAGCGACCTGGAGACCTGTGGACCGGCGTGTGCCTGATGAGAAGTGAGACGAGCCGGATCGGCATGAGTCTCGGGGGTGCGCGCCGGACCGCAGAGATCGCTTGCTTCGCGGCTGTGCTAGGTCTTGAGCGTAATCAACTCATGCGACCTGCGGCAACAGTGTCCCGCTCGGCGTGTTCCACCATACTCCCTCACGCAAGGGCTCCGGCGCTGTCCACCCCCAACGTTTCGGCGCGCCACGTCATTCCGGGGTGGAAATCGCCCGGGACCGGCCCGAACGCGAGCACGGTGGGCCCGGCTCCGCTGACCACGGCCGGCACGCCGACCGAGCGCAGCGAGGCGACCAGGGAGGCCGTACCCGGCATGGCCTCGGCCCGATAGCCCTGGTGGAGGCGGTCCTCGGTCGCCGTGAGCAGCAGCCCGGGGTCGTGCTGGAGGGCGTGCACGAGCAGCGCGGCGCGGCTCGTGTTGAACGCGGCGTCCGCGTGCGGCACGCTCGGCGGCAGCGCGGCGCGCGCCGTCGAGGTCAGCCCGCGTTCCTGGGGTACGAAGATGGTCGGGCGCACGTCGCCGGACACAGCCAGCCGCACGGCCCGGGCGCCGGTCGCCTCGGTCCAGGCGATGGTGAAGCCGCCGAGCAGGCAGGGCGCGACGTTGTCGGGGTGCCCCTCGAGGCGCGCGGCGATGCGCAGGGCGTCGTCGTCGGTGATCTTCGTCGTCGCGAGCGCCCGGGCGAGTTGCACGCCGCCGACGATGGCCGCGGACGAGGAGCCCAGGCCACGCGCCTGCGGGATGCGGTTGACGCACTCCACGGCCACCCCGGCGGGCCGGCCGCCCAGCTCGTCGAAGGTCGCCAGCATCGCCCGCACGACCAGGTGCGACTCGTCGGAGGGCAGGTCACCCGCGCCCTCGCCGGTGACCGAGACGGTGCAGCGGTCCCCGGTGACCCGGGCGGTCAGGTCGTCGTACAGGGTGAGCGCGAGGCCCAGCGAGTCGAAGCCCGGCCCGAGGTTGGCGCTGGTGGCCGGGGTCCGCACGTGCACCGGCTCGGAGGCGAAAGTCAGGCCCATGCGCCGACTCTAGTGGTCGATCATCAGCGGCTCACCGGGTACGGTCGCCGCCATGAGCGTCGGATACGTCCTCTCGATCCTGGTCGGCCTGCTGCCCGAGGCGGGAGTGATCCTCGCCGGCTTCGTCCTCGTGCCCCGCACCCGGGAGCGGCTGGGCCGGCGCAGCACCACCCTGGCGTACCTGGGCCTGGGCGCCCTCGCCGCCGGGCTGGCGCTCAGCTTCCTCTGGTCGCTGCTGATCCCGACGCTGATCGGCGGCGAGGCGGTGTCGGCCTCGGTGTGGCAGGTGCTCAATCTGATCGTCGGCCTGATCCGCACGGTGTTCTCCGCCGGGGGCGTCGCGCTGCTGCTCGGCGCCCTGCTGACCCGCAACCCGGCGGGGGCCGGGCTGGCCGACCGTGCCCCCGGCGGTTTTCTGGGCACGGTGCAGGAGCCCGCGTCGGGACAACGCTGAGGCTCGGGCGGCGCCCGCCGTCTCCACAGCAGGCGCCGTCCCGTAGTGATCAGACGAGCTCGGAAGGTTGCCCGGTCAGGGACAGTTTCCGGGTCGCGATGCGCCAGCCGATCGCGTAGACGACAGTCACGAGGCCGCAGGCGACGAGGACGATGCGCTTGTCGAAGTGGTCGACGACGGCCGCCACGCCCAGCTGGCTGACCGCGATCGCCAGCGTGGCCAGCATGAGGTCGGTGGCGAAGACGCGGCCCCGGAGGCGGTCGGGCACCTCGCCCTGCAACGCGTAGTTGCTCAGCACCCAGTTGCTGCCGCCCGCAAAGTGCGCCACGAAGACCAGCACGAGGACGAGCGGGAACCACGGGGCGAACGCGACGCCGATGTAGCCGAGGCCGTACAGGATCATGGAGAGCGCGAGGCCGGGCAGCAGCCAGGCGCGGTGCCGCAGGACCGGGCGCAGCACCAGCGGGCCGATCAGCGCGCCGGCGCCGCGGACCGCGAAGAGCAGGCCCGCGCCGAGCGCCCCGACGCCGTACATGGTGGCCAGCAGGGGGAAGACGGTGAGCACGCCGTTGCCGAGGCCGACCGCCGACTTGACCGTGACGAGGGCGCCGAGCCGGGGCCGGGCGCCGATGTAGCGCAGCGCCTCGAGCATGGCGTGCCAGCTGCGTACCGGGGTGGCGTCCGGGTCGCGCGGCGCCTGCAGCGGGCGGCGGATGAGCATGGTCAGGACCGCGGCCACGAACAGGCTCGCGGCGGCGACGCCGAAGCTGACGTACGGCCCCGCGGCGCTGCTCACGATCCCGCCCAGCGACGCGCCGACGATCGTCATGGTGCCCCAGGCGGAGCCGGCGACGGTGTTCGCGGCGGCGAGGTCGCCGGGGTCGACGACGTTCGGCAGGGCGGCGGAGGCAGCCGGGGAGTAGAACGCCTTGGCGACGGCGACCGCCCCGATCGCGACCAGGGCCAGGGGCGCGGTCGCGGCTGAACGGACCGTGAAAAGCAGAAGAACAGCCACGAACGCCGCGAGGTTGGCGGCGATCAGGATCTTGCGGCGGTCCAGGCGGTCGGCGACGGTTCCCGTGTACGGCAGCAGCAGCGCATTGATGCCCGTGTCGGCGGCCAGGACGAGGGCGCCCCAGACGCCGCTCCCGGTGAGCTCGGGCAGCAGCACGAGCAGCGGCACCATGACGAACCAGTCGGCGCCGAAGACGACCAGCTCGGCGGCGAAGAGGCGCCGGAAGTCACGGTTGCGGGTAAGGACCGAAAACGGGGTGGGCACGTACGCAGACAGTACCGGCCGCCCCCGCGCGTGCGGGGGCGGCCGGTTTACTGCCTGATGTGCTGATCAGCCCTCGGTCTGCGGGCGCTTCGGCATCTTCAAGACCTCGAACTGGTCCGTGTAGCCGCGGAGAGCACCCGGCGCCTCCTCGGACCGCACCGGCGCGTCCTGGGCGGCCTCCGGCTCCGGCTCCGGGTCCGGGGCGGCGTGCCGCGGCGACGGCTGCACGCCGGCCTTGCGGGCCCGCCGGCGGTCCCGCTTCTCCCGGCGGCTGATCTTGGTGTTCTCGACCATCGTGTAGAGGGCCGGGACCAGCACCAGGGTCAGCAGCGTCGAGCTGACCAGGCCGCCGATGACCACGACGGCCAGCGGCTGCGAGATGAAGCCGCCCTCGCCGGTGAGGCCGAGCGCCATCGGGATCAGCGCGAAGATGGTCGCGATCGCCGTCATGAGGATCGGCCGCAGGCGGTGCCGGCCACCCTCGACGACCGCCTCCCGTACGCCCAGACCGGCCGCACGGTAGTGGTTGATGAGGTCCATGAGCACGATGGCGTTGGTGACCACGATGCCGACGAGCATCAGGACACCGATCAGTGCCGGCACGCCCAGCGGGGTCCCCGTGGCGAGCAGCAGCGCGATGGCGCCGGTCGCCGCGAACGGGATCGAGATGAGCAGCAGCAGCGGCTGGAGCAGGCTGCGGAACGTCGCCACCATGATCACGAAGACGATCGCGATGGCGGCGAGGACGGCGAGCCCCAGGTCGGCGAAGGCGTCGGCCTGGTCCTGGCTGACACCCCCGATGGCGTACGAGGCCCCGGCCGGCAGGGTCAGCTCCTCGAGCCGCTGCGTCAGGTCGGTCGTGACCGCGCCGACGTTCGAGCCGGTGGCCGTGCCGTCGACCGTCACGCTGCGGTTGCCGTCGATCCGGGTGACCTCCTCGGGCCCGGCGACCTCCTTGACGTCGGCGACCTGGTCGAGGGGCACGCGCTGCCCGGCCGGCGTGGTGATCGGCAGTGCGCGCAGGGCCGCGGCGCTGGCCGGCGGGGCGCCGAACGTCACGACCACGTCCTGGCTCGCGCCGTCGACCGTGATCTGCCCGGCCGGCGCGGAGCGGAACGCCCCGGCGACAGCCTGGCCGACGGCGGCCTCGGTGAGCCCGCGCTGGGCGGCGGCGGCCCGGTCGACCTGCACGTCGAGGCGCGGCACGCTGGCGGCGAGCGACGAGCCGACGTCGGTCACGTCCGGGGTGCCGGCCATGGCGTCCTGCACGAGCTTGGTGGCCGTCTGCAGGGCCTCCTGGTCGTTGGCCTGCACGACGACCGAGAGCTGGCTGCCGTCGAAGCCGGTGCCGCTGTCGCCGCCGACCGTGACCTCGCCGACGTCGGTCAGGCCCTTGAACTCCGCACGCAGCTCGTCGGAGACCTTGACCGAGTCGACGTCGGACTTGAGCGCCACGTTGAAGCTGGCGCCGCTGGCCCCGCCCGAGCCCGCGAACGGGTTGAACTCCCCGCTGCCGACCGTCACCTGGTACGTCTCGACGTCGTCGCGGCCCGCGAGCACCGCCTCGACCTTCTTGGCGGCGGCGTCGGTGGCGGCCAGGCTGGTGCCGACGGGCAGGTCCTGGCTGATCGTGATGGTGTCCTGGCCGGACTGGTCGATGAAGTTGGTCTCCAGCCGGCTGGCCAGGCCGAGCGTGCCGATGAGCACGACGACACCGATCGCCACGGTGGCCCAGCGGGTGCCCCGGCTCCGGGTGACCCAGCGGATGATCGGGAGATAGCCGCGCTGCAGCGGGCTGCGCAGCTCCTTCTCCTCGGCCGCCTTGCGCACGGCCTCCGACTCGGCGCCACCCGCGGCGGGCCGCAGGAACCAGTACGCCAGCACGGGCACCACGGTCAGCGACACGAACAGCGACGCGATCAGCGCCACGGTCACCGTGATCGCAAACGGCGAGAACAGCTGCCCGACGAACCCGCCGACCAGCGCGATCGGGGCGAACACGGCCACGGTCGTCAGCGTCGAGGCGGTGACGGCCCCGGCCACCTCCTTCACGCCGGCCATGACGGCGTGCACCTTCTCCTCGCCGTACCCGAGGTGGCGCTTGATGTTCTCCAGCACCACGATCGAGTCGTCGACCACCCGCCCGACGGCGATGGTCAGCGCGCCGAGGGTGAGCAGGTTGAGCGAGTAGTCGCCGATCCAGAGGCTGATCAGCGCGATCAGCACGGACAGCGGGATGGACACCGCCGTCACGAGCGTGGAGCGCACGGACAGCAGGAAGATCAGGATGACGATGACGGCCATCACGAGGCCGAGCAGGCCCTCGGTGGTCAGGCTCTCGATCGACCGCTCGACGAAGGGCGCCTGGTCGGTGATGACCGTGAGCTTGGTGTCCGAGGCGCTCTGCAGGTCGGTGAGCTTGTCGCGCACCTCGTGCGAGATCGCGACCGGGTTGCCGTCGGGCGAGGCGGTGACGGCGACGCCGAGGCTCTCCACGCCGTCGGTGCGGGTGTAGGAGGTCGCCGTCGACTCCTCGGTGGTGACCGAGGCGACGTCGCCGAGCTTGGTCGAGCCGTTGAGATAGAGGCCCTTGAGCTGGTCGATCGAGGTGATCGGCGCCCCGACCTGGACGCTCAGCGTGCGGTCGCCCTCGGTGAGCGCGCCGGCCGGCACCGAGATGCCGTTGCTCTGCAGCAGCGTGGTGAGGGCCTGCGGGCTCGCCCCGGACGCCGCCAGCTTGGCGAGGTCGGGCTTGATGACGACCTGCCGCGTACGGGTGCCGGTGACCTGCACCTCGCGGACGCCCTCGATCGCCTTGAGCTCGGGCACGACGTTCGTCTCGAGCCGGTTGGCCAGGTCGTTCTGGTCGGAGCCGCCGGACGCGGCCAGGATGATGGCCGGGATGTCGTCCGTGCTGCCGGCGAAGACCGTCGGCTCGACGTTGTCGGGCAGCTGTGCCTGGATCCGGTTGATCGACGTGGTCAGCTGGTTGACCGCGTTGTCGATGTCGGTGCCGAACTCGAACGTCACCTGGATCGTGGCCGAGCCCTCACGGGTCGTCGACTGCACCGAGTCGAGCCCGTCGGCCCCTTGGACCGCCTGCTCGATCGGCTCGGTGACCTGCTCCTCCATGATCTCCGGGGAGGCACCGGGCAGCGACGCGCCGATGAACGCGCCGGGGAACTCCAGCGAGGGCAGGAGCTGCTGCTTGAGAGAGGGGATGGCGTACACACCGAAACCGGTGATCACCACGGCTATGAGGGCCACCAGCCCCCGGTTCGCGAGACTGAGCCTCGTCAGAAATGACATGTGCTCCCCCGGAAAAGTTCGGTCAAGACATATAGTTTGCCCGACGCGAACAAATTCTTTTTGCCCGGGGCCAGGTCGCCGCCGGAGCGCAACACAGGAGGACCGGTGTCCGCGAACGATCACCTCATCGCCGACATCATGGCAGCGCAGCAACGCCTGCAGGAGCTGTTCGTGCAGGATCGGGCGGACCCGCTCTTCGCCTCGCACCTCACCATGCAACAGCTGAAAGTGCTCATGCTCCTGCACCGCCTCGGCGACACCTCGGGCCGCGAACTGGCCGGCGTCATGGGTGTGAGCCTCGCCACCCTCAGCGGCATGGTCGACCGCCTGGTCGCCCAGGACATGGTGACCCGCACCGAAGACCCCCACGACCGCCGCGTCCGCCGCATCAGCCTCAGCCCCCAGGGCCGCGAGCTGGTCGACAAGATCGCCAACGCCGGCGCCGACCTCCAGCTCCGCCTGCTCAACCGCCTCACCGGCACCGAGCTGCAAGCCGTCCGCGACGGCCTGAACGCCATGATCCGCGCCGCGTCGGAGGAGACCGCGTCCGTACCCGGGGAGCGTTGAGTACGGGGACTCATCCCGGCCGCCGGCGGCTGCGGAAGGCTCGTCGGCATGGCAGACAACAAGCGTGTTCTCGGTTGGACGGCGGCCCTCGTGGCCGGCAGCGGCGTGGCCTATGCGGGACTGCTCGGCTGGGACACCCAGCGCGACTTCGACCCGGTGACCAGCCACTCCAGCGGGCCCTACGAGGCGTGGCAGGTGGTCGCGCTCGCGCTGATCGTCGGGGCGCTGGGCTTCGCCGCGGGGCGGGCGGGGCACGCATGGCTGGCGCTGGTGACCCTGACGCTGACCGTCACGGCGGCCTTCGTGCTCGTGGCGATCAGGGAGCCGCAAGGCGACGGGCTCTGGCCGATCGGCGCGGCGCTCACCCTGCTCGGCACCCTCGCGGGCACCCTGGTCACCACCCAGCTGGGCCGGCTGACCGCGCCGCAGCCCGTCCCGGTCGGCTGAGCCGCGCCACGCCTGAGCCGCGCCACGCCCGGGCCGCGCCACGCCGAGTTACGCCCGGGCCGCGCCACGCGCAGGCCGAACCGCGCCGGGCCCAGCCGCCTCACGTCCGGGCAGAGCCGGCGCTCACATCCGGGCGGAGCCGGCGCTCACATCCGGGCGGAGCCGAGCGCTCGCGTCCGGCCCGTCGGCAAGCCGGGCGGCGGACGCTCAGGCGAGACCGAGCTCCCGCGCGGCGATCAGGACGTCGTTGCTGATCGTCGTGGGCGAGGGCGCGGTCGAGATGGCCCACTCCGGGTCCTTGAGGCCGTGCCCGGTGACGGTGCACACGACCTTGGCACCGGCGGGAACCTTGCCGGCTGCCGCCTGCTGGAGCAGCCCGGCGACGCTGGCCGCGCTGCCGAGCTCGACGAAGACGCCGACCTCGCGGGCCAGCAGCCGGTAGGCGTTGAGGATGTCCCGGTCGGTGACCGCGGAGATGAGGCCGCCGGAGGAGTCGCGGGCGTCGAGCGCCTTGGTCCAGCTGGCCGGGTTGCCGATGCGGATGGCCGTCGCGATCGTGGACGGCTGCTCGACGACCTTGCCGGTGACGATGGGGGCCGCGCCGGAGGCCTGGAAGCCGTACATCTTGGGCAGGATCGTGCTGTTGCCCGCCGCCTGGTCCTCCTGGTAGCCCATCCAGTAGGCGGAGATGTTGCCCGCGTTGCCGACCGGGAGGCAGTGGATGTCGGGGGCCGTGCCCAGGGCCTCGACGATCTCGAAGGCGGCCGTCTTCTGCCCGTGCAGGCGGAAGATGTTGACCGAGTTGACCAGGGCGACCGGGAAGTCCTGCGACAGCTTGGAGGCGAGCGCCAGACAGTCGTCGAAGTTGCCGTTGACCTGCAGGAGCTTCGCGCCGTGGACGAGCGCCTGGGCGAGCTTGCCCAGCGCGATCTTGCCCTGCGGGACGAGGACGGCGCAGGTGATGCCGGCCCGGGCGGCGTAGGCCGCGGCCGAGGCGCTCGTGTTGCCGGTGGAGGCGCAGATGATCGCCTTGGCGCCCTCCTCGACGGCCTTGGACACGGCCATCGTCATGCCGCGGTCCTTGAAGGAGCCGGTCGGGTTGGCGCCCTCGACCTTGAGGTAGACCTCGGCACCCGTGCGCTGGGACAGCACCGGGGCGGGCACGAGCGGCGTGTTGCCCTCGTGCAGGGAGACCACCGGCGTCTTGTCGGTGACCGGAAGTCGGTCGCGATAAGCCTCGATAAGTCCGCGCCACATGGTCTTTTCCTCTCAGCAGACCCCGACAGGATGCCTCACCGCACCGAATGCCGGGACCGAGCTTCCACTATTCGGGACCGTGGGACACGGCCTCGACATTGTTCCCGTCGGGATCGCGCACGAAGGCGCCGTAGTACGAAGGGTGGTACTCGGGGTGGATCGCCGGCGCGTGCAGCACCTCGGCGCCGGCCGCCACGGCCGCCGCGAAGAACGCGTCGACCGCGGCACGACTCTCCGCGCGGAACGCGATGTGCGACTCGCGGAAGCCGTCACCCGAGTCGAGCGCGCCGATCCAGAAGTCGGCGTGCTCCGACCCGTACCCCATGGCGACCTTGAAGTCACTCAGCCGGCGCAGGCCCAGCGGCGCGAGCACCGCGTCGTAGAACGCCGCGCTCGCGGCGAGGTCCGAGCACTGGAGACCGACGTGGTCGAGCATGCGGTCAGGCGCCTCCTTCGACCCGCAGGACCGACGCGATCGACCGTACGATCGGCAGCGCCCGCAGATCGTCGACAGTGGCCTGCAGGTTGGCGTCCGGGGCGCCGTGCGTGACGACGACCAGCGTCGCGTCCTCGTCGCGGCCCTGCTGGCGCACCGTGGCGATGGACACCTCGTGCTTCGCGAAGACGCCGGCGACCGTGGCGAGCACACCCTGCCGGTCGGCGACGTCGAGGCTGATGTGATAGCGCGTGACGGCCTCGCCGATGGCCCGGATGGGCAGGTGGGCGTACGCGCTCTCGCTCGGCGCCCGGGTCCCGGAGAGCCGGTTGCGAGCCGCCGCCACGATGTCGCCCAGCACCGCGCTCGCCGTGGGGGTGCCGCCCGCGCCCCGGCCGTAGAACATGAGCTGGCCCGCCGCCTCGGCCTCGACGAAGACCGCGTTGAAGGCGTCGCCGACGCTGGCCAGCGGGTGCGTACGCGGAATCATCGCCGGATGCACGCGGACGCTGACCGACTCCGCGCCGCTCGAGTCCGGGCCGCGCTCCGCGATGCAGAGCAGCTTGATCGTGCAGCCCATCTGCTTGGCGCTGGCCATGTCGGCCGCCGTCACGCCGGTCATGCCCTCGCGGAACACGTCGGCGGCCGTCACCCGGGTGTGGAAGGCGAGCGAGGCCAGGATAGCGGCCTTGGCGGCGGCGTCGAAGCCCTCGACGTCGGCGGTCGGGTCGGCCTCGGCGTAGCCCAGCTCGGTCGCCTCGTCCAGCGCCTCGCCGAAGCCGGCGCCGCTGGAGTCCATCGACGAGAGGATGAAGTTGGTCGTGCCGTTCACGATGCCGGTGACCCGGGTCACACGGTCGCCGTGCAGCGACTCCCGCAGCGGGCGCAGCAGCGGGATGGCCCCGGCGACCGACGCCTCGTAGTAGAGGTCGGCACCGCCCTCGGCCGCGGCGTCGTGCAGCGCGGCGCCGTCCTCGGCCAGCAGGGCCTTGTTCGCCGTGACGACGCTCTTGCCGGCCCGCAGCCCCTCGGTGAGCCAGGTGCGGGCGGGCTCGATGCCGCCCACCACCTCGATGATCACGTCGACGTCGTCCCGCTTGACCAGGCCGAGCGCGTCGGTGGTGAACAGCCCCGGGTCGACGGGCAGGTCACCCCGCTCCCGGCCGGGCCGGCGCACCGCGATGCCGACCAGCTCCAGCGGCGCCCCGATCCGGGCCGTCAGGTCGTCGGCCTGGTCGTGCAGGAGGCGTACGACCTCGCTGCCGACCGTGCCGCAACCGAGCAGGGCGAGGCGGACCGCAGGCTTACCAGAGCTCATCCCACATCCAATGCGAGCAGATCGTCTTCGGTCTCCCGGCGCACGATCACCCGGGAGGCACCGTCGCGGACCGCGATCACGGGCGGTCGCGGCACATGGTTGTAGTTGCTGGCCATGCTGCGGCAGTACGCTCCCGTGCCGGGCACGGCGACAAGATCTCCGGGCTGAACGTCGGCGGGCAGGAATTCATCCTTCACGACGATGTCCCCGGACTCGCAATGCTTTCCCACGACACGGGCCAGGATCGGCGGTTCGTGTGACGCACGTCCCGCCACGGTGGCCGAGTAGGACGCGTCGTACAGGGCCGTCCGGATGTTGTCGCTCATCCCGCCGTCGACGCTCACGTACGTGCGGAGGCCGTCGACGTCCTTGACGGTGCCGACCTCGTACAGGGTGAAGACGGACGGACCCACGATGGCCCGGCCGGGCTCGATCGAGAGCCTGGGCACGCGCAGCGCGGCCATCTCGCACTCGCCCTCGACGATCTTGTTGATGCGCTTCGCGAGGTCGGCCGGCGCCGACGGGTCGTCCTGCGTCGTGTACGCGATGCCGAAGCCCCCGCCCAGGTCCAGCTCGGGCAGCTCGACCCCGCGCGCGTCGCGGATCTGCGCCTGCAGCTCCAGCACCCGCCGCGCCGCGACCTCGAAGCCGGACGTGTCGAAGATCTGCGACCCGATGTGCGAGTGCAACCCCCGAAGATCGAGGACACCCTCGTCGAGTACGCGCGTAGCGGCCTCGAACGCGGCACCGCCCGCCAGCGAGAAGCCGAACTTCTGGTCCTCGTGCGCGGTCGCGATGAACTCGTGCGTGTGCGCCTCGACGCCGACCGTCACCCGGATGAGCACGGCGGGACTGGTCCCCGCCTCCCGCGCCAGCGCGGTCAGCCGGTCGATCTCGTGGAACGAGTCGAGCACGATCCGCCCCACGCCGGCCTCGAGCGCCCGGCGCAGCTCCGACACCGACTTGTTGTTGCCGTGGAAGCCGATCCGCTCCGCCGGGAAGCCCGCCGCCAGCGCCACGGCCAGCTCGCCGCCGGAGCACACGTCGAGGAAGAGCCCCTCCTCGTCGACCACCCGCACGACCGCCTTGCACAGGAACGACTTGCCCGCGTAGTAGACGTCGGCCCCGGCGAAGGCGCTCGCGAAGTCGCGGCAGCGGCCGCGGAGGTCGTCCTCGTCGAGGAGGTAGGCGGGGGTGCCGTACTCCTCGGCCAGGTCGAGCACGCTCACGCCGCCGATTTCCAGGGCCCCGGCCTGGTCGCGGTGCACTGTCCGCGGCCAGAGCTGCGGCACGAGGGCATTGACGTCTTCCGGGGTACGCAGCCAGGCCGGCCCGCGCGTGCCGAGCTCGCCGTGCAGCGCCCCGGCCTCATGTGCGCGCATCTCAGATCCTCCCAGCCGCGTCGCGTGGTACCGCTTCCTGCGCCCGCATGTCCCTACATCCTCTCCGGCGCGGACACCCCGAGGAGCCCCAAACCGTTCGCGATCACCGTTCGGGTGGCGTCGTTCAGCCAAAGGCGTGCCCGGTGCAGGTCGCCGATCTCCTCGTCGCCCTGCGGCAGGATCCGGCACTTGTCGTAGAACCGGTGGAAGTCGCCCGCCAGGTCCTCCAGGTAGCGGGCCACCCGGTGCGGCTCGCGCAGCTCGGCGGCGCTGCCCACGACCGCCGGATACTCACCCAGCGTCTTGAGGAGATCGTTCTCCTTCTCGTGGGTCAGCAGCTCGGGTTTGAAGTCGCCCGGCTCGCCGCGGGTCAGGCCCGCCTCGGCGGCGTTGCGCGAGATGCTGGCGGTGCGGGCCGCGACATATTGGACGTAGTAGACCGGGTTGTCGCTCTTCGCCCGGGTCCACAGGTCGATGTCGATGTCGATGGGGCTGTCGCTGGAGTAGCGCGCCAGGGCGTAACGGGTCGCGTCCACGCCCAGGGCGTCGACGAAGTCCTCGAGGGTCACGACCGTGCCGGCGCGCTTGCTCATGCGTACGGGCTCGCCGTCACGCACCAGATTGACCAGCTGGCCGATCAGGATCTCCAGGTTGACCGCCGGGTCGTCGCCGAAGCACGCCGACATGGCCTTCATCCGGCCGATGTAGCCGTGGTGGTCGGCGCCCAGCATGATCACGACCTGGTCGAAGCCGCGCTTGCGCTTGTCGAGGTAGTAGGCGCAGTCCGCGGCGAAGTAGGTCCAGTCGCCGTCCGACTTGCGCAGCACCCTGTCCTTGTCGTCGCCGAACTCGCTGGTCCGCAGCCAGGTCGCGCCCTCGGACTCGTAGACGTGGCCCTGCTCGCGCAGCCGGTCCAGCGCCTCCTGCAGCTCGCCGCGGTCGTGCAGGTCCTTCTCGTTGAAGTACGTGTCGAAGCGCACGCCGAAGTCGGCCAGCGACTGCTTGATCTCGGCGAACATCAGCTCGACGCCCCGCGTGCGGAACGTCTCCAGATCCGCGCCGGGCTGCTCCTTGACGATCGTCTCGGCGATCTCCGCGATGTAGGCGCCGCCGTAGCCGTCCTCCGGCGCCGGCTCACCCTTCGCGGCCGCCTCGAGGGAGCGCGCGAAGCGGTCGATCTGCGAGCCCGCGTCGTTGAAGTAGTACTCCGTGCCGACGTCGGCGCCCGACGCGCGCAGCAGGCGGGACAGCGCGTCGCCCACGGCCGCCCACCGGACGCCACCGATGTGCACGGGGCCGGTGGGGTTGGCGGAGACGAACTCCAGGTTGATGCGCCGGCCGCTCAGCCGGTCGGTGTGTCCGTATTCACTGCCCGCGGTGATGATGTCGCGGGCCAGCACGCCGGCCGCGGCCGCGTCGAGCCGGATGTTGAGGAAGCCGGGGCCGGCGATCTCCACCGACTTGATCCCCGGCTGCCCGCCCAGCTCCTCGGCGAGTGCCGCGGCGAACTCACGCGGCTGCACGCCCGCCTTCTTGGCCAGCTGCAGCGCCATGGTCGAGGCGTAGTCGCCGTGCTCGGGATTGCGGGGACGCTCCACCGTCGTCGTCTCCGGCAGCAGCGAGACGTCGAGGCCGCGGGTGACGAAAACGGCACGCGCGGCTGTGAGAACGGTGGCAGCGAGGTCAGCGGGAGTCACTGAGCCATGCTATCCGGGTAGACTTTGGCGCCCGGCGGCGTATCCAGGCCCCTGCGCGGGGTCCGGCCCGACCTTCCCCATGAATTGACGAGGCACGATGTCCATGAGCACCCCGGGGCCCGAGCGGGTTCCCTCCACCGTCAAGGTCGGCAAGACCTCCGGCCAGGGCAAGCCCCCGACCGGCGCCGCCGGCAAGAAGACGCCCGCCAAGGGCGCCCGGCCGGCCGGCAAGGGCCAGCCCGGCAAGGGCGGCAAGGGCCGCAAGGTTCAGCCGGTCAAGGTCAGCGGCGGCCGCAACTGGGGGCCGATCGCGGTGGCCGGTGTCGTCGTGCTGATCGCCGCGGGCATCATCGGCTACGGCATCTTCGCCTCGGCCAAGGGCAGCGCCTCCTGGGAGGAGCGCGCCGCGGACATCTCGGGCATCGTGGACTACCGCGCCCAGAAGAACGCGAAGATCGACTCGCGTAACCACGTCGAGGGCACCCAGACGTACGTGACGAGCCCGCCCGTCGGCGGCGACCACAACGCCACCTGGCAGAACTGCATGGGCGACGTCTACACCGAGCCCATCGCCAACGAGCACGCGGTGCACAGCCTCGAGCACGGCGCGGTCTGGGTCACGTACAAGCAGGGCCTCGCCCAGGACCAGATCGACAAGCTCACGACCAAGGTGCAGGGCAAGGACTACATGTTCATGAGCCCCTACGCCGGGCTCGACAAGAACATCTCCCTGCAGGTCTGGGGCTACCAGCTCAAGGTCGACAACGCGGACGACCCGCGCATCGACGAGTTCATCAAGGCGCTGCGCCTCAACGCGACGATGGAGCCCAACGCGGCCTGCTCCGGCGGCAACACGACCACCGGCCCGCTGGCCGCCACGGGCACGACCGGCGCGACCATGGGCAACTGATGACCGTCTCCACCGACGACCGGGACGCGGCGACCCCGGCCGCCGCGCCGGTCAACGGCAACGCCCCGGAGCGCACCCGCCGCTTCGGGGCGGCCTGGCTCGCCGCCGTCCTCGTCTTCGGCCTTGTGGTCGGCGTGGCCGGCGGCCTGCTCGTCCCCCGCCTCTACGGCACCCCGGGCGACGACTCGGTCGAGGCGGGCTTCCTGCGCGACATGAGCACCCACCACGCCCAGGCCGTCGAGATGTCGATGATCGCCCACGCGAACTCGACCAATTCCGACATCGTCACCCTCGCCGGCGACATCGCCCTCACCCAGCACGGCCAGGTCGCCACGATGCAGGCCTGGCTGCGCGACTGGCACCTGAGCCCCACCGGCTCCGCCGACCCGATGGCCTGGATGCCCGGCTCCGAGGGCTCGGTGGTCAACGGCCTCATGCCCGGCATGGCCACCCCGCAGCAGCTGGCCGACCTCCGCAAGGCCGCGAGCCCGGACCTCGACATCCAGTTCCTGACCCTCATGCGCCAGCACCACCTGGGCGGCATCCACATGGCCCAGGAAATCATCAACCTCTCCGGCAACGAGAAGGTCACCGACCTGGCCCAGACAATGGTCGCCGGCCAGCAAAGCGAGATCAACCTGATCGACGACCTCCTCGCCAAGCTCCAGAAGTCCTGACCGCACCCGCCCCACCCAGCCGCCCCGAGACCACCACCGGGGCGGCTGCTCCGTTCCCGCCCCGGCCCCCTCCCGCCGCCCTCCGCGCCTCGCCTCACGACCCCTTGCCGGCCACTCCGCGCGCCGGCCCCTCGCCCGCCGCCCCCGCGACGGCGTCACGCCACCCTTGCCCGCCGCCCTCCGCAACCGCGTCACGCCACCCTTGCCCGCCGGCCCGCGGGGCAAGCAAGACGCTTCGGGCCCGACCCGCGTCTCCGCGCCGGCGCCTCTCCCGGACCTCCCACTGCCCGCCGGGCGCCCTCATGAGCAGCGGGGACGCGCCCCGGCGGTATCCGGTTGCCGGGTGGCCCCGGCGGCCTGCTAGAGTTTCCCTCACTGAGCCCCCGTAGCTCAGGGGATAGAGCGTCGCCCTCCGGAGGCGAAAGCGCAGGTTCGAATCCTGCCGGGGGCACAAAACTTTCTTTACGCCGCCGGCCAGCCGATGCTGACGGCGGTCTTTTCGTACCCGCTATCGCGATCCGCGCGCCCCGCCCCGAGCTCCTCGCGGGTCAATGTTCGGGGGTCGGGCGCTGTCAGACGCCCTCCGACAGCGCTGCGAGCGCGCATCTGAGGCCCCAAGAGACGTCCGCTTCCGTAGCGTCGGTGAGACGAGCGACCTCGTTTAGCGGCAATTCATCGAAGTAGTGCAGGTACAGAAGCTCCTTCGACTCCTCGGACAGTCGACGGAACCGCCTGACGAGCGCACTGTCGCTGTCCATCCACTCTGTGGACACGACGCTGATGTCGATGACCTCCTGCATCAACAGATCGAGATTGTCGGTGAGCACGGTGTCACCGGCCGACAGCGCCTGAGCGACCTGACGGACAGCCTCCACCGGCAATTCGAGGTGCTGGGCCACCTCCATCTCACTCGGGCTCCGGCCGAGCGCCTGCAGGAGGAACTCCTCCGCCTCACGGACCATGAGGCCGTGGTTGCGAAGCGCAGCCCCCACCCCTGTCTGCAACCGCGACCAAATCAGATTTCGGGCCAACCCACCGATTCTTGCCTTCAAGTAACCAGGCAGATATCCACGCCGTGGGTCATGGTCCCGGACGGCGAGCACCAACCCCAGACCCCACAGCTCCTCGGCCAACTCCGGCCGACGGTAGCGGCCGGCAACGGATGAAGCGATCCGCTTGGCCATCGGCACGCATTCTTCGATGATCAAATTCTCCATCGCCCGCCGCACCGGGTCACTCTTCGCAATGTGCTGAAACTTGAGAAAGCGATCACGGATTTGCAGCTCATCGTCATTCGGCCGCAGGAGCGGGAAGGCGGCGATGACGTCCTTGTACGAGTGCTCCGGCCGCAGGAAGACTCTGACGAATTTCTTGAGCAAGGGCTCCTCGGGGAGTACGCCCCGCTCCAGGTCCCGCACATCCTCGGCGGTCACCCCGAGCCTGATGGCGAACTGCTTACGACTGCACTGCTCCATGACCCGCACAACGGCCACGTAGTCGGCGAAGCTCCGGTGACGAGCCGGATCCTTGGTCCGCCTCCACGGATGACCCAGCCTTGCGGCGATTCGATCGACGGTGAAGCCGACGTTGGGCGCTTCCTCGATCAAATCCAGGATGAAGGTCAGCGTCGGAACTCGCAGTCCCGCCCGATATCGTGAGATCGTCACTGTTGCATGCCCCGTCAGCTCAGACAGCTGCGACGGTCGCATATTGAGGGCCACCAGGAAAGCTTCGATCACGAATTTGCCGGCCTGTCGGCGCGACAATCCGGCTGGCATTTCCCTGCTTCTATGCATGCCAGGAAATTTAGCCGCGCGTCGATACCCGTAAGGCATTGCGTCAGATTCATGACCGGACGGGCGTGAACGCGTAACCAACGACTGGTCAACTCGTTCAATTTCTTTCCGGTCAAGTCGACCGCGAACAATCTGGACGATTTCACCTTGAGGTCGGGGGGCAGTTTTCCGGCCAGACGGAAGGGTGCGGCGCTCCGACGATGGCCCTGCCACACCGGTCGATCAATCCGCCCGGGGCGCTGGAGCGGACGCGGCATTGCCGGTGGCCGGCTAGCTCGCGGAAGTCGCGCTCACGTACCTGGACCGGCGGCTGGGTCGCGCCCTCGCGCGGCGGTCGGCCCGGTTTTTCAGGGACTGGCCGCGCGTACATGGGAATTGGTCGCGGCCTGGAGCACGACGTCGCGGGGCGGGAAAGCTCAGGTCCGGGGGTGGGGGGCCGATCTTGGGGCCACTTCGACGTGGCGGGAGGCGGCGTGGCCGAGCACTTCATCGACCTGGGGAATCAGGTGCTGGGCGGGATCATCGGGCCGCGGGCCGTGGTGCCCGGGTGGGCGGTTGGTGCCTGGCTGGTCGTCATTTTCGCGGGGATTCTCGGGCCGGGGATCCAGGCGAAGATTGCCGCCGGGGAAAGCGACGAGACCCGCCGCTGACGCCGGACCGCGATGCGATGAGCGGCGAGCGACGAAACGACAGCAGACGGCGGATGACCGCGAGCGACGAAACGACAACAGACCGCGGATGATTGCGGGCCGCCCGGTGAGGCTGACGTGCCGGGTCCGGTGGGGGCACCGGACCCGGCACGTTGCGGGTCACGCCGCGGGCGGGGTGACCTTGAGCGTCATCAGCGGGACCAGGCCCGTGATCTGGGTCTTGACCTCGATCTTGACGCCGGCGCCGGCGACCTTGACCGAGTTCTGCGGGTTGAGGGTGTTGTAGTAGCGCAGCGGGTCGGAGTCGTCGAAGACCGGGATGGCCTTCGAGGACGGGACCGTGACCGGGACGCCGTTGCGGTGCAGGGTGATCGCGTCGGTCTTCTGCAGGCCGAACGTGGCGTCGAAGGGCTGGCGGCGGTTGCTGGCCAGGGTGCCGTCGGCGAAGACGATCGGCGCCGGGCGGGCGTCGACCGGCAGCGTCAGGCCGGTGCCCGGGTGACGGCTGGTGTTGTTGTTGCCCACCGCCGGGTTGACGTACCAGACGAGCAGGCCGTCCTGGTACGGGAAGCGCTCCGCCCAGTCGGGCTTGCTGTCCGCCCAGCCCCAGTTGTACGGGCCGAGCTTGAGCGTCTCGTCATAGCCCGTGTACGTCCGGTACTCCGCCGCGTAGTACGAGCCGTCGGCCAGCGGGACGACGACCGCCTCGGGCAGCACGCTCGTCTCCGCCAGCGCCGCCGAGCCCAGGGTCACCGTCTTGGCCTTGCCCGGGTTGACGGTCACGAAGTTGGACCAGCCCAGCCAGATCTTCTCCCAGGCTCCCATGTAGCCGGGCGTCGAGCCGATCGTCGGGGCGCCCCGGCCCAGCCAGGAGCCGGAGGACATGAGCGTCCAGAAGCCGGTGCCGTTCTCGCCGCCGGCCGTGTCGTAGAGGTCGGGCAGGCCGAGGTCGTGGCCGTACTCGTGGGCGAACACCCCGAGGCCGCCGTTCTCCGGCTCGGTCGTGTAGTCGCCGATCCACAGGCCGGTGTCGCCGATCTGCACGCCGCCGGCGAGGTTGCCCTCGGGGCCCGCGGTGCCGGCCAGGTTGCTGAAGGCGTACCACCGGTGCGCCCAGATCGCGTCCGGCCCCTCGGCGCCGCCGCCGGCCTCCTCGCCCGCCCCGGCGTGGATCGCCTGGAAGTGGTCGACATAGCCGTCGGGCTCGTTGAAGTTGCCGTCGCCGTCGAAGTCGTCGCGGTCCCAGACGTCGAACGTCTTCAGGTACGCCTTGATCTCCTCGGCCGTCTTGCCCGCGGCGACCTGCGAGTCGTACCAGGCGGTGGCGCTGTCCTTGATGAAGTTCCAGTAGCCGTCGGACTCGTCGATCTCGTTGCTGCCGTAGCGGGCCTCGTTGTAGGGCACCTGGACCCAGTCCGAGACGTCGCCGCCGACCGTGTACCGGCCGCCCGACTGCTTGTAGTAGAAGTTCGTCATCGACTCCTTGTTCTTCGCGAACAGGAGCTGCTTGTAATAGGAGGGGCTGAAGTCCGGCGCCCAGATCGTGGTGTTGTCGTCGGTCGCGTCGCCGTTCCAGTCCCGGTCCGGCGCGGGAATGGTGTTGTGCACCGGCCCCGGCGTGCCGCCCGCGGCGGGATAGACCTGATCCCCGAACTCGACCAGGAAGGTCAGGATCGGGTCGGTCTTGGTCTCCTTCTTGCGGTACTCGACGAACTTGTTCGCGCCGAGCTTGATGACCTCGGAGCCGTTCCGCTTCTCGGTGCCGGCCTGCCCCGAGATCAGCTTGCGCAGCGCCTCGGTCCGCTCGGCCTCCCGCTCCTCGGCCAGCGGGTGCGGCAGGTTGTCCTCCCCGAGCGACGCCTGCGGTTCGGCATCGGCCCCGGCCGTCGCGGGCGCCGCGCTCGCCGGCCCGGCCGCCAGGCCGCCCAGAACCACGGCGACCGCAGCGGTCCCGGCCAGTATCTTCCTCTTCAAGAGGGGTGCTCCCTTCCCCGGACAAGTCCCTCCCCGCGCGCAGGGGTGGGTGCACGGGGACCGGACTGATCGCACGCTCGCCGACCCCCGTTTCAGGCCGGCGTCGCCGCCATAAAATCTCACGCATTCGCATGTAGCGATACGGCCGCGCGCGTGGATGGTCGGGGTTGTCCCGGAAGGAGAGTTGGTGCGCGCTCACGATCTTGACCCCACCGGGCCGGGGCCGTCCTTGCGCCCAGGCAGCGTCGTGCTCCAGGCCGCGACGAATTCACATGTACGCGCGGCCAGTCCCTGAAGAACCGGGGCGACCGCCGTGCGAGGGCGCGGCCCGGTCGCCGGTCCAGACCGTGCACGCGACCCCGGCGAGCTTGCAGCTCACCCCTTCGCCATGCCGTCCAGCACCTGGTCATAGACGGCGAGCACCCGCCGGTCCAGCTCCTCCACCGGCACGCCGATGTCACGCGCCAGCGACTCACGGAACAGCACGTAGCCCTTGGCCGCGGCCACCGTGAAGGCGTGCAGCGCGACCGCGTCGGCGTCGGCGGGCAGGTCCCCGGCCTGCTGGTCGCGCTCGAGCGCGACCCGGGTCCGGGCGATCTCCGGCAGCGGGTGGTACTCCGGGTCGCGGTCGATCGCCAGCAGCGCCTCGACCAGCGTCACGCCGGGGTTCGCCAGCCCGTCGCGGAACATCGCGCGGCGCCGCTGCCCGAACGACGCCTCCCAGTGCCGCTTGGCGCCGGCCGCCCACGCGCGGGCCCGGTGCGCCACCGCCGCCCGCAGCAGCGACCGGCGATCCCCGAAGTACTGGTAGATCTGGCCCCGGTTGACCGCGGCCCGGTCGGCCACCTCCTGCAGGTTGAGGCCGGCGAAGATGCCGTCGCGCTGCAGCAGGTCGAAGGTGGCGTCGAGCAGATCGGCCTCGGTCCGGGCCCTGTCCCGCCCGCGCCGCCTGCGCGCCGTCTCGTCGGAGTTCACACCACGCCTTTCGCCCGGAGAGCGTCCACCTCCCCGGCGGACAGCCCGAGTATGCCGCCGAGAATCTCCTCGGTGTGCGCGCCGAGCGGGGCACCCGCCCAGCGGACCCGGCCCGGCGTCCCGCTCATCCGGGGCAGGGGTGCCACCATCGGCACGGTGCCGAACTCCGGGTCGGGCGCGGCGATGATCGAGCCCCGGGCGCGGCAGTGCGGGTCCGCCATGACGTCGGCCACGCTCATCACCGGCGACGCGGGTACCCCGGCCGCACTCAGCACGCGGACCACCTCGGCGGCGGTCCGGCCGGACACCCACGTGCCGATGATCCGGTAGAGCTCGTCCTGGTTGCGGATCCGGGCGGCGCGGTCGGCGTACGCCGGGTCCTCGGTCAGGCCGGGCATGCCCATGACCGCGGCCAGGCGGGGGAAGAGCGCGTCGGTGCCGGCGTGCACCGACACCCGGCGCCCGTCGGAGGTCGCGAAGTCGGAGGCCGGCACGATGACGGGGTTCCGGTTGCCCAGCCGCTCCCGGACGGCGCCCTCGAGGCCGAAGCCCGGCACGGCGTCCTCGGTGGCGCGCAGCCCGGCCTCGTACAGGGCGAGGTCGATGACCTGACCTTGCCCGCCGCCGGCGTCCCGGTGGTAGAGCGCGGTCATCACCGAGAAGGCGGCCAGGTAGGCGCTCATGTAGTCGATCACGGCGTACCCGCTGCGCACCGGCGGCCGGTCCGGCTCGCCGGTGGTGTAGGTGAGCCCGCTGTACGCGCTGGCGACGCGATCGAAGGCGCCCCTGTCCCGGTACGGGCCCTCCAGCCCGTACCCGGTCAGGTAGAGCAGCACAGCCCGCTCGTTGAGCGGCCGCAGCTGCTCGGGCAGCATCCGGTAGCGCTCCAAAGTGGGCGGCCGGAAGTTGGTGACCACCACGTCGAAGTGCGGGACCAGCCGGTGCAGCAGCTCCTGGCCGGCCTCGGTGCGCAGGTCGAGCGAGACCGACTTCTTGTTGCGGCCCTCCTGGAGCCAGGCGGGCGACCGGCCGCCGCGCCGGGTGAAGTCGCCGGCCCGGGGGTCCTCGATCTTGACCACGTCGGCGCCGAAGTCACCGAGGATGGTGGCGGCGACCGGGCCCGCGAGCACGGTGGCCGCGTCGAGGACCCGGACGCCGTCGAGGGCCCCGGTCACTTGCCCGCCGCGGCGTCGGCGACCAGCGACAGGTCGATCAGGTCGCCGGGCGCGACCGAGCCCTCGTACTGCAGCGTGCCCGGCACCGACCGGTACATCGCCTGCAGGCGCTCCAACGAGGAGGCGGGGACGTTCAGGTCGAACGTGACCGCCGGCGAGGACGTCAGTTTGTCCGGCGTGGTGCTCAGCAGGGTGGCCACCTTGGCCATCACCGCGGCGTCCCGATGGTAGTCACCGGTCAGGTACGTGTTGATCGTGCGCTCGAGCGCCCGGAAGAACGCCAGCCCGGACTCCCGCCCGGCGCCCAGCAGCCGGGTGGTGGCGAAGTACCCGGCGATCTGCGTGTCCGTCCCCGCCGACCCCTCGGCCAGGAACGCGGCCGGCTTGGCCACGGCGGTGTACGGCGGCCCGAGGATCGCCCCGTCGACGGTCCCCTTGATGAGCGCCTGGGCCATCGCGGCCGGGTCGCTGAACGGGGTCATCGTGATGTCGGCCGGCTCGACCCCGCCCTTGGTCAGCGCCGAGTAGAGGACGTACTGGGACGGCGCCGCCAGCCCGCCCGGGTTGACGCCGATGTTCCTGCCCTTGAGCGACGCCGGGTCGAAGCCGGCCGCGGGACCGTACTTGTTGCTCACGTAGAGGCCGCTGTCGGGCTGGCTGTGCGAGACACCGGAGACCCAGCGGATCGGCACGTTGCTCTTCAGCGAGTTGAAGACCAGCGCCTGCGCGCCGGCGTACGTCAGGTCGATCTTGTTCTGCCCGAGGAGGGTGAGCAGGTTGGGAACGGTGTCGTGGACGAACTCGACGGCCAGGTTCTCCTTGGCGAACTCGCCCTGGGCGTCGGCCAGCAGCGCCGGCACCTCGACCTCGAGCAGCGAGGGGATGCCCACCTTGAGCGTCGTCCTCGCGGGCAGCGGCTTGGGGGCGGGCGCGCCCGCGGACGCGGTCAGGGCGGCGCCGCTGGGCAGCTCCGAGACCTTCCGGGCGTCGGCGGCGCTGGTGTCCTCCGGGGAGGCGCACGCGGCGGTGAGGGCTACGGCCACGAGGGTGGCGAGGGCTTTACGCATGACTCTTCCTGAGACTGTGCGGAGGGACGGCGAGGCGGAGCAGCAGACCGACCAGACCGGTGAAGGTCACCCCGAGCACCCCGGCCACGATGACGCCGGCGTACATGGTGGCCGGGTCGAAGACCTGGGACCGCTGGAAGATGAGATAGCCGAGGCCGGTGCTGCCGGAGACCATCTCGATGCCGACGATCACCAGGATCGCGATGCCCGCGGTGAGCCGGATCGAGGTGGCGATGGCCGGCATCGCGGCCGGGACGATGACGTGCCGCAGCAGCAGCCCGCGGCGCGCGCCGAAGACCGTCGCAGCGTCCCGGTACCCCTGCTCGACCGACAGCACGGCGGTGGTCGAGGCGAGCACGACGATGAAGAACACGGTGACTCCGACCAGCACGATCTGCGGCAGGCCACCCAGGCCGAAGATCAGCAGGAACACCGGGAAGAGCGCGAGCTTCGGCAGCGTGTAAAGGGCGATCAGGGTGTGTTCGAGCGCGGCCCGGGCGATCCACGACATGCCCAGGAGCAGGCCGAGTACGACCCCCGCGGTCACGCCGCCGGCATAGCCGACGAGCAGTTTGCCCACCGTGTCGCCGATCGCGTCGGTCATGACGCCCGTCTCGAACGACGCCACGCCGGCCCGCCAGATCGTGTCCGGCGCCGGGAAGAACCGGGTGTCCAGGCGGCCCGCCCGCGCACTGATCTCCCAGATCGCGAGCAGGGCGACCGGCGTACCCCAGGCCAGCAGGAAGGTCGTCACCCGCCGGCGCCGGGCCG
>NZ_JAUQWH010000071.1 GCF_030757795.1 Actinoplanes oryzae
CCGCCGCGGTGACGACCCGCGCGGTGGCGCAGGCCGCGGCGTTGCAGCCGCCGGCGATCTACCGGCTCTTCGAGGACAAGGACGCGCTGCTGGACGCGGTGGCCGAGCATGTCTTCGCCACCTATGTCGCCGGGAAGCAGCAGGCTCCGCGCGCCGACGACCCGGTCGCGGACCTGCGGGCGGGCTGGGAGACCAACATCGGTTTCGCCCTGGCGAACCCGGGGGTCTACGGACTGCTCACGGATGTGTCGCGCGGCTCGCGCTCGCCCGCGTTCCAGGCGGGCACGCAGGTCCTGCGCGACAAGATCCACCGCATCGCCGCGGCCGGCCGGCTGCGGGTCAGCGAGCGGCGCGCGGTCGAGATGATCCAGGCCGCCGGCACGGGCGCGATCCTCATCCTGCTCGCCACCGCGCCGGAGGAGCGCGACAGCCGGCTCACCGACGCCGTCTACGACGCGGTCACGCGCGCCATCCTGACCGACGAGCCCGCCCTTGACCCGGCCGGCCCGACCGCCGCGGTCGTCGCCTTCCGCACGGTCGTCCCCCAGCTCGGCACGCTCACCGAGGCGGAGCGCGCCCTGCTGCTGCAATGGCTGGACCGCGCCGCCGGGTGACAGATGTCAGCGGCCGTTGTGAAAATGCGCCCGACAGCCCTCGCTCGCGGGAAAGTGCCGGACCCCGGTGCCATCATGGGCGGGTGAGCACGATGGAGATCACCGAGTCCGTTCTGACCGAGCTGAGCCGGCCGGAGTGGCTCGTCGTGCACTACCGGCGCGACGACGACAGCTACACCGGCTGGTCGTTGCATGCGTGGGGCGACATCGCGCCCGGCGCGGAGACGGACTACGCGGCCGGCCACCCGTTCGCGGGCGAGGACGCCTTCGGCCGGTTCGCCTGGGTGCGGCTCGCCGACGGCGCACGCGACGTCGGCTTCCTCGTGGTCGACAGCGCGTGGGGCAAGGATGTCGCCGAGGACAGGCACGTCGACCCGCGCGTCACGCCCGAGATCTGGCTGCTGCCGGGCGACCCGCAGATCTATCCGTCGGCGGCGGCGGCCGGCTTCCCCGCCCCGGTCCCACCCGGCGACGACCACGTGGTGCTGCACTACCGCCGGCCCGATCTGGACTACTCCGGGTGGGGCGTGCACGCCTGGGAGGGCACGCCGGCCAAACCGATCTGGGGTGCGCCCATAGCGCCGGCCGCGTTCGACACGTTCGGCGCGGTCTTCCGGGTGCCGGTGCGGCCCGACGCCGCCGGAGTGCGTTATGTGATCCATCGCGGCGACGCGAAGGACCTGCCCGACGACCAGCGGCTCGACCTCACCGTCGCCCGCGAGGTGTGGCTGGAGGCGGGCACCGCGGCGCCCGTCCGCCCCGATCTGCGCTCGCTGGGCCCGGAGCTCGACCCGGCCCGGGCCCTCGCGGTGTTCGTCGACCGCACCACGGTCGCGCTGCCGGCCTGGCTGGCGGAGCGGGGCGTCACGTTCGCGCTGGTCGGGGCGCCGGGCGGGGACCTGCGCCGCGCCGGCGACGAGCTGGCCGGCGAGCGGACGACGCTGCCGCTCACGCCCCGGCCCGGCGGGCTGTTCCAGGCGCAGAGCCGGCAGTTCCCGCACCTGCGGGCTTACAAGGCGTTCGCCGTGCCGGAGCTGGGCGACGCCGCGCTGGCCTATCTGCTGCGCGGGCAGCTGCTGGTCGCCGGCCGCGACCAGGGCGGGCGGCTCGCGGCGCTGACCGCCGTCCAGCTGCCCGGCGTGCTCGACGATCTCTACGCGGAGGCGGCCGGCGCCCCGCTGGGCCTGGTGGACGGCACGCTGTCGGTGTGGGCGCCGACCGCGCGCGGCGTGGTGCTCGAGCTGTCCCGCACCCCGGCCGACGAGAAGCCCAAAGAGCTGCCGATGGAGCGCGACGCGGCCACCGGCGTGTGGAGCGTGCCGATCAAGCCGAAGTGGCTCGGGCGCTTCTACCGCTACCGCGTCGAGGTGTGGCACCCCGCCGCGCAGCGCATCGTCACCAGCGTGGTCACCGATCCCTACTCGCTGTCGCTGGCGGCCGACTCGACCCACACCCAGCTCGTCGACCTCGGCGACCCCGCGCTCAAGCCGCCCGGCTGGGACGACGCCGCCCGCCCCGCGCCCGTGCCGCCCGCCCGGATGCAGGTCGCCGAGGTGCATGTCCGGGACTTCTCGATCGCCGACCAGACCGTGCCCGAGGCGCACCGGGGCACCTTCCTCGCCTTCGCCGACGACGACTCGGCCGGGATGCGGCACCTGCGGATGCTCGCCGAGTCCGGGCTGACCCACGTGCACCTGCTGCCGGCCTTCGACTTCGCGAGCGTGCCCGAGCGGCACGCCGATCAGGCCAGCCCCCTGTGTGCCCTGTCGTCCTTTCCCCCCGACTCGCCGGAGCCGCAGCGGGCCGTCATGGCCGTAGCCGACCGCGACGGGTTCAACTGGGGCTACGACCCGCTGCACTACACGGCCCCCGAGGGCAGCTACGCGACCGAGCCGACCGGCAGCGCCCGGGTGCTCGAGTTCCGCCGGATGGTGGCCGCCCTGCACGCCGCCGGGCTGGGCGTGGTCATGGACGTCGTCTACAACCACACGATGGCCGACGGGCTCGCCCCCTTCAGCGTGCTCGACCGGATCGTGCCCGGCTACTACCACCGGCTGCTCGCCGACGGCACGGTCGCCGAGTCGACGTGCTGCTCCAACACCGCCACCGAGCACCTGATGATGGGCCGGCTCGTCGTCGACTCGGTGGTCACCTGGGCCCGGGAGTACAGGATCGACGGCTTCCGCTTCGACCTCATGGGCCACCACCCGCGCGCCAACATCCTCGACGTCCAGCGGGCGGTGGGCGCCGGCGTGCACCTCTACGGGGAGGGCTGGAACTTCGGCGAGGTGGCGTACGACGCCCGCTTCACCCAGGCGACCCAGGTGCATCTGGCCGGGACGGGCGTCGGCACCTTCGACGACCGGCTCCGTGACGCCGTCCGGGGCGGCGGCGCGCACGGCGACCCGACGGTGCGCGGCTTCGCGAGCGGCCTCGGCTCCGCGACCCCGCTCGCCGTGCACGACCGGCTCAAGGTCGGCCTGTCCGGCGCCCTCGCGTCCTACCGCTTCGTCACCTCCACCGGCGCCGAGATGTCCGGCGCGCAGATCGACTACCACGGCTCGCCCAGCGGCTACACGGCCGCGCCGGGCGAGTGCGTGACCTACGTCGACGCCCACGACAACGAGATCCTCTACGACGCGCTGGCCTTCAAGCTCCCGCGCGACACCCCGATCCTCGACCGCGCCCGGATGCAGCTCCTCGCCCTGTCGTTCGTGACCCTCGGGCAGGGCACCGGCTTCTTCGCCCTGGGCAGCGAGCGGCTGCGCTCCAAGTCGCTGGACCGCAACTCCTACAACTCGGGCGACTGGTTCAACCAGATCCGCTGGGACCCCGCGACGGGCAACGGCTTCGGCCTCGGCCTGCCGCCCCACCCCGACAACGCGTCGCAGTGGGAGTTCGCGCGCCCGCTGCTGGCCGAGCCGTCGCTGGTGCCGCCCGCCGAGGTGATCGAGATGGCCTCCGCCCGCTTCGCCGAGCTGCTGCGCATCCGCCGCTCGACCCCGGTCTTCGGCCTCCCGACGGCCGAGGAGGTCCAGCGCCGCCTGACCTTCCCGCTCGGCGGCCCGGCCGAGACCCCCGGCGTCCTCGTGATGTGCCTCGACGGGACCGGGCTGGACCCGCGCTGGTCCACCGTGGTCACCGTCTTCAACGCGACGCCCGAGACCACCGCTCAGACCGTGCCGGCCCTGGCGGGGGTCGAGCTGACCCTGCACCCTGAGCTGCTCGCGTCGGCGGACCCCCTGCTGCGGACGGCCACCGCGGACACCGCCACGGGCACGCTGACCGTCCCGCCACGCTCCGTCGCCGTCTACGTCGCCGGGCTTTCCTAGGTCGCCGCCGTGCGCGAGATCGTGGCCCGGCGGGCGCCGGTGTTACAGGTCCTGGCCCGCTGGGCCACCGGAGCCCTGGACTGAGCGCGGCGCCTCCACACGTTCTCGGTGGACCGCCCGGGCGCGCCGCCCCACTACCATCGCCGGGGGCTTCGCACATTCACCACCGAGGAGGGCGAGCGCCGGTGACTGCTTTCATTTCGCACACGACCGTCGACTGCATCAACGCGTACGAGCTGTCGCGCTGGTGGCAGACGGTGCTGGACTGGACCGACGACCCGGAGGACCCGAACCTGCCGGGCCACGAGGAGTGCATGATCCTGTCGCGGGACGGGCGGCACAAGGTGCTCTTCATCGAGGTGCCGGAGCCGAAGCCGGCGACGAAGAACCGCATTCACTTCGACCTGAGGCCGGTCGAGGGGTCCCGCGACGAGGAGCTGGCGC
The DNA here is from genome assembly GCF_030757795.1 of Actinoplanes oryzae. Lineage (GTDB taxonomy): Bacteria > Actinomycetota > Actinomycetes > Mycobacteriales > Micromonosporaceae > Actinoplanes. The sequence continues at coordinate 4,391 of NZ_JAUQWH010000071.1, forward strand.
GGCTCGTCGGGCTGGGGGCGGCCGAGGTGAGCGACCTGCGCCGGCCGGACGGCACGGGGTGGGTCGTGCTGGCCGATCCGGAGGGCAACGAGTTCTGCATCCTGCGCGGCGAAGCCGAGATGGCGGCCGGCGCATGACATCTCGCTCTCTCCCGGCCCGGGCCGGGGCGATCGCGGGCGGGGCGGTGCTGCTGGCACTCGCCGCCGGGTGCACGTCCAAGGACGCCGAGCCCGAGCCGCAGCCCGGGCCCTCCGCCGCAGCCCTGCCCTCCACGGCGGCCGGGTCGCCGCCGGCGTGGCGCGAGCCGGCCGACTACGCGTACACGGTGGAGCGCCGGTGTGACGGCAAGCCCTCGCTCGGCACGTACGAGGTGACCGTCGCCGGGGGCGAGGTCGCGGACGTGCGGCGCACCGGCGGGCAGGCCACCACCGGCGAGGAGGAGATCGACCCGCCGACGCTGGGCGGCTTGCTGGAGCTGGCGCGGACGGCGGCCGACGACGGGGGACAGATGGCCGTCAGCTCGGACGCGAGCGACGGCCACCCCGTGCTGATCTCCTTCGACGTGTCAGAGTCGGGCACGAACGACGACAACACCTGCTTCCGGATCCTCGCGTACACGCCTACGCGGTGAGCACCGCCTCCGCGGCCTTCGCGATCGTGGCGCGGTCGTAGTCGAAGTAGGGGCGGAGGGCGGCCGGCGCCGCGGTGCGGCCCCAGTCGTACAGCAGCTTCTGGGTCTCCAGCGAGCCGTCGTGCCAGCGGCGCAGCACGTCGTGGAGGTTGAGCGGTGCGGGGGAGGCCTCGCCGTCGCCCAGCAGGGAGGCCAGCACCGGGACGGCCTCCGCCGGGCTCAGCGTGCCCAGCCGGACGCGTTCCATGACGGCGAAGCAGTCCTCGAACTGGCGTTGCGCGCCCGGCAGCTCGGGGCAGAACGAGCCCGGCACCGGCCCCTGATGCAGCCGGGCCGGCACCTCGGGGTCGGCCGTCTCCAGGAACCGGTAGTAGCTGCCCGCGACCCGGATGACGCCGAGGTTCCAGGCGAGGTACCACATCTTCGACCAGGCCCGCCACAGGTCGAAGTCGCGGAAGGCGATGTACGAGCCGGCGATCAGCTTGTCGTTGTTGTCGAGGATGTTCTGGCTGAGCACGTCGAGGTGCGCGAACCGGGCCGCCGAGAAGTCGCCCTCCGCCCGGGCCGCCAGATAGGTGGGCACGAAGGCCTCGATCACCGCCATCGTGTTCGCCATGCCCCGGCTGAACAGCGCGTCGATCGCCCCGGCCGCGTGGCTCATCAGGATCCAGCGGTCGCCGACGGTCTGCCGCGACGAGAACTGGGTGCGCCCGGTCGACACCCACGGGAACGCCACCGAGGCGTCCGCGAACTGGCGCCTGATCGACGGATATCGCGCGAGGAACTGGTCCCACTCCTGCTGCGGCGGCACGCCCTCGACCCGGGGGAACCGGGCCGAGTCAAGGTTGAGTCCGACGCTGACCAGATCGGACTCGCTCTCCGCGTGGTTGTCGAACGGGATGACCCACATCCAGCCGCCGTCGAACAGGTGATGCAGCGTGCCCTGGTGCCACAGGTTCGGCTGGCCGCTCGACTCCTCCACGCTGTCGTACGGGCGCACCCCGCGCATGTGCGTGAAGATGGTCCGCGAGTCGGTGCGGAACCGGCACGGCTCCTCGCGCAGCCCGTACGCGTTCGCGAGCACCGACGTCCGCCCGGTGGCATCGATCACGTACTCGCTGCGGATCGCCTCGCCGGAGGAGAGGTGCACGATCGCGTGGCCGGCGGTGATGTCCACATCGGAGACGCGCACGCCTTCCCGGGCCACGGCGCCGTAGCCGACCGCCGCTCGGAACAGGTACTGGTCGATGTCGGCGCGCATCAGGTGCGACTCCGGGCCGAAGGGGCCCTCCGAGACGCTGCACTGGGTGACCTCGTACGGGTCGTGCTCGACGTCCGGGCGGTGATGGACGAAGCCGAAATTGGTCTTGATGCCGCAGCGCCTGCTCGCGTGCGCCCGGATGCCCGCGGAGGTCGACATCTGCGCCAGCTCCGGCACGTCGTAGCGGGCGGCGAGCAGGCGCATCAGGAACGACGTCTCGCCGATGGTCGACTCGCCGAGCGCGAAGCGCGGGTGCCGGGCGCCGTCGACCAGCGCCACCGGGATGCCCTGCCGGGCGAGGATCGCGGCGACGGTGCTGCCGCCGATGCCGCTGCCGAGGACGGTCACTTCGACGTTGATGTCCATGTCTTCCCCCCGGTGCGGCGCTGCTGCTCCCCATCGATCGATCGTGAACAGTTCTCATTGTCACTGTGGACAGTCGGGGGCGCTGCCCCGTGCGTGGACTTGGCACAATTCCCGGCCGGTCCGGGTGGCTCCCGCCGGGCCGGCCTGCTTTCGCTTGCTCCTCGCCGGGCGGGCGGGCTTGCTGCCCGCCTGCTCTTCGTCAGGCGGGGGTGAGTGCTCGGGGGGGCCGGCTCTTCGTCAGGCGGGGGTGAGCGCTCGGAGGGCGGCGGCGACGGCCTGCTCGCGGAGGGTGGTCGTCAGCTCCGGCTCGTCGGCGAAGAGGATCACGGTGTCCTGCAGGCCGCCGAGGGCGACGACGGCGCGGACGCGGTCGGCCGGGTTGATGCCGGTCAGCACGGCGTCGATCCGGGTGCGCCAGTTGACCGCCGCGTCGTAGAACTCGAGCGCGTTCAGGGCGCCCACGTCGCGCAGCAGGCCGAGCAGCAGCCGGCGGTGCTTGCAGCAGAGGTCGAAATAGGCCTCGAGCAGTGCGCGCGGCTCCGCCGGCATGGTCGTCAGGAACTGCTCGAGGTCGGTCGCCATCGGCTCCACGAGGCTGCGCAGCAGGTCGGTCTTGGACTTGAAGTGGTAGTAGAGCGCCGCCTTGCTGATGCCGAGCCGGCCCGCGATCTCGCTCAGGCTGGTCCGCTCGAAGCCCTGGGTGGTGAAGAGCTCCTCCGCCACGGCGCGGGCCTGTTCGCGGGTGTCGGCATTCGTACGCGGCATGTGCCAATCGTAGACATGACCTTGCTTACCTGCCGACCGGTAAGTAACCATGGGTCGCATGAGGACAGTGCTGATCTCCGGGGCGAGCGTCGCCGGCCCCGCGCTTGCGTACTGGCTCCACCGGCACGGGTTCGAGGTGACGGTGGTGGAGAAGGCGCCCGAGGTCCGGGGCGGGGGCTATCCGATCGACCTGCGGGGCCCGGCCGTCGACGTGGCCGGGCGCATGGGGCTGCTGCCCGAGCTGCGGGCGGCCCACATCGACACGCGGACCATCACGGCGTACGACCGGCGCGGTCGCAAGATCGCGGCGCTCGACGCGGACCTCCTCGCCGGCAGCGGGGACGACCGGCACCTCGAAGTGCCCCGGGGCGGCCTGGCGTCCCTGCTCTACGCGGCCACCAAGGACCGCGTCGGCTACGTCTTCGGCGACTCGATCCGGACGCTCGAGCAGGACGCCGGGGGAGTGCGGCTGACGTTCGAGCAGGGTGCGCCGCGCACAGTGGATCTCGTCGTCGGGGCGGACGGCGTGCACTCGCTGACCCGCGGGCTCGCCTTCGGGCCCGAGGAGGACTACTTCCACTACCTGGGGCTGTGTTTCGGGGGCTTCACCGTGCCGAACGCGGGCGGGCTCGCGTACGAGGTCGTGCTGCAGACCGAGGTCGGGCGGGGGCTGGCGCTTTACGCCGTCCGGGACCAGCCGTGGGTGCACGCCCTGGCCGGCTTCGCGGGGCCGCAGCCGCCGCGCGGGTGGACGCCCGGCGACCTGCGCGCGATGGTGGCCTCGCGGCTGGCGGACTTCGGCGGTGAGGCGCCGCGCGTGCTGGCGGCGCTGCGGACCGCCGACGACCTGTACTACGACATGGTCGGCCAGATCCGGATGCCCGGCTGGAGCGCGGGCCGGGTCGCCGTGGTGGGCGACGCCGCCTACGCGCCGTCGTTCCTCTCCGGCCAGGGCACGAGCCTCGCGCTCGTCGGGGCCTACGTCCTCGCGGGCGAGCTGGCCCGGGCCGGCGGCGACCACGTCGCGGGGTACGCGGGCTACGAGCGGGTGATGCGCGACTTCGTCCGCCAGAACCAGGAGCTGGCCGGCAAGGGCTCGGCGACGGTGGCGCCGCGCACCCGGGCCCAGCTGTGGGCGCGCAACCGGGCCCTGCGCCTGATGCCCCTGCTGGCCCGGCTGGGCCTCGCGGGCCGGCTCGAGCGCCGACCCGCCTACACCGCCATCGACCTGCCGGACTACTGAGCCGGAATCCGCCCCGGGAGGCTGGGCCGGGTCACCCCGGCCGACCGAGCCGGGGTGACTCCGAGAGGCTGAGCCGATGTCACTCCGGGAGGCGGGGGCCCGCCTCGCGCTGGGAGGCGAGCCAGGCCTCGACGTCGGCGGAGGAGCGCGGCAGGCCGGCCGACATGTTGCGGTAGCCGTCGGCGGTCACGAGGATGTCGTCCTCGATGCGGACGCCGATGCCGCGCAGCTCCTCGGGGACCAGCTCGTCCTCGGGCTGGAAGTAGAGGCCCGGCTCGACCGTGAGGACCATGCCCTCGCGCAGGTCGCCGTCGCGGTACTGCTCCTTGCGGGCGTTGGAGCAGTCGTGGACGTCGATGCCGAGCATATGGCCGGCGCCGTGCAGGGTCCACCGGCGGTAGACGGTGGACTGCTCGGAGACGGCCTCGTCCACGCTGACCGGGAGCAGGCCCAGGGCGTCGAGGCCCTCCGCCAGCACGTGCATGCAGGTCTTGTGGATCTCCGAGTAGGGCACGCCGGGCTTGATGACCTCCATGCCGGCCTGCTGCGAGGCGTGCACGATGTCGTAGACCTGCCGCTGCAGCGGGCTGAACGTGCCGTTGACCGGGACCGTGCGGGTCACGTCGGCCGTGTAGAACGAGGTGCCCTCGACGCCCATGTCCATGAGCAGCAGCTCGCCGGGCGTGGTGACGCCGGTGTTGCGCACCCAGTGCAGGATCGTCGCGTGCGGGCCGCCGCCCACGATGCTGCTGTAGCCCACGTCGTTGCCGTCGTGCCGGGCGCGCAGGCCGAAGACGCCCTCCAGCAGGCGCTCCTTGACGCTGCGGTCGGCGGGCAGCACCCGGGCGACGTCCTCGAAGCCGCGCACGGTGGCGTCGATCGCGTCCTGCAGCTGGGCGATCTCCCACTCGTCCTTGATCAGCTTGAGCTCGGAGATCGCGATGGCCAGGGCGCGGTCGCGGCGCACCTGCGGGTCGGGGTCGTAGCCCAGGATCGCCCGGTCGACGGCGGCGTCGAGCCCGCGCAGCACCCGGGTGCGCGAGGGGGCGAGGTCGGCGAGGGCGTGGCCCAGCTGCTCGTAGGGCCGGGTCTCGATGCCCAGCTCGGCCGAGCGCTCCCCGAGGGTGTGCCGGCGGCCGACCCACAGCTCGCCGTTGCGGCTGCGGAAGAACGCGTCGGTCTCCTTGGAGTTGCGGTCGTGCGTGTAGACGACCGCGTCGTGGCCCGAGCCGCTCGGCCGCATGATGAGCACGCCGTCGGGGTCGGCGTCGCCGGTCAGATAGACGTAGTCGCTGCCCGGCCGGAAGTGGTAATCCGTGTCGTTGGCGCGGACCTTTTCCCGGCCGGTCGGGATGACCAGCGTCTCGCCCGGGAACGCGGCCGAGAGCTCGGCCCGCCGCTTCGCGTAGTTAGGGGCCTCGGGGCGCGCGGTGACCTCGAGCGCGTCGTTGCGCCAGCCGGTGCGCATGAACTGCAGATACGCCTCCGGGAAGTCCGGGTCGTGCGACTCGGTCCTCGCCTGCTCCGCCATGGTGGGCCCTCCCTCGTTGTGCCGCCCCTGACGTTACCGCCTCGGCGCGTGGCGCCCAAAGATCAACTATTCGCTCGGGGGCTGGGCGTCCGGGCCGGCCCCGCAGGTCAGGCCGCCAGGGTGAGGCAGGCCACTCGGGCGCCTGCCGTTCCGGCCTTTCCCGCACCCGTACGTGTGGACTTCTCGTGCACCACCAGCGACCGCGGCGGCCGGGCGGGGTCGAACACCCATTCCTGCCGCGCCATCGAGTGACCACCGCCACGCTCGTCGGCCGTGAAGTCGAGCCAGACCTCGTTGCGCGGGTTGGCGTACGAGGGGTCGACCGAGGGTTTCGACGGGTCCGCCTGGTGCTGATAGTGGGGCCCGGCGTCGTCCGGCTCGGTCGTGCACGGCTGGGTGTGCAGGTGGGCGCCGTAACTGCGCCGCGGCACCATGCCCGTGACCGTGAGGCCGATCATGAGGCCGGGAGTGACGGCGGCGAGCTCGACCTTGGCGGTGGCGCCGGAGGGGACGATCGTGGTGTCGTACGTGATGGCTTGAATGGCCTTGCCCTCGGGCTGAAAGGTGCCGGCATAGGTCCGCACGGCGTCGGGTGCCGGGCCCGAGGGGCTGGCGCTCGTGACCACCGCCGCGGGCGCCCCCGTGACGATCCACGGCGTGGCGGCCGGCGGGGGCTGCGGCTCGGTGCGCGGGCTCTGCGCGGTCGGGGCGCAACCCGCGAGGCTGGCGGTCAGGGCGATAAGTCCGGCGGCGCGCTTCATGTCCGGATTCTTCCAGTGGATCACCGGCCGGGCGAGCATCCGGGGAGTGTTAGCTTTCTCGCGCCGCCTGCCGGCGGCGCGGAGAGGACCGGAGGGGATCGGCATGGGGTACGCGGTCGTGCTCGGCGAGGCACTCGTCGACCTGCTGGAGACCGAGCGGGACGGCGAGCTGATCTATCGGCAGGCGATCGGCGGCGCCCCGCTCAACGTCGCCGTCGGCGTCACGCGCCTCGGCGGCCGGGTCGACTACGTCGGCTCGCTCGGCAACGACACCCTCGGCGACCGCATCGCCGCCTTCCTGCGCCAGGTCGGCGTCGGCATGGACGCGACCGTCCGCGTCCCGGTGCCGACCACGCTCGCCGTGACCACCTTCGAGGGCGCGGAGCCGACGTTCCAGTTCTACGGCGAGCCGCCGTCCTACTCGCTGGTCCGCCCGGAGGACGTCACCACCGACCGCGTCGCCGGCGCCGACGTGGTCTACGCCGGCTCGATCAGCCTCATGCGCGAGCCCTTCCAGAGCGCCGCCCGCGCCGCCTGGTCCGTGGCAGGTCCGATCAAGGTCTTCGATCCCAACGTACGCCCGAAGCTGCTCCCCGACGCCGCCGCGGTGACGTCCCTGCGCGACCTCGTCGAGGGTTATTTCGCCACGGCCGACCTCGTGAAGCTCAGCTCCGCCGACGCCGAGGTCCTGTGGGACAAGGCCGGCCCCGAGGCCGCCGCCCAGCGCATCCTCGGACTGGGCGCCAAGGCCGTCGTCGTCACCTGCGGCGCCCAGGGTGCCCACGTCGCCACCCCCGCGGGCGCGACCACGCTCCCGGCGCCGTCGGTCCACGCGATCGACGCCACGGGCGCGGGCGACTCGGTGATGGCGGCCCTGGTCAGCCGCCTGCTCGCCGGCGGCGTTCCGGAGGACCTGGCCGGCTGGCAGCAGTACGTGACCTTCGCGCTCGCCGTGGCCGGCCTGGTCTGCGAGCGCCCGGGCGGCGCCGTGGCGATGCCGACACCGGCCGAGCTGACCGCCCGGTGGGGCGCGCTGATCTGACCGGGCGCACCGCCCTGAGCGGCAGCCGGCGGGGACCCGCCCGCTGCGGCCTCACGCGTTGTCGAGGGCCCGCTCGATGAAGCGCTGGCGGTCGACGAGGGTGCGCTCCACGCGCACCTCGGCCACCACGGTCTCGCCGTCCCGGACCTCGACGTCGAAGAACAGCCGGCGCCCGTCCACCTTCACCAGCGTCGCCTGGGCGGTGACGCGCCGGCCGACCGGGCTGGCGGCGCGGTGCTCGACCTCGGCCCGCGTCCCCACGGTGGTGACCCCGGCGGGCAGCTGCCGCGCGGTCGTCGCCACGGTCGCGGTCTCCGCGAGCGCCAGCACCCGCGGCGTGCCCAGCACCGGCACGTCCCCGGAGCCGAGCGCCTGGGCGGTGTCGGCGTCGGTGACGGTCAGCTCCACCCGGGCGCCGGGCCCGGGAGCGAACTCCGGAAGGTCCATACCGTCAGCTTAGGACCGATCAGGCCGCTGCCGTCCCGCGTCACCCGCCGGTGCGTGACCCGCTGGTGCCTCCCCGGCCGCCTCCCCGGCCGCGGCCACTGCGTGACCCCCGGCCGCGGCCACGGTGGACGTCGCGAGGGGGCGGGGGCTGCGGGCCAGGCGGGCGCGCTCGGCGAGCTGGATGGCCAGCCAGTAGGCCTCGGCGAGATCCCGGTCCTTGGCGACGGCGGCGCGGCCTCCGGCGGTGTCGGCGTAGACGGTGGCGAGACCCAGGAGCCGCTGGATCGGGCCGCGGAGGACGCGGACGCTCTGCATGCGGGCGTACGGGACCAGGGTCATCTGGCGGGTGACCACCCCCGACCGGGACACGAACACCTCGCCCGCCAGCGCGATCCCCAGCCCCCGCCAGCCGATGGGCTGCAGCCAGCGCGCCCGCCGCGGCGCCGGCACCGTGGGCAGCGCGCCCAGGTCGACGCCGGGCAGCACCTCCCACACCAGCAGCCGGCCGGCCTCGAACACCCCGACCGGCAGCAGACTGTCCGCGCTGTTGTCGGTGTCGCCTCCCGGCGCCGCGATCCCGGCGATGTCCAGCCGCAAGCGTAGCCAGCCCTGCAGCCGCCACAGGAACGGCCACGTCACCCCGATCGTCTGCACCCTGTTCAGCGGGACGACCTGACTCCGCGTCTCCAGCAGGCCGTACCGCACGCCCAGCCGCCCGGCGGTGTCGCGGGAGAGCCGGAAGTTCCAGTCGCGCAGCACCCGGCGTACGGGCTGGAGCAGCACACCCGCCATCGCCGTCACCGTGCTCGCGATGCCGATGAACGTCCACGAGCCCTCGAGCACGAACTGCATCACCACGAACGCGACGCCGACCGGCAGGAAGAACGCCTGCGGTGTGAGCAGCTGACTGACCACGAGGTCCCGGTTGACGACCCGGAAGATCGGCCGTTCGGGCTCCTCGACGACATGCCCGGGATGGTCCGCGTGTTGCTGGGCGGTCCGGCTCTCACCCGGCGCGCGCCCGGCAAGGGCCAGCAGGCGGGCGCGCAGCGCCACGGCGTCCCTGACCGTCAGGTACGCGAGCGGCGCCTCCGTCTTCCCGCCGCCGACCACCTCGAGCCGCAGCTCGGCCAGGCCCGTCAACTGTGCCAGCAGCGGGCGGCGCACCTCCACGGACTGCAGCCGGTCGAGCGGGATCGCCCGGTTGCGGCGCCACAGCAGCCCGTCCTGGATGCGCAGCTCCCTGTTCACCACGTGGTAGCCGGTGTTGAGCCATCCGATCAGCGAGAAGATCACCACGCCGACCGCGATCGCGCCCACCACCAGCGCGAACACCTCGAGGCCCACCTGCGACAGCGTCTGCCAGCTGAGCGCGGCGACGATGACGGCGATCGACTTCGCGCCGTTGAGCAGCGGGCTCAGCGGGTGCAGCCGGCGGCGCGGCTCCTCCCGGGGGCCCGGCTCCTCCCGGGTGCCCGGCTCCTCCCGGGTGCCCGGCTCCTCCCGGGGGCCCGGCTCCTCCCGGGTGCCCGGCTCCTCCCGGGCGCCCAGGCCCTCCCGGCCGGCTGCCCCCTCTCGGCTGGCTTCTCCCTCGCGGGCGCCGGTTGCTTCGTCGCCGCCGGGCCGGCCGGCGGCCGGGGCGCCGGGCGTGTCGGGGGCCGGGTCGGCGGTCTCGTCCCGGCGGGCGTCGGCGGCGGTCACAGGCCCTCGGCCCGGTCCTCGCCCAGCGCGGTCAACCGGTCGCGCAGCCGGGCGGCCTCCTCGGGCGGCAGGCCGGGGATCTTCGCGTCGCTCGCCGCCGCGGCCGTGTGCAACTGGACGGTGGCCAGCTTGAACGCGCGCTCCAGCGGTCCGGCGGTCACGTCGACGAACTGCATCCGGGCGTACGGCACGATGGACAGCCGCCGGATCACCAGGCCGTGCCGGACGAGGAGATCGTTGTCGCGCTCCGCGTAGCCCCAGGCGCGCACCGCCCGGACGGTCACCCACGAGCGCCAGACCGCGAAGACCAGCTCCGCCCCGAAGAGCACCGGCCACAGCCAGAAGCCGGTCAGCGCCCAGCCGACGCCGAGCCCCGCCAGCACGACGACGACCCAGATCGCCCGGTTGATCAGCTCCACAGTGATCAGGCTCGGCGAGACGGGCCGCCACGGGACGGTGTCGGGCCAGGGTTCCAGGGCGCTCTGCGGGCCGTAGCCGGGCGGTGGCTCGTACCCCGGGGGTGGTCCGTAGTGCGGCGGAGGTCCGTAGGGGGCGGGCCCGGCGGGCGGTGGGCCGTAGGCGCCGGGCGTGCTTGTCGGCGGCGTGTGCGCCTGGTGCGGCGCGTCGGCCGGGTGGGGGGTGCCGGGCGTGCTCACGCCGGGAAGCTCGCTCACCCCTGAAAGACTAGGCGGTGGCGGGAAACGCGGTCACCTCGCGCAGGAAACCCCGCGCGCCCAGGAAGTCGGACAGGTGCTCGCGGTGCTGGTCACAGGCCAGCCAGGTTTTCCGGTACGCGGCGTCGTGCAGCTTGGGATTGTTCCACCGCAGCGCCCACGCCGCGGTCGCCCGGCAGCCCTTGGCGGAGCACTGCACCGCCACTTCCTCATCCACCCGCAAACCCTATCCGCCGGCGCCGAGGCCACCTGGCACGGCTGCTCCGCCGGCGCCCGAGGTCGCCCGGCACGGCTGCTCCGCCGGCGTGATGGCCACCCCGCACCGCTGCACCGGTCGGATCGATGAGGTCGGAAGGCTTGCTCCGCGCCCGGGCGGAAGCGCTCGCCCGGGGGAGTGTTTGAGCGCCGGGCGACCACGGGGGAAGTCGCCCGGCGACGGGGTGAATGCTACACGGGCGGCGGCGGGTCGCGTCCACCCGCCGCGGTGCCCGTCCGTGCTCATCGCGAAGAAAGATCGACATGTTCGCCGCCCGGGTCGGCGCGTAATGCGGCACTGGCGGACCACTCCGAGCGCGGTCGTGTAAGTCTTGGGGGTCGGCACGCACGCCGATCCCGCCCGGCCGCCGCGCCGGGCCGGGCCGGAGTGCCTGCCGACGTGACCGCACAGTGCAGACCAGCTGTTGGAGGACCGGTGGCCGAGCCGACCACGCCCGAGGGCCTGACCAGCGCCGACACCGGTGCGCCGGTGCCGCCCGCGCAGGACGCCACGCAGCTCGAACGGGCCATGTTCGAGGTCAAGCGGGTGATCGTCGGGCAGGATCGGATGGTCGAGCGCATGTTCGTGGCGCTGCTCGCCCGCGGCCACTGCCTGCTGGAGGGCGTCCCCGGTGTCGCGAAGACGCTGGCCGTGGAGACCCTGGCCCGGGTGGTGGGCGGCTCGTTCTCCCGCGTGCAGTTCACCCCCGACCTGGTGCCCGCGGACATCGTCGGCACCCGGATCTACCGCCAGTCGAGCGAGAAGTTCGACGTCGAGCTCGGCCCGGTCTTCGTCAACTTCCTGCTCGCCGACGAGATCAACCGCGCGCCCGCCAAGGTGCAGTCGGCGCTGCTGGAGGTCATGGCCGAGCACCAGGTGTCGATCGGCGGCGAGAGCCACCGCGTGCCCGACCCCTTCCTGGTCATGGCCACGCAGAACCCGATCGAGCAGGAGGGCGTCTACCCGCTGCCCGAGGCCCAGCGCGACCGCTTCCTCATGAAGATCGTCGTCGGCTATCCGACCGACGCCGAGGAGCGCGAGATCGTCTACCGGATGGGCATCAGCGCCCCCGAGCCCAAGCAGATCTTCACGGCCGAGGACCTGCTCAACCTGCAGCGCCGCGCGGACCAGGTGTTCGTGCACAACGCGCTGGTCGACTACACGGTGCGGCTGGTGCTCGCCACCCGCGCCCCGGCCCAGCACGGCATGCCGGACGTGGCGCAGCTCATCCAGTACGGTGCCAGCCCCCGCGCGTCCCTCGGCATCGTCCGCGCGACGCGGGCCCTCGCGCTGCTCCGCGGCCGCGACTACGCGCTGCCCCAGGACGTTCAGGACATCGCCCCGGACATCCTCCGGCACCGCCTCGTGCTGAGCTACGACGCGCTGGCCGACGACATCCCCGCCGACCACATCGTCAACCGCATCATGGCCAGCGTCCCGGTGCCCTCGGTCGCCGCCCGCCAGGACACGGCCAACGGCCAGCCCGCGCAGGTCTCGGGCGTGCCGGCGCCGTTCGGCGGCCACCCCGGCCAGCCGTACCCGGGCCAGCCGCACCAGGGCGGCCACCCGCAGCCGCCGTTCGGGCAGCCGGTCGGCCACGGTCAGCCGCTGAGCGCCGGTCAGCACCCGGGCCAGCCGCAGGGCCATCCCGGTCAGCACCCGGGCCAGCCGGCGCCGGGCCTCTCCGGTCAGCAGCTGGGCCAGCCGGCGCAGGGCCACCCCGGCCAGCCCGCGGACCAGGCCCTCCGCAACGGCCAGCCGCAGGCCTGGCCGGGCCAGCAGTGACGGACCGCTGATGACCAGCGCCGACACGCCGCCCCCGGGTGAGGCCGCCGCGCCGCCCGGGTGGAACTCGACCCCTCCGGAGGGCATGCCCACCCTGGGCGCCCCGGTGCCGCCGAACGGCTCGCCTACGCCCGGCGGCGTTCCGGACGCCTCACCTGCGTTCGGCGGCGTGCCGGACGGCTCGCCCGCGCTTGGCGGCGTTCGGGGCGAGTCGGCTCAGCTCGGCGGCGTGCCGGACGGGTCGGCTCAGCTCGGCGGCGTTCCGGGCGGGTCGGCTCAGCTCGGCGGCGCTCCGAACGGGTCGCCTGCGCAGGGCTTCCCGGGTGGCATGCCGCTGGGAGCTGGGTCCGGTGCCACGCGACCCGGCCGGGGCGGGACGCTCGACCTGCCGCCGGTGAGCGCCGGTTCGGGAACGGCGCGTGCGGAGGCCGTACTCTCGCGTCTGCAGCTCTTGGTCACCCGCAAGCTGGACGGGCTGCTGCAGGGTGACTACGTCGGGTTGTTGCCCGGGCCCGGCAGCGAGGCCGGCGAGAGCCGGGAGTACAGGCCCGGCGACGACGTGCGACGCATGGACTGGCCGGTGACCGCGCGCACCACGTTGCCGCACGTCCGGCGCACGGTCGCGGACCGGGAGCTCGAGACGTGGATGGCGCTCGACCTGTCCGCGAGCCTCGACTTCGGCACGGCGAACTGTCTCAAGCGCGACCTCGTCCTCGCCGCCGCCACGGCCATGGCGCATCTCACGGTGCGCGGCGGCAACCGGATCGGCGCGGTGGTCGGCACCGGGTCGGGCCGGCCCGTCCCCGAGCCTCGCAGCGGGTGGTCGTGGCTCCGGCGCAGCCGGCGCGCGGAGGCCGTACCCGAATCGGCCGCGGTGGTCCGCATGCCGGCGCGTCCCGGCCGCAAGGAGGCGCAGGGCCTGCTGCGCGCGATCGCGCGCACCGAGATCAGGCCCGGCCGCGCCGACCTGGGCGCGCTCATCGACATGCTCAACCGCCCGCCGCGCCGCCGGGGTGTCGCGGTCGTCGTGTCCGACTTCATGGCGCCGGTCGGCGGCTGGTCGCTGCCGCTGCGCAAGCTGGCGGTCCGCCACGACGTCCTGGCCATCGAGGTGGTCGACCCGCGCGAGCTGGAACTGCCCGATGTCGGCGTGCTCACCCTCGCCGACCCGGAGACCGGCGCCCTGCACGAGGTGCAGACCGCGGACCCCAAACTGCGCCAGAGGTACGCCGAGGAGGCCGGCCGCCAGCGCGCGGAGATCGCCCGCGCGTTGCGCGCCGCCGGGGCGGCCCACCTCCGCCTGCGCACGGATTCCGACTGGCTGCTCGATGTCGTACGCTTCGTCGCCGCGCAGCGCCACGCCCGCACCCGGGGAACGACCCGATGACCGCGCCGGCTCGCACCAAGTCTTCGCGCGTCGACCCGCTCCTCGTTCTCTGCGGGTCGGCTCGCTCCGAAGTTCTGCGCCGACTCGCTTCGAGGGCTGTCACTTGCCGCGGGCGGCGGTCCGATGACACGCTCGCATCGAGGGACGACCCGATGACCCGCCACGTTCGCACCCGGGGGACCGCCCGATGATCCGTTTCCTGCAGCCGTGGTGGCTGCTCGCCGTCCTCCCCGTGGTGCTCGTCGCGGGCTTCTACGTGTGGCGGCAGTTCCGCAAGCGGCAGTACGCGATGAAGTTCACCAACGTGAACCTCCTCCGCAGCCTCGCCCCCCGCGGCCTGGGCTGGCGCAAGCACGTCTCCGCCGCGGCCATGCTGCTCAGCCTGCTCGTGCTCGCGCTCGGCCTGGCCCGCCCGTCGATCGACAAGGAGGAACCGCTCGAGCGCGCGACCGTGATGCTCGCCATCGACGTCTCCCTGTCGATGGAGGCGGACGACGTCGCCCCCAACCGCATCGAGGCGGCGCAGGAGGCGGCCAAGGCGTTCGTCCAGGAGCTGCCCCCGACGTACAACCTGGGGCTGGTCTCCTTCGCCAAGTCCGCCAACGTCCTCGTCCCGCCGACCAAGGACCGCGCCGCGGTGGTCTCGGGCATCGACGGCCTCACCCTGGCCGAGGCGACCGCGACCGGCGAGGCGGTGTTCACGTCGCTGGACGCCATCCGCTCGGTGCCCAGCGACGGCGCCGAGGGTGCCCCGCCCGCCCGCATCGTGCTGCTGTCGGACGGCTACCGCACGTCGGGCCGCTCCGTCGAGGACGCCGCCTCGGCCGCCGCGTCCGCCAACGTGCCGGTCTCGACGATCGCCTTCGGCACGGACTCCGGCATCGTCGACATCCGCGGCGTCCTCCAGCGCGTGCCGGTCGACCGGCTGTCGCTGCAGCAGCTGGCGGAGAAGACGAAGGGTTACTTCTACGAGGCCGCTTCGGTGAGCGAGCTCAAGCAGGTGTACGAAGACATGGGCAGCTCGATCGGCCACCGTGTTCAGCCCCGCGAGATCACCCAGTGGTACGCCGGAGCAGCGCTGCTGTTCGGCCTCGCGGCCGCGGGCATGAGCCTGCTGTGGACCTCGCGCCTGCCCTGATCACGCACCGGATCTCGGCCGTGCGCGGCTTCCCCAGGGTTTGCCGTGTCGGCCCTCAAGTCTCCGCGGTGGGCGGCTTTCGAGCTCGGGCGCTCTTACTGGGGCCACCTTGTTGAGGGCGCTCCTACTGGAGGCTTGTGGGGGGCTCCTACTGGGGCCTCCCCTACTGGGGCCTCCTACTGGGGGCTCCTACTGGGGGCCTCTTACCCGGCGGCGAGACAGCTCGGGGTCGCGCGTTGGATCAGCGGTTCAGTGGGTGACCGACCGGCCTTGGTCGCCCCGATCAGCTTTCGTCGCTCCGGCCGGGTTTGCTGCACTGGCCGGGTTTGCTGCACTGGCCGGGTTTGTTGCGCCGGCCGGTTTTGTTGCGCCGGCCGGGGGCTCGGAGCCGAACCGCCCGGCCGGGGCGGGCCGGTGATGTGGCGTGTCGAGCGGCCCGGCCCAGGGGGCGGGTCGCGAAGTCGGGGTGATGGTGGCGGTCATGCGTTGTTGTGCGCCAGGACGAAGACGACGAGCACCCAGGCGGCGGCGATGGTGAAGCTCAGCGGGGCAAGAAAACGGCTCATGGCGATGACTTCCGACGGCAGCGGCGAACGGGGAGAAATGCGCACACGGCAGTCGTGACCGGAACCCTCTGCGCAGGCGCGGCGCCACCGTCCCGGGATGTCCGGCCCAGGACGGGACCGATGATCGAGCCGAGCACGGCACGAACTCCGGCAATGCACGAATGGCGACAGAAGGCAGAAAGCTGTGTCAGCGGCCTAAGCCCAGCGGCACTACGCCTCCACGCGACGGCGCGGGGCGAGGCGGTGACTCAGGACGGCTGACGAGCGGCCCGGCCACGACTAGGAGGATCGCTATCTCGCACAGCGATCACCTCCAGAACTAGTCGGGGCCGTAAGGAACCGTGGTGAAGAGTACCCCCTGTGAGCCAGGGGAAAAATCTGGACCGGGGTGTGCTGCGCCACGTGCGAAAGGGCCGTCGCCCCCGTATCTCCGGACGGCCGAAATCGTTTCCCCTCCGCCCGGTTACGCGTCGCTCATCTCGTCACTCGCGCCGGTGATCGGTCAGCGTCGCAGTGTTCGGCTTTCGTGCAACGCCCGGCCTCCGCGCACTGCTGCGGCGAGCAGGACGGCCAGCACCGGGAGCCAGGCGACACGCCAAGCCAGCCAGCTGTCGTCGCCGGGCGTGCCGATCATCCCGGGCAGGCCGAGCGGGCCCGAGGCGCCCGCGGCCAGGAGCAGCACGGATTGATGACCGAGGTAGACGGGGAGGGCGGCCCGGTTGAGCGCCGTCACCCAGCGTCGTGGCCGGCGGGCCGGCGAGCGCAGCAGCAGGAAGATGCCGACTTGCGCAACTGCCAGGGCGACGGCGGCCAGCGACGGCGGATCCAGGTTGGAACGCCCCGCCCCGGGGACACCGACGGCGCTGACCGGATAGCCGCCCACGGTGACGAGCGCGATCAGACTCGCCGAACCGGCCACGGCCAGCAGGACGGCGTGTCGGCGCTTGGCCAGGCGGCCCCGAGCCACGGCGACGCCCAGGCACCACGGGACTGCCCAGGCGGCGACCACGGCGAGGTGACCGATCGAGGCCGGCAGGGCGGCGGCGAGCACGGCGATCGTCGAGCCGTTGTCGCCATCGCCCGCCGGCGACATGCAGTCGAGCGCGGCGACGGCAGCGATCGCCACGGCGACTCCGGCGAAGAGCCATGGAATCTTGAGACGCCGGAGGGCGGGCGTGAGGAGCAGCAGCACGAAGTACGGGAGCAAGAACCACAGCGGACCCACCGCCAGCTTGCCCGCCGTGTGCAGGGTCACGCCGGAAACTCCCGCGGCCGCACCGAGGAACAGCGCGACGGCCCACGAGGCGAGGAACAACACCACGGCTTTGCAGGTACGTCCGGCGGCGCCCGCTCTGGTCGCGGTCGTGACGGTGCGTGCACGGCGGGGCCGAACGGCGAAGACCTGTCCCGTCGCCCTGGTGGGAGCCGTTGTGCTGCCTGCCCGAGTGGCCGCGAAGCCGCCCGCGAAGAAGAACAGGCCCAGCGTCTGAAGAACCCAGCTGACCGGCGCCGCCCCGGGCAGAACGGTGAGCGGACTCGTGGTGTGCAGGCCGTCCGGATGCATGACAAGTCCCGTGACGAGCCAGTGCCCGAGCACCACACCGACGATCGCCACCGCCCGTACGGTGTCGATGCTGCGATCACGACCGCCCGCCCCGGCGTCGGATGCCGGACGTGGCGCCGTGGCAGCGGACGAGTGCGGCGCCACGCCGGCCGCGGAGCTTGATCCGGCATCGGAGGCGGACGGGCGGCCGGGTTGGCGGTTCATGAAGCGGCTGAGTCGGCGGTTCATGAGGACAGGCCCGCGGTTCATGAGGAGGAGGCGTCGGCCGTTAGTGAGGACAGGCCGGAGGTCCATGAGGAGGACGGGTCGGCGGTTCATGAGGACGGGTCGGCGGTTCATGAGGCGGCCGGGGCGGGGACACGCCCGACGACGATGTCCGCCACCGCCGCGAGTGTCGGGCTTCCGGGGGCGAGGTAGCCGTCGTGACCGCGTACGCCGGTGGTGGGAAGCGGGACCGCCCCGAAAGCCGGCGCGGACGGACGGCGGCCGTGGCCCAGGTGGCCGAGGCGAAGTTGCGGAATGCGCCGGATCCAGTCGTCGGCCGCCAGGGCCGACCACACCCGGACGCCACCCAGCTCCGTCGCGCGCCGGACGCCCATCCCCGGCGCGCCGAGCGCCACGATGTCGTGCACCCGGGCGAGCCGGCAGGCGGCCAGCCCCGCGACCAGCGCGCCGTAGCTGTGCCCGATCATGGTGACCGCCGCGCCACGCGGGAGCGAACGGACGAAATCGCTCAGCGCGTCGGCCCCGGCCCGCGCGCGAAGATCGCGGGCCGCCTCGAGATCCAGCCCCGCGGGCGGGTCGTACCCGAGCCACGCCACCACAGCCACGCGCGCCCGCGGATCCGCGCGGTGGGTCGCGGCAAGGACAGCCCGAGCCTGTACGGCCGGAGCCCGCCCCGCCACGCCCCCGAGCCCCCGGTCGAAGTCGGCGAGCCGCGTGCTCACCCCCGGCACCAGAACCGCGATCCGCTCCGCATCCTCAAGATCGCCGACCACCTCGACGGCCCGCCCGGTCCCGCCCCCGTCGAACGCCAGGAACCGCCGCCCCGCCCGCACCCACGACGAGTACGGCTCCCCGGCAGCAACCATCGCCGCCCCCACCCGATCCGAACCGCCCGCCGACAATCCGAAGCCGCTCCAAGCGTCGGCTGCAGCGGCGGCAGTCGAGGTCTTATTGACGAGAGCTGCAGCGATGGTCGGCAAGGCCTTGCCGGCGAAGGCGTCGGGTGCGGCGGCGGGCGAAAGGGCGTCGTCCAAAGCGCCGGATGCAACGAGGGTGGGCGAGGTGGTGGCGTCGAAGGTGCCGGGTACGGCGGGGGCGGGCGAGGTGGTGTCGTCGGAGGCGCCGGGTGCGGCGGGGGCGGGCGAGGTGGTGTCGAGGGCGGTTTCGCCCGGGCGTCGGCAGGGTGGGGACGGATGCGGTGGCGGCGGCGCCGTGGCGGACGCGGTCAGCAGGACGGTCGACAGCAGCAGGATCGAGGTGGGTCGCATGCCGGGCAGCGTCCGGTGCAGGCGGCCCTCGCCGAATCACGCCGGAGCGCCGACTTCCGGCTGCTCCCGCAGTAGGCCCCCGCCCGTACCGCCGAGCGACGCGGGCGCTGGATGCCTCTCGCCGCCGCGGGGTGCTCGCCCTCAATGGGGGCGTGCGTGGCACAGCGGGACCTGGCCCGGCGGGGGCGGTCACGTGGGCGCTCAGGCGCGGGTGGTGACCAGGCCGGTCTCGTAGGCGAGGACGACGGCCTGGGCGCGGTCGCGGAGGGCGAGTTTGGTCAGGATGCGGGAGACATGGGTCTTGACCGTCTGCTCTGCCACGACGAGGGCGGCGGCGATCTCCTGGTTGGACATGCCGCGGGCGATGAGGCGCAGGACGTCGGTCTCGCGCGGGGTGAGGGCGTTGAGGACGGTCGGGTGCGGACGGTCCATGCGCGGGAGGGCCGCGAACTCCGAGATGAGGCGGCGGGTGACCGACGGGGCCAGCAGGCCGTCGCCGGCGGCCACGACGTGGACGGCGTGGACGAGGTCGGCGGCCGGGGCATCCTTGAGGAGGAAGCCGCTCGCGCCGGCGCGGAGGGCCGCGAAGACGTAGTCGTCGAGGTCGAACGTGGTGAGGATCAGGATCCGCGGGGACTCCCGGGAGGCGGCGACGATGCGGCGAGTGGCCTCGATGCCGTCCATGACCGGCATGCGAACGTCCATCAGCACCACGTCGGGCGCCAGCCGCCGGGTCTCCGAGACGGCTTGCTTCCCGTCGGCCGCGTCGCCCACGACGAGAAGATCGGGCTGCGCGGCCAGCAACGCCCCGAAGCCTTGGCGCACCATGGCCTGATCATCGGCGATCAGCAGCTTGATCACGTGGCCTCCCCGGACCGGGCCGATCCTTCCACGAACGACTCCGCCGCCCCCGGTGCCTCCGCGGGCCGAGGCGCCGGGCCGGCTCGCACGCCGCCGTCCGGCCCGGACCTCAACGGGAGCCGGGCCGCCACCAGATAACCGCCGTCCGGCTGCCGCCCGGCGTCGAGGGTGCCGCCCAGCGCCAGCGCACGCTCCCGCATGCCGTCCAGCCCGTGGCCGCCCTGCGACACCCCGGAGCCCGGTGGGGGCAGGTGAAGGTCAGTTTTCGGCTGGTGATCTGGCGGTGGACCGGGGTCCTGGTGCGCTGGGTGGGGGGCAGTTGTCGGCTGGTGGCCTGGCGATGGACTGGAGTCCTGGTGCGCTGGGCGGCGGGCAGCTGGCGGCTGGTGATCTGGCGGTGGACCGGGCTCCTGATGCGCTGGGCGGCGCGCATTTGTCGGCTGGTGACCTGGTGGTGGAACGGCGTCGTGGTGAGCTGAGGGGTGGTCAGCTGGGTGCCCGGATGGCGCCGGGTCGACGAGTGAGTGCGCGGGGAGGCGCGGGTGCGGGGGTGTCCCGGCGGACGGGACCGGGGCGGGGCCGTTGCAGATCTCCAGGAGCAGCGCCGCCGTGGTCGTGCGGATCGAGACGGTGGTGGGGCTGCCGGGTGCGTGGCGGGCCGCGTTGGCGAGGGCTTCCTGGACGATCCTGTACGCGGCGAGGCCCGTCGCCGCGGACACGTGTGACGGCGGGGGACCGGACTGCGGGCACGTCACGGGCATGCCGGCCCGGGCGGCGTTGGCGATCAGGGCCGGGACGTCGGCGAGCGTCGGCTGGGGAGTGAGTGGCGCCCGGTCCGGCTCGGCGCGCAGCACGCCGAGGAGGCGGCGCATCTCCGTCAGGGCCTCGCGAGCGGCGGCGGCGATGTCCTGGAACTCTGCCCGCGCCGGGTCGGGCACGCCGGGCACACGATAGGGCGCGGTCTCCGCCTGCACGGCGATCATCGACATGTGATGGGCGACCACGTCGTGCATCTCCCGGGCGATGCGGGTGCGCTCCTCCAGGACGGCGCGGCGGTCCTGCTCCCGCTCGGTCAGGCGGGTCTGCTCGTCCAGCTGCGCCTGGGCCCGGCGGCGGCGGGACAGCAGGTCGCCCGTGAGCGCGAGGGCGACGAGGAGCACCACGACGCCCCAGGCATTGGCGCGCGGAGCGAAGACGAACACGGGCACGATGCTGAGGGCCGTCGCCCAGGCGATGAAGGCGGTGCTCTCCCGCATCGTCAGGAGCGTGAAGACCGTCAGGAAGGCCAGGATCTGCACGGGGGTCCACGGCCACGACTCCTCCGGCGTGACGCGCGCGACGCCGACGAAGAGCAACGGCCACGCCAGCCGCCACGCCGTCAGGCGCAGCCCCGCCGCGGAGAGCACGATCGGCAGCATCACGCCGATCGACAGGAGCGCGGCGGGCCACGGCTTGATGCCGCGCGTGTCCATCAGGTAGGTCCCGTTGGCCAGCCCCAGGCTCACCAGCGCCAGCAGGCCGAGCGGTGTCCCGTACAGCCGGAGAGCAGGCGGGAGCCGCAGCCCGGCCGGCGGATGCCGACGGTCGGGACCGGCGACGAGCCGGCGCAGGGCTTGGAGGGCTTCCATGTCCGGGAGGCTACGACGGTGGCGGCGTTCCGTCGCCCCTCCTTGGTAGGGGGTGACCACCTTCTTTGGTAGGGGGTGGCCGTCCCGTCGCAGGCAGCGGCCGGGAAAATCGGGAGCGCAGGTCAGCATGGCGAACGTCTCGTCGAGCCGGTTCGCTCTTACTCGCCGGTACGGCCTAGTCTGCTGCCATCCCGTCGAGCCGGGCCGGTCGTGCACCGGGCCGGGGGCGGGTGCACGAGGCAGCGCGCCGGCCCACCGGCGTGAGCAGCAGCTACTAGTGAAGGAGCACCGCGTTGGCCCGCACCGTCCTGGTGACCGGAGGAAACCGTGGCATCGGCCTGGCCATCGCCCAGGCGTTCGCCAAGCAGGGTGACCGGGTGGCGGTCACCCACCGTGGCAGCGGCGCACCGGAGGGTCTCTTCGGCGTCGAGTGCGACATCACCGACCCGGCCGCCGTCGACGCGGCGTTCACCACGGTCGAGAAGGAGCTCGGTCCGGTCGAGGTGCTGGTCGCCAACGCCGGGATCACCGACGACACGCTGCTGCTGCGCATGTCGGAGGAGCAGTTCACCCGGGTGCTCGACACCAACCTGACCGGGTCCTTCCGGGTCGCGAAGCGCGCCAGCTCCAAGATGCTGCGCGCCAAGTGGGGCCGGATCATCTTCATCTCCTCGGTCGTCGGGCTCTACGGCGGCCCCGGCCAGGTGAACTACGCGGCGAGCAAGGCCGGCCTGGTCGGCATGGCCCGCTCGATCACCCGTGAGCTGGGCAGCCGTAACATCACCGCCAACGTGGTCGCCCCGGGCTTCATCGCCACCGAGATGACCGACGTGCTGTCCGACGCCCGCAAGGAGGAGATCCTCAAGGCGATCCCCGCCGGGCGGCTCGCGACGCCGGACGAGGTCGCTCAGGCGGTCACCTTCATCGCCGGTGACAGCGCGGCCTACATCTCGGGCGCGGTGATCCCGGTCGACGGCGGCCTCGGCATGGGCCACTGACCTCCGGCGTCGTCCCGTCCGGCGGTCCGAGCGTGGGCCGCTGACCGGTGGCGTCGCCGGTTGCGCGGCCTGAACGAGGGCGTTGCCAGGTGCGGTGGCCTGATGGTGGGTCGTTGACCGGGGGCGTTGCGGGCGCGGCTCGGGCGAGGGGTGGGCCGCCGGCGGGGTGTCGCTGAGTGCGGCGGCGCGGGCGAGGGTTTTGCCGGGCGCGGCGGCTGGGCGGGGTCATCGACCGCCGGGGCGCTGAGCACGGCGGTGGGGAATGAGACTGCGGTTGCGGTTCACGCAGCGGCCGTGGTGAGCACGGCGGGCCGTGGAGCCGCGGCCGTGGAGACGGTGGCAAGGAAACACGACGCGGATCGCACCGCGCAGAACCATCCGGCGGCGGGCATCGACAGGCGCGCGCCATCGACGAGTGACAACACAGGAGATTTCGTGTCTGGACTGCTGGCCGGCAAGCGGCTGCTCATCACCGGCATCATCACCGACCAGTCGATCGCGTTCTCGGCGGCGAAGCTGGCCCAGGAGAACGGCGCGACGGTCGTGCTGACCGGCTTCGGCCGGCTGTCGCTGGTCGAGCGCATCGCGAAGCGGCTGCCGGAGCCCGCGCCGGTGATCGAGCTGGACGTCACCGACCCCGAGCACCTGGCCGCCCTCGAGGGCAAGGTCCGCGAGCACGTCGACGGGCTCGACGGCGTGGTGCACTCCATCGCGTTCGGGCCGCAGAGCGTGCTCGGCGGCGAGTTCCTCAACGCCGGCTGGGCCGACGTGGCGAAGGCGCTCGAGGTGTCGACCTTCTCCTACAAGGCGCTCGCCACGGCCTGCCTGCCGCTGATGGGCGGGGGCGGCAGCATCGTCGGCCTGACGTTCGACGCGACGAAGGCCTGGCCGGTCTACGACTGGATGGGCGTCGCCAAGGCGGGCCTCGAGTCGGCGTCCCGCTACCTCGCGCTGCACCTGGGTAAGCACGGCGTGCGCAGCAACCTGGTGTCGGCCGGACCGCTGCGCACGATGGCGGCCAAGTCGATCCCGGGCTTCGAGCAGTTCGAGGAGGCGTGGCAGGACCGGGCGCCGCTCGGCTGGGATCTCACCGACCAGGAGCCGGCGGGCCGGGCGATCTGCGCGCTGCTGTCGGACTGGTTCCCGGCCACGACCGGCGAGATCGTGCACGTCGACGGCGGCTACCACGCGCTCGGCGCCTGAGCGAGCTGCTTGAGCGAGCTGCCTGAGCGAGCCGCCTGATTGAGCCGGCCAAGCGAGACGGCTGAACGGGCGGAGCAGAGAGCGACCAAGGCGAGGGGTCGTGCGGACGCGCGGCCCCTTTGTCATGCACGAACGAAAGAGCCTAGCCTCCTAGGAAGCCATACGCGGAGTGACTCTGCGCGTATTGGAAAGCGGAGCGACGCTGTGCGCGCCAGGGAAGCGGAGCGACGCTGCACTCGCTGGGAGAACCGCACGCGAGCTGGCTCGTGCTGAGAAGCCAACATGCGTAGCTGCGCACGCGCGGAGCGACGTCGCGTACGTGTCAAGGAGCCACGCGCGGTGCGACGGTGCGTATGGGAAGGAAGCCCGGTGCCGGCTTGGCGATTCGCTGGGCTTGGGCGGTGTCATCTCGCCTGGGAGCAACGGAAAGGGGCTTGATGCAGGGCTGCCATGGCGGGAATTCGATGCGGTGCCGCGTGATCTTGTGCGGAGGGGAGGATCGGCCGAACGGGAGGGAAGGAAAGATCCGACCGTGCGGCAGGTACTGAACGAACGGCCCAGGGCCACAACGGCACCCCCGATAGCGGGAAAAGTCTGACTTGTGACCCGTATCGGGAAACGAAAGATCTTTCGCATTCCGCGGGCTTACCGTTCGCCTCGTGGTGCATACGCGAGTGTTTCGTGATGACGACTCGGGACAGCCCCGGCGCATGGTGGCCTTTGCCGCCGTGCTGCTCGCCCTGGCGCTGATAGGGCCGCCCACCGCAGCTCAGGCAGCCCCCGCCACCGTCTCGACGACAGCGCAGGGCCTCCGCACCGATCTGACGCTGCTCGGCCTCCCGGTCAACCTGCTGACCACGACGCAGAGTACGTGGCAGACCGGCCAGCTTGCCAACACCCAGCAGGTCGCCAACGTCGGTGTCCCGAACGTGCTCGGCACGGGCGCGGTCACCGCACGGACCGGCCCGGACTCCACGAGCAACGGCGGCACGGCGCGCGCCGAGGTCGCCGGGCTCAATGTGCTCGGGACCGGAACGCTCGGCCTCGACGCCGTCGACACGTCGTGCACGATGTCGCCGACGGCGGTCACCTCCGACACCGACGTCGCCAATCTCAGGGTGGCCGGGGCGACGGTCAACCCCTCGACGGGCCTGAACCTCAACGTGCCCGGGGTGCTGACCGGCGTGCTCGACCGGCGGACGGCGACCTACAACGCCACGACGGGCCGGCTGTCGTACACCGTGCAGGGTCTCAATCTGGAGCTGCTGGGCGGCACCAACGGCGCGCTGGCCAAGGGCACCGTCGTGGTGGCGGAGTCGACCTGCTCGGGTTACGTGAAGTTCGGGGCGGTCGGCACGAGCGCGAAGACCGTCGTTCCGGGCACCACCGGCACGCCGACGGTGACGGTGACGAACGCGGGCGAGATCGCCGCGCCGAACACGGTGATCACGATCCCGGCGCCGCCCACCGGCTACACGCTGGGGGAGGTCACGACGACCGGGGGCGGCACCTGTTCGACGGCGAGCACCACGCAGATCCGCTGCACCGGCGTCACCGTGCCGGGCGGCGGCAGTGTCACCGTGTCGCTGCCGGTGGCGGTTGCGGCGAACGCGGCCGGCGCGGCGAACTGGTCGCCCGCGGACGGGAGCATCACGGCGGTCAGCACGCCGTTCCCGGCGGTGGCGGACACCACGATCTCGGTGCGGGGCGAGGGCCGGCTGGTGACGGTCGGGGACGCGCAGACCACGCGGAGCACGATCACGGTGTCGCAGATGACGCTGCCGGCGGGCAAGTCCGCGTCGACGCCGATCACGGTGACGAACGAGGGCCCGTCGGATGCCACGACGACGGTCACGGTGCCGCTGGCCGGGCGGCCCGACGGTGTGACGATCACCCGGGCCGTGGTGGGCAGCAACCCGTGCACGGTCACGAGTGCCGCGATCACGTGTTCCGGGGTGACGGTGCCCGCGAACGACAGGATCGAGATCACGGTCACGGCCGCGGCGACCACGACCACCCCGCCGGGTACGACCTGGGACGTCAGCAACATCACCGCGACCCTCAACGGCTTCGCGGCGACCGGCGGCGGGCGCCTGCTGACGGTCAGCGACCCGGACGTCAACCTCACCAACGGCCTGACGATCATGCCGGTGACCGCGATCCCGGGTGGAGCCGCGGCCACCGCACGGATCCGCGTCCAGAACCAGGGTCTGCTGAACGGCACGGGTACGGTCACGATCCCCGCCCCGCCCGCGGGCTACACGGTCGGGACCGTCACGACCACCGGCGGCGGGACGTGCACGAACGGCCCGACCAGCATCTACTGCGAGAACGTCACGTTCCCGCGGCAGGGCGCGACGACGGTCTCCGTCCCGGTCACCCTCGCTCCGGACGTGACGGCGAACTGGGTCACCACTCCGACCCGCCCGGTCAGCGCGACGAGCGGCGACTCCACCGGCCAGACGACGGGCACCCTGGTCACCGCCGACCCGCAGTGGACCTTCTCGGTGGACGCGACCCCGCCCGCACCCCGGACCGTACGCCCGGGGCAGAGCACGACGATGAGCGTCACCATCACGAACGAGGGGCCCTCGGACGCCGGCGAGTCGGTGTTCACGGTGCTGGCGCCGCGCTCGACGACCTTCGGCACGCTGACCGCCCCGGCGAGCCAGCAGTGCACGGTCACCGGCCCGACGGCTTTGCGCTGCACGGTGTCCCTGGACGCCGGTGACGGCGTCACCTACACGCTGCCGCTCAATGTCTCCGCCCAGGCCGATGCGAGCACCCCGCTGGACGGCGGCTGTGTGAGTTACAACGACGCCGACTGCGCCGACCCGGAGGACGACCCGCTGCCCGGCATCCAGCTGCGCACCCCGCTGGCGAACCGCCTGACCGAGACGCTGGTCGCGGCGACGATCACGCCGGGTACGACCGGCATCGCCCGCGTCCGCCTCGAGTCGACGCAGGACGAGGACGATCTCACGGTCACGATCCCGCTGGGCGCCCTGCCCGACGGCTGGACGGTGACCGCGCCGGGCTGCACGGTCACCGCCAGCGCCGTGACGTGCACCGGCGTCGATCTGCAACCGGACGAGCCGCGTGACCTGACGCTGACCGTCGCCGTGCCCGCCGGCGCGACCCCGCCGGCCCGATGGACCGCCGCCGGCGTCGAGGTGACCGACGGCGACGAGGAGATCAGCCGCGACGGCGACCTGGCGATCGCCGGTCCGCCCGTCACCGACCTCACGGCGACGGTCACCGGCCCGCCCGACAACACCGTGCTCCCGGGCGGGACGACCGAGCTCACCGTCGTGGTGGCCAACGGCGGCCCGAGCGACGCGGCCGACGCGAGCGTCGTGGTCATCGCGCCGGCCAGCACGACGTTCGGCACTCCGGCGAGTCCGTGCGTGCTGAGCACCGAGCGCCGGGCGGTGTGCACGATCGACGTCGCCGCGGGTACGCAGGCGCCCGAGTTCCGGCTCCCGCTGGTGGTGTCGCGCGGGGCGGACCCGTTCACCCCGCTGGGCGGCGGCTGTGTCGACCTCGACGGGGTTTCCGGCTGCGGCCCGGACGACGAGCCCATCGACGCGATCGTGCTGCAGGTGCCGTTCGACCGGCAGGTGACGCTGGATGCCACGCAGGCCACCGTCACGCCCGGGCGGCAGGACGTGGCCACTGTCACGGTGACCGCGGCGCACGGGAACCTGGACGGCATCGCGGTGTCCGTACCCCTCAATGGGTTGCCCGGGGGGTTGACGGTCCGGACGCAGTCCGCCACCAACGGCGGGACGTGCACCGCGACTGCCACGCAGATCACCTGCACCGGGCTGACGATCCCGGACGGCACCACCGCCACCGTGTCGCTGGGCGTGGCGGCGGCCCCGTCGGCCGTCCAGGGCCTGCCGTGGACCGCCGATCCGGTCACCGTGAGCCGCGGCACCCAGTCTGTGAGCGCACGGGAGCGGCTGGCGGTCGTCGGCGCGCCGGTGTACACCCTGGATGTCGACTCCACGCCGCCGGCCGATCCGGTGCCGCCGGGCGGGACGGGCACGTTCACGGTGAGCGTCGACAACACCGGCCCGTCGGACGCCACCGACGAGACGATCAGCGTGCTGGCGCCGGACGGCGGGACGTTCGGGCCGCTCAGCGGTCCCACCGCGCAGTACTGCCGCGTCGTGAGCCCCGGCCGGGTGACCTGCACCTTCGATCTGCCGGTCGACGCGCCCGCGATCGACCTCGCCCTGCCGATCGTGGTGTCCGGCGGCGCCGACCCGGCGCAGCCGCTCGACGGCGGCTGCGTGGACCTGGACAACGACGGCGTGTGCGGCACCGGCGACGACCCGCTGCCGCCGCTCGTGCTGGCCACGCCCTTCGACCGGCAGCTCGACATCAGCACCGGCCCGGCGCGGGTGACGCCGGGCACCACGGGCAACGCGGTCGTGCTGCTGTCGGCGAGCCCGGCGCAGACCGGCCTGACACTGACGATCCCGCTGGACGGCAAGCCCGACGAGATGACGCTGGGCACGGTCACCGCGACGCCGGCGGCAAGCTGCGCGGTCACCGCGACCGCCATCACCTGTACGAACGTCAGCGTCCCCGCCTCGGGCGCCACCATCACGGTCCCGGTGAGCGTCGCGGCCGGCGTCCAGGGCACGCTGGTCTGGTCGACGCGGGCGATCACCGCCACCAACCAGGCCGGTGACCAGGCGACGGGCGCGGGGCTGCTGGTGCGTACGGGCGACCCGGACTACACCCTGGACGCGCAGGTCACCGGGCCCGCGCCGGGCACGGTCCTGCCGGGCGACACCACGAGCATGCGGGTGACGCTCACCAACGCCGGCCCGTCGACGGCCACGGACGCCCTGGTCACGCTGCGGGCGCCGGTGGGCACCGCGTTCGGCACCCTGGCGGCGCCGCTGGCGGACTCGTGCACGCGCGCCTCGGCGACCCGGATCAGCTGCTCGGTGACGCTCGGGGTGGCCCCGGCGAGCCTGGTGTGGGACGTGCCGATCGTGGTGCCGGGCAACGCCGACCCGGGTCAGGCGCTCACCGGCGGCTGTCTCGACCTCGACGGCGACGCGGCGTGCGGGGGCACGGCCGACCGGGCGCTGCCGGACATCCAGCTGGCCACGCCGCTGGGCCGGATCGCGACGGTCACCGCCACGAACACGCCCGTCGTGCCAGGACGCACGGCGACCACGACGGTGACGGTGGCGCTGAGCCAGGCGCGTACGGGCGTGCGGGTGACGATCCCGCGCGACGCGTTGCCGGCCGGCGTGACCACGACGGCGATCGCGGCCGACGGTGCCACGTGCACGACGTCGGACGACGCGTACAGCTGCGGGGACTTCTCGATCGCCGCGGGCGACAGCGTCGCGCTGCGGGTCACGGTGGCTGCCTCGGCGGCGGCCGACCCCGGTGCGGTGTGGGCTCCGGCGGTGACGGTTGCGCGTGGCGGCGAGAGCTTCACGCGTACGGTGTCCGCGGCGACCGTGGCCGACGCGGACGCGCCCCTGACGGTGACCGTCGTCGGTCCCGCACCGGGCACGGTGACGCCGGGCTCGGCCGCCGACCTGGCGATCACGGCCACGAACCCGGGGCCCTCGGACGCGCGCAACGCGGCTCTGATCTTCCGGGCGCCGGGTGGCACGACGTTCGACCCGGCGTACGCGCTGCCGCGGTTCTGCACGCGGGCGTCCGCGACGCGGGTGGACTGCACGCTCGACGTGGTCGCGGCGGGCACGAACCGGCAGTGGACGCTGCGGATCCTCGTGCCCGGCACGGCCGACCCGGACGAGCCGGTCGACGGGGGCTGCATCGACACCAACCGCGACAACGTCTGCACGAGCCCGCCGGACAACCCGCTGCCCGACATCGAGCTCGGCGCGGAACTGGAGGGCACGCTGGGCGTGGGCACCCGCTCCGGGACGGCGACGCCGGGCCTGGCGGGCACGGGCTACGTGGTCGTCACCGCGCAGCGCGCCGCCACGGGGCTGACGGTGACCGTACCGCTGGGGCAGCTCCCGGCCGGCTTCACGGTGACCTCCGCGACCGGCCCGAGCGGCTCGGCGTGCCAGGTGCAGGCCGCCCAGGTGGTGTGCACCGGCGTGACCCTGGTCGCCGGCACGAACCAGGCCGTCGCGCTCGGCGTGTCCACGGCCTCGTCGCTGGCCGCCGGGGTCACCTGGAACCCGACCGGCATCACGGTCAGCCGGGGCGCCGGCGACACCGCGCAGGGCAGCGGCCCGGTCGTGGTGACCGGCCCGCCGGTGCCCGGGGTGCGGATCGTGCTGACCG
The DNA here is from genome assembly GCF_030757795.1 of Actinoplanes oryzae. Taxonomy (GTDB): domain Bacteria; phylum Actinomycetota; class Actinomycetes; order Mycobacteriales; family Micromonosporaceae; genus Actinoplanes. Next base: position 33,989 of record NZ_JAUQWH010000071.1, read on the forward strand.
GCCCGACCGACCCGGTGCCGCTGGGCACGACCACGGTGGTGACGGCGACGATCACCAACGTGGGCCCGTCCGACGCCACCGGCACGACGACCACGGTGACCGCGCCGAGCCAGACGACCTTCGGCACGCTGTCCGGGCAGGCCGCGATCGACTGCACCCCGGTCAGCAGCACCCAGCTGACCTGCCGCTTCGACCAGGCGGTCGGCGCGGCGGCCCGGATCTGGCAGCTGCCGGTCGTGGTGCCCGCCGACGCGGACCCGTCCCAGCCGGCCGGCGGCGGCTGCGTGGCGCTCAACGGGTCGAGCACGTGCCTGACGACGTTCGAGCTCGCCGACGAGCAGGCCCTCTACCAGCCGCTGCGCAACACGGTGACGATCGACACCACCCCGGTGGAGGTTGCCCCCGGCGACGCGGGCGAGCCGCAAATCACGATCACCGACACGAGTACGCGCGACGGCCTGAGCCTGGTCGTGCCGCTCGAGACGCTGCCGGACGGCTTCACGGTGAGCGCCGCGACGTCGGAGTCGAGCTCCGGTGAGGCCTCCAACGGCACCTGTGCCGTCTCGGCGTCCCAGGTCCGGTGCACCGACATGGCCGAGGAGGAGGGGACGGTCACGATCACGCTGACCGTCGCCGTGGCCGACTCGGTCAGCGCCGACGCCAAGTGGACGGCGACGAACATCACGCTCAACGACGACAGCAGCGCCACCGACCAGCTGGTCGCCTCGGGCGTGCTGGTCACCACGGGCGGCGACGCGGACACGGTCACCACGACCTTCGGCACGCCGACGGTCAACCCGGCCGCGCCCGGGCAGCGCACGGTGCTGCCGATCCGGCTGCGCAACCCCGGCCCGGACGCCGCGAGCCCGCACGTCATGACGCTCAAGGTGCCGTCCGGGCTGACCCCGGGCTCGCCGCTGCCGTCGGACTGCGTCTGGGACGAGGGAAACAACGTCGTCACCTGTACGCGCGACCTGGCCGTCGGGGCCTCGTACACGTACAACATCCCGTTCGTCGTCGGGCGCACCGTGAGCGTCGGCACGGTCATCACCGGCGGCTGCCTGGACGCCGAGCCGGCCAACAACAGCTGCTCGGACGCCGAGGACCAGGCGATGCCCGCGATCTCGGTGGTGTCCTCGCGGGTCGACCTCGAGCTGGGTGTCAAGCGCAAGACGACGACCGCCCGCCCCGGGGGCACCGTGCTGCTGAAGCTGCCGTACAGCAACAACGGCTCGCAGACCGCGGCCGGCATCACCTTCAGCATCGACCCGCCGGCCGGGGTCAACCTGGCGCTCGCCCGGGTGCTGCTCGATGCCTCCGGATCCGACGCCGGGCTGGTCACCATCGACTGCATGCCCGACGAGACGGGCGACGCGAACGCCGTGGTCTGCGACGGCCCGGACGCGCCGGTGGGCGCCACCAGCGAGCTGTGGCTCAGCATGCAGATCACCTCGGCGGCGAAGAAGGGCGTCCAGCCGGTACGCGTGACGATCAGCACCACCAGCGCCGAGGGCAATGTGGTCAACAACACGATCGAGGCGCTGCTGTCGATCGCGGGCAGCTCGGACGGCACGCCCACCGACAGCTCCAACTCGGGGGGCGGCGGCGGGGACAACCTGCCCAAGACCGGTCAGAACCTGCTCGGGCTGCTGTTCCTGTCGGTGCTGCTGGTGGTCGGCGGCGTGATGCTGCGAGTGGGGGCGCGGACGCGGAAACAGTGACGTCGGTTGCTGATCGGCGGGGTGGACGGGCGCCATCGGGCCGGGCGAGGGAGGATGGTCCGGTGGCGTACGACGCGTTTCTCCTGCTCTCCTTCGGCGGCCCCGAGCATCCCGACGACGTGATGCCGTTCCTGCGCAACGTGACGCGCGGGCGCGGTGTCCCCGAGGAACGGCTCGCCGAGGTCGCCGAGCACTACTACCACTTCGGCGGGGTGTCGCCGATCAACCAGCAGTGCCGGGACCTGCTCGCCGCGGTCCAGGCCGACTTCTCCGCCCACGGGGTGGGCCTCCCGGCGTACTGGGGGAATCGCAACTGGGGCCCGATGCTGGCCGACACCGTGGCGCAGATGCGCGACGACGGGATCACGTCGGCGCTGGGCTTCGCGACCAGTGCGTACGGGGGCTATTCGTCCTGCAAGCAGTACTGGGAGGACATCGCCCAGGCCCGCGCGAAGGTCGGCCCCGGCGCCCCGGCGATCACCAAGCTGCGGCAGTTCCACGACCACCCGGGCTTCGTCGGCCCGCACGTCGAGGCGGTCCGCGCCGCGCTCGGCACGCTGGACCCGGCGCGCCGGTCGAGCACCCGCCTGGTGTTCACCGCGCACTCGATCCCCAACTCGATGGCGGCCACGGCCGGCCCGACCGGCGGCCGCTACGAGGCGCAGCTCAACGAGACCGCCGCGCTGGTGCACGCCCAGGCGGCGAACGACCTGCCCTGGGACCTGGTGTGGCAGAGCCGCTCCGGCCCGCCGCAGGTGCCGTGGCTCGAGCCCGACATCAACGACCACCTCCAGGCCCTGGCCAAGGAGGGCGTGACCGACGTCGTGGTCAGCCCGATCGGCTTCGTCTCCGACCACCTCGAGGTCATCTGGGACCTCGACAACGAGGCCAAGGAGACCGCCGAGGAGCTCGGCCTCGGCTATGCGCGCGCGGCGACGCCCGGCACCCACCCGGCCTTCGTCACGATGATCCGCGAGCTCGTGCAGGAGCGCACCGCGGGCGTCGACCGCGACCGGCTCGGTAGTCTGCCGGTCTGGGACGTCTGCCCGGCCGACTGTTGCCCGGCCCCGCAACGACGAGGAGCCTCATGACCGAGCGCAAGGCCATCGAATCCTGGCTGACCGACATGGACGGAGTCCTCGTCCACGAGGGCGTGCCGGTGCCGGGGGCCCCGGAGTTCGTCAACCGGATGAAGGAGAGCGGCAAGCCCTTCCTCATCCTGACCAACAACTCCATCTACACGCCGCGTGACCTGCAGGCCCGCCTGGCCCGCATGGGCTTCGACGTGCCCGAGCAGTCGATCTGGACGGCCGCGCTGGCGACCGCCCAGTTCCTGGCCGACCAGCGGCCGGGCGGCACGGCGTACGTGATCGGTGAGGCCGGGCTGACCACGGCCATGCACGCGGCCGGCTACATCCTCACCGAGTTCTCGCCGGACTATGTCGTGCTCGGCGAGACGCGCACCTACAGCTTCGAGGCCATCACCAAGGCCGTCCGGCTGATCAACGACGGCGCCCGCTTCATCTGCACGAACCCCGACGCCACCGGCCCGTCCAACGAGGGCGCGCTGCCGGCCGCGGGCTCGGTCGCCGCGATGATCAGCAAGGCGACCGGCGTCGAGCCCTACTTCGTCGGCAAGCCCAACCCGATGATGATGCGCTCGGCGCTCAACGTCATCGGCGGCCACAGCGAGAGCACCGCCATGATCGGCGACCGGATGGACACCGACGTGCTGTGCGGGCTCGAGGCCGGCCTGGAGACGATCCTCGTGCTGACCGGCATCAGCACGCGCGAGGAGAGCGAGCGCTATCCCTACCGCCCGTCGCGCATCGTCAACAGCGTCGCGGACCTGATCGGCGAGATCTGACGATCCTCACCGCCCGCGGCGCCTCGTCGCGGGCCTGATCCTCTTCGCGCGTGGCGCGTTGTGCACAGCGTCCGCTCCTCCCCACCCGCGGCGCATTGTGCACAGCGTCTGCTCCTCTCCGCCCGCGGCGCATTGTGCACGGCGTCTGCTCCTCACGGCCCGTGGCGATCGGTGCGGGCTGGTCGGCCGGATCCGGTCACCCTGGTCCTCCCGCGGGGGCCAGGGTCTTCCGCATCACCCAGCGATGCTTGCCGATCGGGCGATCACGGACAAAACCCAGCTTCTCGTACGTCGAGAGCGCCCCGTGGAACAGAAACCCGGCCGCCACGGACCCGGCAGGCTCCGGGTAGCCCTCGACGACGCCCCCACCCGACCGGGCGATCAGGCCGAGCGCCCCGGCCAGCGCGGCCGTGGCGACCCCTTGCCGCCGGTGCCCCTTGCCGACGAAGTGGCACGCGATCCGCCAGTCGGGCAGGGCGACGAGGCTCTTCTCGTACGCGGCCCTGTTCTTGATCGCCGGCACCTCCCGGGGCCCGCCGAACTGACACCACCCGACGCAGTCGTCCCCAGCGAAGACGAGTGCCGCGTGGGCGGTGCCCGTGCGCACCCGTTGCTCCTTGGCAGCCCTGTTCCGGGCGGGGTCGCCGCGGGACAGCCCCCCGTGAAAGCCCATGCACCAGCAGCCGCCGAAGACGCCGTTGTTCCGCTCGACGAGGGCGGCGAACGCGTCCCAGGTCGACGCGTCCAGGGGCCGGATCTCGTACGTCACGCTTGTACCTCCCGTTACGTCATAGTCCATAGTCGGGGAAGCGCAAGCACATCCGGAGCGGGAGGCCCGCCATGGAGATCTCAGCGCAGGAGCCGCTTCCGGCGGTGCACTACGACGTCATCGGGTCCGCCTACCCGGCGACGCGGCGCACCGAGCCCCGGATCGCCGCGCGCATCTGGGCGGCGCTCGGCGACGCCCGGACGGTGCTGAACGTCGGCGCGGGCACCGGCTCCTACGAGCCGCCGGACCGCGACGTCACCGCGGTCGAGCCGTCGGCGGTCATGCGCGCGCAGCGCCCCGCCGCAGCCGCGCCCTGCGTGGCCGCCGCGGCGGAGCATCTGCCCTTCGCCGACCGGTCCTTCGACGCCGCGATGGCGGTCAGCACCGTCCACCACTGGCCCGACCCGGTCGCCGGCCTGCGCGAGCTGCGCCGGGTGGCACGCCGCGTGGTGGTCTTCACCTACGACGCCGACGAGCCCGGCTGGCTCGACCGGTTCTGGCTCACCCGCGACTACCTCCCCGAGTTCGCCGGCCTGCTCACCGGGCGCCCCGCCCTGGCCGACCTGGCCCACGCGGCGGGCGGCCGCACCGAGCCGGTGCCGATCCCGTGGGACTGCGCCGACGGCTTCTTCGAGGCCCACTGGCGCCGCCCCGAGGCCTACCTGCACCCGCACGTACGCCGAGCCGTGTCGGTCTGGACCCGAGTCGGCCCGGCCGCCGAGCAGCGCGCCGTGCAAGCCCTGCGCATGCGGGGGCCGTGCGCACCGAGACCGGCGGAGACACGTGACCAGGCCCGGCCGGGCAGAGCAGCTATCAAATCGTCAGCGCGGGCGGTGCCCATGCTGGTGGTGATCATATCGTCGTTGCGGCGAGTCGCGACCATATACGCCTGATCATGGCTTTCCAGCCAGACCCGCAGTGATTTCGACTGGCCGTAGGCCTCGTCCATGCTCACCCAGCCCGGGCGGATCCCGGCCGCGAACGCCCGGCTGAGCATGCTGCGGGCGATCTGCACCTTGGTCGCGAACTCGACCTCGTCCGGAACACCGGCGGCCCGGCAGCGATCGCGGTCGTCAGTCCAAGCTTGCGGCAAATACAGCTGCCGATCGATCAGCGCGTGGCCCTGCTCGAACGGGTAAGCCAAGGACACCCCGACCTGGCAGTTCTCTATCCGGCCGGCGGTCCCGGAGTACTGCCGGGCCACGCCGACTGACTTGACGCCCTTCTTCAAAAACCCCGTGTCGTCGATGATCAGCACCGCCTGCGGGTCATGTAACTGTTCGACAACGTAATCACGCACGTCGTCGCGGACCTTGTCGACGTCCCAGTCCGCCCACCGCAGCAGTCGTTGCATGCCGTCGGGTGAGACGTCACCGGCCTGCTCAGCCAGGGTCCAGCCGTTCTTACGGTTCAACCCGGCGACCAGCCCGGACAGGTACTGCCGGGCACGCCGCCGAGGCTCTGACCGAGCGAAACGGTGAGCGAACCGGCCATGCAACCGGTCCAACTCTGCCGACCAGTCCGACATCGACGTCCACCATGACCGGCTCAACGAGCCGATCATCGATACGTTGTCCCTGCTTAATGCCGTTGCAGTATTAGGGCCTGCCTTGATGAACCTCGCGGTTCGAGCACGGCACAGAAAGACGACGATTTATGCACCGATACCGGCGCTTAACGCCTACCTCCCCGACGAACTTCGAGGACCGCGCCTAAATGGACGAAGAGCAGCTGAGCAAACGCCGAGAGTAGGCGACCTCAACAGGGTTAAGTAACACGGATCAGTTATAGTTGACGAATCGCTACCTTGCGTCCACACTAGACACCTACATCTAACCCGAGTTAGAGGTGCATTAACGGCAATGGCACGAAAGAGTGAAGCAGAGTTAGCAAGCTGGATCGGTAAGGCCAGCGATGCCGAAGATGCCCGGTACGAGTGGACGAAGCGTCAGATCGGCGATGTCCTCAGTGGTACGTCTTTCGGCGGCGCTTCTTACGATGTCTACGCCAAGGGCTCGTACCCGAATCACACGAACGTCGTCCGAGACAGTGATGTAGACATCGCGGTCGAGCTGACGAGTATCACCCATAATGAGTTTGAGCATGGCGCACAAGGCCTGTCCTTGCATGAGGTAGGCATAAGCCCATACATGGGATCATACAACCTCGTTCAGTTTAAGAATGACGTTGAATCGGCTCTCGTGCGTCGCTTTGGAAGAGCGGCTGTCGAGCGAGGCAACAAGGCCCTCCACGTTCACGAAACCAGCCGCAGTCTTAAGGCGGATGTGGTGGTTTGCCAGACACTATACTCACACATGAGCCGTACGTCTTACCGGCAAGGGATTTGGATTCATCCTGATCGAGGGCCGGGCATCGAAAACTTCCCGAAGCAGCACCTCAGCGAAGGCATCCAAAAGAACGATCGAACATTTCGACGATACAAGCGCACGGTCCGCATCCTTAAGCGCCTTGAGAACGAGATGGTTGAGCGAGGCGTTATGGAAGCGGTGCCATCCTTTTTGATCGAATCACTGGTCTGGAATCTGCCGAACCGCATTTTAAGTGACGGCAGCACCTGGACAGCGCGGGTTGATCAGGGTCTGCGGCATATCTATTCCACCCACAAGGAACGTGACGAGTGGCTGGAGGCTAATAACATAAAGTTCCTCTTCCATGCCTCACAGAAGTGGGACGAGGACGAGGCGGACAACTTTGCTCGTGAGGCTCACAGCTATCTGGGGTTCTCCTGATGCCAAGCGCCCCGTGGACGCGAGCCATAATCTTCCTTGCCGCAGGCATATGGTTCGTGGCGGCCTTCTTCATCGGCGTGCCGGTGGATCGCGTTTGGCTCAAGTACCTCGGCGGTACCGCCTCTGTGGTCGTCATCCTGCTACTCGCCTTTGACCTCTTCATCTGGCGATGGTTACCTAAGTGGCTTGTGAAGCGACCCAATATCCGAGGTACCTGGAAGGCAACTCTGCAGTCAAACTTTATCGGACAGGACGGCAAGCCGGTCGAGAAGGTTTGCTATATCGTAATCCGGCAAAACTATTCCAAGATATGCGTCGAGATGTTATTCGACATCTCTAATTCAGTGTCGGCGAGTGCGGAAATTGTCCAAGGCAACGGCCGGCCGGCGCTTTGGTACACCTACCGCAGCGAAGCGCACGCGCTCAAACAGGAAGGCAATCCACCCCATCGCGGCGCAACCACTTTGTATATCGCAGATACCCCGCGCGTCGCGCTTGAGGGCGACTATTGGACTGAGCGGAACACGACGGGCCGCATTGAGACGAGCGGACGCAATAAGAAGCTGGCTGACAGTTTCCGAGGAGCTGGGCAGCTGACCTATAAGTAATTAGCGGCCACAACAGGTGAAGGTGCCGTCTGATACTGACTCTCAAACGAGCCCGGTCGACTCGGTAAACGCCTTTCACTGGCTGGTCAGCTCACCGACCGTCGCTGCCGCGTTCGGCACAATCGACCGCTTCCTCGACACCGTCGCCTGACTGGCCCGCAATGCATCGGCTCGGCCTGATCCAAGTCCCGCTGCCGGAGCGCCTCAATGAGCGGCACATGGTCTCAGCGACAGCGCACCGGCAGGCCCGGCCTACCTACACCCACCGCAACCAGACTCGGCCGGGCGTCACGCACGCCGACATGAACGACCACGACGAGACCGGCGAGATCGTCATCGACTCCGTGACGGGGACTTGACCGGCCGGTGCTTCAAGTTTCGCCGTGGCCAGACACACTCACCGTGAAACGTGCGTGACTCCGGTCTTGCAGTAGGGGGCGCAGGTACCCAGGCGGATGAGCGCATCACCGGGTTGAAGCCATGCGCGTACGGCCTACGCGCTAAGAAGTGCGGATCGGCCGCTTCATTCAAGACCAACGACCGACCCCGAAAGAATGACGAGTCACCCTCCGATACGCCAATAGTGTCGTACGCCCCACCTAAAGTGCCGTCTGTGCAGAACTTGGAGATGTCTTTTCACGAACCCCTGTCCCTGCAGATCGCGCATCATGCGTACCGCGCTAGCCGGCTCTTCGGGAGCTGGGCCTCTGTATGGCGTACAACCCGCAGCTGATGCGAGAGCGCGTATCCGGCACATCGCACCGCACGCGAGTCCCCCGTAGCGCCGTGCTCGAGGCACGGCAGGAGATAAGAAATACGCTCCGCTCTGTCGCGCGATCGGTGCCACGCGGCCGAGGTGTCGCCCCGTCGGAAGCGTCCCCGGAGGCGCTGGCGACGTTCATCTCGGCCAACGCCGGATGGCTGAGCAGCCAGGAAGCCGGTCGTGACGCGGCTTGCCGTCTGGCAAGCCTTGTGAACCGTCCCGATGTCTGGGAACTGGTGTCAACAAGCCGTGCAGGATGGATTTACATTGGATCGTGCCCCGTGAGGACTGAGGCCCTCGAGGAATGCCGCGAGCGACTCTATCTCCAGGAAGGCGCCGCCACCGTTCGGTGCAGGAATTGCATGACGGAGGGATCGATTGAGTGGTGGCGAGCGAAGGTCGCGGGGAACTCTCAGGCATGGATAGACGCGCAAGCGCTGGCCGTGTACTTAACCCGCCGATGGGGTCGTAGCGTCGCCCCGACCCAGATTCGTTCCTGGGCGAGGCGGAATTGTCAGACGGGGGTGGCCTCCCGGCGAAATGACGTCCGCGGCAGTCGTACCCTGTACGACTTCGACAGCGTTGTCGAGTGGGCCCGACTCGTGTGGGGCCCGCCTGCGGAAGGTTAAAATTGAACCTACAGGCGGGGAATGGAGTAACGTTGTCCGTACAGTTGTGGGACAAGGATTGGACTTTTCGGCATCTGCTGGAGACTGGTGCACGCTTCGCACTGGACGCCGCTGGCTTTGCCGGCCAAGTCAATGCCTATCTCGTCGGGCTACCTGCTGGCGACCAGGATATCGCCGCGGTCCGACCGCGCACTGCAAGCAACCGTGATGATCCGAAAGATATTGCTGGTCGGCTGCGGTTCGACGTGATCGAGGCGATCGTGCAAGATCTTGGTGGCTCAGAACCGGATGATCGGGCCGACTTCCGATACAGCCTAGCTCTGGAACAGCATCTCAACTATGTGCATTCCGGACTAGGCTGGCACTACTTTGTGGCTCCTCAATCTTCGCGGATAGGAGACCGCTACGTTTACGGCGTCCTGGGCG
>NZ_JAUQWH010000072.1 GCF_030757795.1 Actinoplanes oryzae
GCGGCCGGCTTCGGTGCCGCCGGTCGAGCCGACCAGCACGTCCGGCCCGAGCGTTGCTGCCGCCGCGGAGCCGGTCCCGCCTGCGGTCTACGACCCCGGCCCCGCCGAAACATCAGCTGCCGAGCCCGACAGGACCCCGCCGCCGCAGCCGGTCGTCGTCGAGGCCGACCCGACCGCGCCGAGCCCGCCTCCTGCTGAGCCCGCCCCCGTGATCGAGCAGGCCGAAGCCGCCCCAGCGCCGGAGCCCGCACCACCAGCGGCAACGGCTCCCGCGCCGGAGCCCGCGCCTCCGGTGATGTCGCAGCCCGTGCCGCAGGTGCCGCAGCCGCGCACGGCCAGCCCGGTCGAGCACGTCAAACCCGCACCCAGCTCCCCGGTGGTGGAGCACGTGAAACCGGCCCCGAGCCACCCGATCGAACACACCCGCCCCACCAACACCCCTGGTTCCGGTCGTGAGAAAGGCAGCAACCCGTGACGACAGCCCCCGCGCAAGACTCCGCCCGCCCGCGCTCCTACCTGGGCTGGCAGCAGGAGAAGGTCGCCTTCATGTACGGGCTGTCCGGGCGCCGCTTCGCGATGCTCGCCGCCGCCGTCCTGCTCGCCGTCTGGCCCCTGGTGATCGCGAATATGAAGACGGGCATCGTCGCCTGGCCCCTCGCCGTCATCATCGGGGTCCTGGCCTGGGTGCGGTTGGGCGGGCGGACCGTGGATGAGTGGGCGGTCGCCGCCGTCTCCTACGGCTGGCTGCGCGTGCAGGGCCAGCACAAGTTCGCCTCCGCAGCCTTCGCCCCACCCGCCAAGGACCCGGTGGCGGCGAAGCCGCAGGACCTGCCCGGCATCCTCGCCCCGGTGCAGATCCTGCACGCCGAGATGCCCGGCGGCGGACCCCTGGCCATCGCGCATCACCGTCTCGACCGCACCTACACCGCCGTCGCCCGCGTCCGTGTCCCCGGCATCGGCCTGGTCGACACCAGCCGCCGCGAGCAACGCGTCGCCGGCTGGGGCTCGCTGCTCAGCGGCCTGTGCACCGAGGGCGCGCCGATCGTCCGGGTCCAGGCCCTGCAACGCCTGCTGCCCGAATCGGGTGCTGCGCTACGCCGTTGGCACGCCGACCACCTCGTTGACGGATCTCCGGCGATCACCTCGGAGATCACCAGCGGGCTGCTGTCGACCGCGAGCCTGGCCACCAGCGACCGCGAGGCCTATCTGGCGTTCACCATGGACGCGCGGAAAGCTGCCCGCGCGATCAAACACGCCGGTGGTGGCACCGCCGGAGCCGCCGCCGTCCTCACCCGGCAACTCCGCGCGCTGTCGGGTTCGATCGCGGGGGCGGATCTGATGGTGGAGGGCTGGCTCGCCCCCAGGGATCTCGCCGAGGTCCTGCGCACCGCCTACGACCCGCACGCCGGACGGCACCTGTCCGAGCGCCGCGCCCTGGCCACCGGCCCCCTCGCCTCCGGTGACGAGCTCGAGCCCGGCGTCGACCCGGCCGCGGCGGGGCCGGCGGCGGCGATCGCCGAACCCGGCTCCTACGTGCACGACGGCGCGCAGTCGGTCACCTTCTGGGTGCATGACTGGCCCCGCAACGAGGTCTACGCCACCGCCCTCGCCCCGCTGCTCGGCGAAGGCCAGCACCGCCGAGCCTTCTCCCTACACGTGGAACCGCTCGGCCCGCGGCAGGCCGAACGGGAGGTGATGCGCGAGCGCACCGCCCGCAGCGTCGCCGTGGCGATGCGGCAGCGCTCCGGGCAGATCGTCCCCGAACACGAACGCCAAGCCCTCGATCGCGCTCGGGCGCAGGACATCGAACGCGCCGCCGGGCACGGCCTGGTCCGCTTCACCGCCTACGTCACCGTCACGGTCACCGATGCGGACAAGCTCGAAGACGCCTGCGCCGAACTCGAAGCCGACGCCGCCGCAGCCCGGATCGAGTTGCGGCGGATGTGGTTCGCCCAGGACATCGGCTTCGCCATGTCCGCTCTGCCGCTCGGCTTCGGCCTGCCCAAGAAGAGGTGGTAACCCATGGCGTCTCGTGATCTTCCCGTCGCCGACCTCGGCGACCTCTTCGGCGCCCACGCCGCCACCGTCACCACGAAGAAGCGCGGGCGACGGTCCGAGCGGCCGGCCAAGGCCGTGCGGGAGCCGGTGCCGCCGGCGCACGGCTGGGCTCGCCCGTTCGGCGGACGCGCCCCTGCCATGCCGGAGCTGCCGAGCTTCCGCGGCTCCACCGGCCAGGTCCAAGGCCTCTACCCCTGGTTGTATGGTGCGTCGATGCCGCCGGTCGGCGCCTACATGGGCGTCGACTGCCTGAGCGGCGGCGCCTTCAGTTGCCATCCGATCGCCTGGCTGCACCGCGGCTACATCACCAACCCGAACATGCTCATCACCGGCGTCCCCGGCGCCGGCAAAAGCGCGACGATCAAGGCGATCGCGCACCGGCTGATGGCCTACGGCGTGAAGGCCTTCGTCCCCGGCGACATCAAAAACGAATACGCGCCCCTCGCTCGCGCGCTCGGGGTGGAGCCGGTCGAGCTCGGCCCCGGTCTGCCCGCCCGGCTGAATCCCCTCGATGCCGGCCCGCTCGGCGACAATCTCCCGAGCGATCCGGAGTTGCTGCGCGAGCGCCTGGACGAGATCCAACGGCGGCGGATCACTCTGCTCGGCTCGCTGATCACCATGCGGCTCGGCCGGGAGCTCACCCCGACTGAGGAAGCTGCTCTCTCCCTGGCCATCCAGCACGCCTCCGGCCAAGCGACGGCGAACTCGCGGCTGGTGGACCCGACGATCCCGCAGGTCTGGGCGCTGCTGCGCGATCCGCTGCCGGAGATGGCTTCGGAGATGCGCGTGCCCGGTTTGGACATCGGCGAGCTGCGGGAGATGATCCGGCCCTGCGCCGATGCCCTCGGCAACATGGTCCAAGGCTCCCTCTCCGGGTTGTTTGACAAGCCGACGACGGTGCGGATGGATTTCGACGCCCCGATCCAAACCGTCGACCTGTCGCGGATCGACGGGCGCGGCGACGACACCGTCGCCATGACCCTCGCCTGCGTCTCCTCTTGGGGCCAGGCCGCCATCGACCGCCCGGACGGTCCCGTGCGGCTGGTCATCCGCGACGAGCTGTGGCGGGCCATGCGGATCCCCGCCATGATCCGCAAAGTCGACTCCGACCTGCGCCTGTCGCGCTCCCAAGGCACCATCCAGCTCCTCGCCACTCACCGTCTCGCCGACTTCGAGGCCGTCGGGGCGGCCGGGTCGGCGGAGGTCGCGATCGCCCGCAACCTCATCGCCTCCTGCGATGTGCGGATCTGCCTGCGCCAGGACACCGCACCTTTGGCGATGACCCGCGACGCGATCGGGCTGACCGACACCGAATGCGCGCACATCGCCTCCTGGTCCGGCGAGCAGATCGGCCGCGCCGTGTGGAAGATCGGCCGGACCTCCAGCCACATCGTCCAGACCGTTCTGCACCCGCTCGAGCGGCAGCTGTACTACACCAACGAGAAGATGGCCGTCTAAGTCATGGCGAGCAATCCGGGCGCGTCGGCGACCACCCGCATCCGCGGCACCAGCTACCTGACCAGCAGCGACACCCTCGTCCTGCTCCTCGTCGGCGCGCTGGCGTTCGGCGGCTACGGGGTGTGGCTCACCGGGCAACTCGCCGCCTTGGTCACCCACGCCACGTGGCCGGCGGTCGGCATCGACCAGGCATTCACCCTGCTGACCGGCATGCTGCGGCATGCCGGGGACCCGCGCCAGGCGTGGCCCGAGCCCGCCCAAGGGCTGCTGCCCGGCCCGTTCGGCTTCTACACGGTCATGCTGCTGGTCTTCGCCGCCGAGACGGTGCTGCTCGCTTTCGGGGTGCGCTGGTTCCGTGGCGACCGGCCCACCCGGGGCATGGCCGCGACCGCCGACCTGGACAAAACCCTGTCGTCGGCGGCCGTGCTCGCGCGCGGCCGTCGAATCCGGCCCGGCCTCACCGGCAAACCCGCCCTCGCGGACGTCGCGGTCGATCTCGGCACCGTCGGACGCCGCCACCTGTACGCCGGTCTGGAGTCGTCGGTGCTGTTGATCGCGCCACCGCGGCAGGGCAAGACCAGCCAAGTCATCATCCCCTGGCTCCGCAGCTTCCCCGGGGCGGCCGTCGTCACCTCCGTCCGCACCGACGTCCTGCAAGCCACCGCCGCCCTACGGCGCGGGACGGCGTGGCTGCTCGACCTCGACACCCATACGGTCTGGCCGCACCAGGTCCGCTGGACCCCGATCGCCGGCGCCGCCGATTTCGACGTCGCCTACCGCCGCGCCGACGTCATGATCCAAGTCGGCAAACAAGACAGCGCCAGCGACAGTTCGAACGCCGGGTTCTTCGCCATGACCGCCACCAACCTCCTGGCCTGCTGGCTGCACACCGCAGCACTGACCAGCCGCACCATGGATGACGTCCTCACCTGGTCCCTCGATGCCAGCATCGACACCCCGATCAAACTCCTCCGCGATGCTTCGGGTGCGCGCGAAGGCGTGGTGAAACTCCTCGACGCTTTCTACCGCCAGCCCGACAGCACCCGCGCCAACCTGTGGTCGACCGTGCAGACCGGCACCAGCGTGCTGCTCGGCCGCACCGCGGCCAGGGTCTTCTCCGGCCCCGCCACGGATTCGTTCGACATCGAGGCGTTCCTGCGCTCCGGCTGCGACACCCTGTACTTGGTCGTCGATGAGAAGAAGGCCGACGCGCTCGCGCCGCTGATCACCGCCTTCGTCGAAGAAATCACCACCGTGGCGATCGGCCTGGCCAAGCAGTCCGAGAATCTGCGGCTGGATCCGCCGCTGGGGCTGATCCTCGACGAAGTTTCCAACGTGGTGCCGTTGCCGGACCTGCCGAACACCATGTCCTTCGCTGCGGGCTTCGGCATCTTCACCGTCGCCGTCCTGCAAAACCTCGCCGCCGCCGAACGCCGCTGGCACCGCGTCGGCCGCGAAGAACTCTGGAAAAACTCGACCGTCAAAATCGCATTGGGTGGGCTCGCCGGTGACGACCTCGACGCCTTCTCCCAACTCGCCGGCACCTACCGCGAAACCCTGATCATCCCCCAGCACCACCGCGACCACGTCACCCTGCAGGCCAGCGTCGTCGACCGCAAAACCCTCTCCCCGGATGCGATCCGCACCCTGGACGAACGCCGCCGCGAAGCCCTGATCATCCACGCCACCACCCCACCGGTGATCACCCGCATGCAACGCCACTACGAAGGCCCCCACGCCGCCGACCACACCCGCGCCATCGCCCACGCCCACACGCTCATGCACCCCGAACCCGCGACGGGAGCCACCCCATGAACCCCACTTCCCTCGACCTGGGTGGCGAGCCGCTCCCGGAGCCGGAGCCGCTGATCCGCGAGTGGCATGCGATGAGCAGCGACGAGCAAACCGAGACCTGGCAGGACCTGGTCGACTGGGTCATCTGGATCCACGACCTCTACGAGCTGTCCCGCGAAGAACGCCTCCCGCTGTGCTGGCCGCAGCACCCGGGTCTCGTCGAAGAGCTGCGCTCTCTGAAGGTCTGGCGCGAACAGATCTACGACAACCCCGACGCCGCGTCCGCCCCGCACAGCGCCCGCTCCTGGCACGGCGAACTCCGCCAGTCGATCACGGCCGCGGTCGGGTTCTACGCGCCCAGCTGCCGCAGCGGCCACACCGACGCCGCCCTGTTCGCCGACACTCACCCGGACCTGGCCGAGAAGTGGCGGGGCGCGGCTCCGCCGGTCATGGCCTCGGCCCCGGCCCTGCCCACCATCGCCGAGCCTGAGGTCACGGTGATGTCGGCGCAGGACATGCACGACGCGCTCACCGCCGGGACCGCGCGCCGGCACAGCGCCGCCCTGCCCACCTGCGCCTTCTACGCCGATGGCTGGTGGCGGCGTGAGCCGGACAGTACCTGGCAGCGCGTCACCGGCGACGAAGCCGCCGCCCTCGAGCGCAGCAGCCAGCAACTCGACGCCGCCGACGCCGCCTACCAGCAGCACATCAACCGTGAGGACCAGCCCTGATGTCAGAACTTGTCACACGCGCTGAGCAAGGCCTCCTCGGCGCCATGCTGCGCGACTACGACCACCCCTTCGTCATCGACAGCATCGAACCCGACGACTTCGCCCACGCACAACACCGCGCCGTCTACCGCGTCCTGCTCGAAAACGACACCAGCGACGCCAGCCCCGAGCAACGCATCGCCCTGGTCGCCGCGACCGCGGAAACACATGTCGACCCCGCCTGGCTGCGGGAGCTCCTTGACAACGCACCAGCTGACCCGCTGGTCATCGGCTACAGCAGCATCGTCTACGAAGCCTCCTTCAACCGCATGTTCGTCGAGCTCGCCGAGCCCACCCACCGCGCTGCCGAGGCCGTCACCGACCCCGAAGGCCGCGCCGAGTTCCGACGGCTGGCCGACATCCTCGACGCGCAGGTCGCCTACTTCGGCGCACAGTCCACCGCCGATCCGATCATCGACATCGCCCTTACGGTGAAAGACGCCGAACTCGACCTGAGGATCGCGCTCAACCGCGAAGATCAGGTCATCGCCGACATCGTGCAACACCCCGAACGCGCCCGCGACGTCGCCGCCTGGCTCGACTCTGCTGTGTTCACCACCGAACAACGCCGGCACACCTTCGAGTTCGCCGTCTCCCAGGCCTACGACAGCGACCACTTCGACGCCGTCACCCTCGCCTGGCAGATCAACCGCGCCCAGAACATCACCGCCTACCCCAACGCCGCCGCCCCACCCGCATCGATCGACGCCGACTACACCTACCTCACCCGCCTCTACACCGCGACCGTCACCTCCGGCACCGCCATCGCCGTCGGCCGCGAACTACTCACCGCGCACGTTCAGGCTCAGCACCAGCACACCAGCAGGCCGCAGCAGGTTACGCCGATCGGACAGGCACCTCCACGCCCCCAAGCACAGCGGCAGTTGAACACCCCGCCGCTGCACCAGGCGCCCGCCACCGACATCCGCCCCATCGAGCTGTGACGGAACGAGCGACCATGAGCGACCACACCCAGCCCCACCCCGCCTCCGGCGACCTGCGTACGCCTCGGACCCTGGCCAGCGACGTCATGCGCGAACTCATCAGCACCGCCGACGCCGCTGTGCTCGGCGAGCACCCTCGCTTCCGGATGTTCGCCCGCTACGACAACCACTGGTGGGTCGACGCCGGCAACACCTTCATCGAAATCACCGGCGACGAGCAAACCCGCAAACTCGACCGCTGGCACCAACGGATGTCCCAGGGCAGCCTCTGGGCCTGAACCCGCGTAGCCCTCCTGTCCTGGGGCGAGGAGCACCGGGCGCAGCTTTGGTCAGGCAGCTGCTAGGGCCGGATCAGCATAAGGCGTGGCGCCCGGTTCCGGGGCGGGCAGCCAGGCAACACCGTAGGTGGCCCAGCGTTGCATCACAGCACGATCCACGACATGGATGCCCTGGCTGGCCGCGAACTGCCGCGCGGCCTGCGACAGGGTCCGGTTGGTGACGATCGCGACGACGTCCGCCGCGTGCACCGGCCTGGCGGTGCCGTTGAGCGCGTGCACGTAACGCGGATCGACCCGGCTGCGTGGCTTGATCGAGTGCTTGCACTGCACCACGACACGTCGACCGTCCTGCGTCGTCGCGATCACGTCCGCGCCCTGGTCGTGGGCGCCACCGCGGGCTCGCAGGATCGTGCAGCCGTCACGGTACAGCAGCCAGGCAACGATCTCCTCGAACTTCTCCGGCGACAGCTGGTCGATGTGCTCCAGCGTCAGCGACTCGAAGGTCGTCGCGAACCCTTTTCGCCTGTCCAGTTCCGCGAGCAGTGCGTCAAGATCGCTGTAGAGACGCTCCTGGTCGGTGTTCCAGCGGCTGATGGCCCGCTCCAACGCGGCCCGCAAGCCCTGCAAATGTCGCAGGACCGAGCGGTCGCGAGGTGCACCAGTACGGAAGGCCGCAGTGAGCGTCTCTTGATCGCACATCCGGCTCAGCTCAGCGATGGCTTTCTCGCACAAGGCGATGTGGCCGCGGACGAGGACGTGTTCGTTCTCGACTCGTTCACGTAGACGCTGATGAAGCTCGGCCGCTTCTTCGCGTACATATGCCCACTCCGGTCTCGCCTGCTGGCGCTGCCACTCGGCGGCCGTCTCCAGCATCGTGGTGATGGCGGCGGCGAGCGGGAGCCACTCGTCGTGCGCCTGCGTCGCGACCCTGATCTCGACATGGCGGAACACGATGGCATGCACGTCCGCCTCGCTGAGGCGGCCCAGGTTGCTGCCGAAAGCCCAGTTCAGGTCGGTGTCGGCAAGCTTTGGAGGCCTCACGGACACCGAGCTGTTGATTTCCACTGCGAGGAGGCTACCTGCACCCACCGACAGAGTTGATCTTGTAGGTGTGCGGCTCACCGGCGGGCCATACGTGCCGGTGATAGCTGGATGGCTCGGTGGCGGGCTAGGTAAGGGGTTCAGGGGCGGAATCGGAGTCCAGAGCGTCGCCCTGACGCCGCAACACTGATGCAAGCGCAATGTCGACTTGCCCTCCGGACATAGATGCCGATTCGGGCATACGGCGCCGTATTGCCGCATAGTAATTTTTTCGTTTTTGAGAGTTTTTCAAGGCGGTTTTGTAAATATCAAGTGTCACGCCGCATCGAGCCGTCGAGCTGCACCAATGCCTAGGTTCACCTAAACGATCTCTGGACCGTGATCAAGGTCACCTACATAGACAAACATTAATGCAATGAGGGATACTGAGCGTCCCGGGATCAAAAAAGAAAGTCGCTGCGACCTCACCCAAAGAAACCTTGCGACGCGCATTCGCAATCTTTGCCGCAGTTGCAGCATTTCTTGCCCTGACCGCAAGCCCGACTTACGCAAGCCCCTCAGTTTCGCAGTCCGATGAGCCGAGCCAGACCGAAATTCAGAAAGAGATGAGCGGTCGCGGCACCTTCTACGCCCCGTTTTTCTCGGAAGATTCCTCCATCCTTCAGGACCCCCCGGGTGGTGGTTGCGATTTTTCTGATGTGAACGGATCCGGAACCGCCTACTACACCAATGGCGTCCTGACGGGCACCGAGGTCCAGTGGCACGCCCAGACGATCTGCACAACGACAGCGGCCGGGCAGTCCATGGGTGGAATTATCGTGAATTCCTCCCTGTGGCTCAACGGAAGCAGTGTCGACACCGGCACGGAATTCGTTTGCACAAACTGCAACCTCGGGAACTCCCCGGGGGCCTGGGTGGGCGGCCCTTCCGCTTCCGGCACCTACTGGGTAGGAGCAACCTTCAATTACCTTCTCCCGGACGGCTGGATCTGGGGCACCCCCGGCACCACCGCATGCAACGTAAGCACCACCAACACCGCACTGTTGATCTGCGGCAACACGAGCGGCACGATGTACTTTCCTCCAACGAATTGATATTGACAGGCGACTAGTCGACGGCTAGGACTGCCGGGCGTATCGTACATGCGGGTGAAGTCTCGCTCAGCCGAGACTTCACCCGTCACTAACATTTCACAGACGGAGGCCCAGTGGAAGCCCTCGCTTACTTGCAGGGAAAAATCGCGGAGCTGGAGCGGTCTAATCGCTTGCCAAATGTTGACGCATTCCAGCTGGCATACTCCGAGCTTCAGAGCGCCACTTCCGCCCTAATCCACTTCGGGCACATCGGACGCCAAGAGGCTGACCAGTTACTTCGGCAGGTTATCAGTGATTATTCGCGGGGCGGCGGCCATCAGGTAGCACTCAGGTTCGCTGCAACGGGAACAGCTTCCACCCGAATAACGCCGCTTCCCGAGGCCCTCCTACCGGCCCCCCCTGACGCCGGTCCAGTCGCGCCAGATCTGGATGGCAGCGAAAACTGCGGCCTATTGGAGCGAGTTGTTGCATTGCATCCGCAAACCGCAAATTTGCAGGGAATCACCGTTTCCCTAATTAGCGCTGAGCTGTGGTCGAATCGTTTTGTCGTTCACTTGTATCGTCCGGCCTCTCACGGCAGCACGGTTGAGAGAGTTATTTCACGTTCACGATGGCGCGCACGAACAAAGGACGGGAAGAACCTCCAAGAGATTGCGTACCATTCCTTTGAAGATGGGCAAAACCTCGTCGAGACTGTATCATTTACGCCTGGAATCAATTTTGGCGTCGATAGAATTATCGTCGTCCTCGAGCCCGACCTGGACAGCGATGTCGGATTCGAAATCCGCATGCCAGTAGAGGGTTAGTTCGAGTAGCAACTTGGCGGCGCTCTACTCCAGGTGTAATTCGAATAAAGTCGTCCTGGTGTCACTCAAGCGCCATGTCGCGGGATTCCGGCGGCCCGACATGCGCGCACTAGCATCCGAAGGCGTGGCGTTTTTGCCCTCCCGTGTCCTGGCGGCACGGCCGCTCTCGCGATTCAGACGTCGGCGCTGTTGCGGCCCTGGCTTGGTACGGTTGCTGGATTCTTCGTGTCAGCAAGATAATCTCAGGGCGCGTCGGGGTCGAAGGTGTATTCTTGGAGACGCCGACGTTCATCTGAGGTAAGTTTGGCCCAGGTGTACGGAAACCGCGGGTCGCCGCCGAGGCCTGTGCCGTCGAGGCCGAGGGCTTCGACGGTGTTGAAAGACAGTTCGTCGTCCGGGTGTCTGATAAAGAGTCCGAGCTCGTACGGGATTTCATCCATGGCGCAAGATCCTGTCGACGTATCCATTTTGCGTGACCACACCCCGAAGCGTGGTCGGACGGTGTGATTGGTATGCGGCGCCGGCTCAGGGGCGTTCGGCTGCTTGGGCGATTAATTGGTGCATTGAGGTGCGGTTCTGGATGCGGTGGCCGATGGCGTCTTCGAGGGCGGCATATTGGCGTGCGAGCTGAGGCCGCAGCTGGCAAGCGAGAACCAGGTCGCGGCGTGACGCCAAAGGGCAAATCGAACAGGATAATCTGCTCATTCCGGCCGTATAGGCCCAGTGGCGTGGGATGCCGGTGGCGTTGACGGTGTTCCAGACCTGGTCGATGGTCCAGTCGTGGATAGGGAGCCATTCGGTGACCTCGCGGGCGCGGTTTCGCGTGCTGGTCCGCAGCCTCGGACGCCGGGCGCGGGTCGGGGATTCGGCGGCGCGGAGCCCGAGGGCCGACAGCACCCGCAGGGGCCGGTCGAGGTGGCGGAATTCGCCGCGCAGCAGTTCGGTGACGTACTTGCCGGCAACCGCCCGTTTTTGGTCGGCGGTGCAGAAGCGGGCGTGGGCGGCGGGGAAGTAGCCGCGCTGGTGGATCAGGTCGAGCAGTCCCCGGAACTGGCGCCGGACGGCGAATCGCAGGCCGTAGTGGTGGGCCTGGGTGGCGGCGAGGTCGACGACGCCGGGCCATTCGACGCCGGGGAGTTCGGCGTGGAAGACGGTGACGCGGTCCAGGACTCCGGCGGCGTGTGCGGCGTGTGCGATGACGTCGAGTTGTGCGGCGCTGTCCTTGCCGGCGCTGGACTGCACGAGGATGGCGTCGTACCGGGTCAGATCGATCATGGCGCGAGCTCTTATCTGTCAGGGGAAATGGGTCAGTCGCGCGAGGTGCCGCAGCACGTGACGTGTGCTGCGGCACCTCGTGGATCAGTTCCGAAAGCGCGGCGACCGGGTACGCGCGGCGCGCGCCAGCCCGGTCTGGTTTTAGTAGGTGAGGTCGATGCCGGGCTGCGGTGCCGGGTGTTCGTGGGCCGGTGGTGCGATGACCCGGCGGCGGCTGATCACCTGCTCGGTGCCACCTGAACTGCCCGGTGCGGACGACGCGGCAGGGCTCGGGGCGGGGTAGAGCAGGCCGCGGGTTTCGAGCTCGGCCTGCAGATGGGTGGCGTAGAAGGCGGCGGTGATGAGGGTGTCGGCATCGCCGTGGCGGGGGCCGAGCCAGTCGTTGCCCAGGCGCGTGGCGAGGGCGGCGGTGATGGCGTCGCGGTCAGTGTCGGGCAGGGCGAGATAGAGGTCGGCGGCGACCCGGGCGGTCGCCGGGTCGGCAGCCAGGGTGTGGGGGTGGCGGGTGGCGAGGACGGCGTCGGCGGCGTGCAGGAACGCCCGGTGCCCAGCTGATTCGGCGGGTTGATAGGCGCCGAGGGGGTGGGTGGGGTCGTCGGTGGTGACCTGGTGCTGGTCGCGGTAGGCGGCCACGATGCCGAGGTGCCGCAGCCACACCGCGTGGGCGGCCGGGTCGCCGGTCGGGGCGGGGCCGAGGCCGGCAAGCCAGGCCGGTTGCTGCTGGATGGCGGTCATAGTGAGTTCATGCTGCCGCTGCTGAATGAGCTCGTCGGCCTGGTCGAGGTAGCGGCGGAAACCGGTGTCGGGGGTGGCCGGGTTCGCGGGCAACCACGGCAGCACTCCGGCTGCGGGGGTGGGTTTGAGGTAGGTGGTGATCGTGGCGCGGACGCTGTCGAGGTCCCCGCCGACGGGGATCGCGGAGAGCAGCAGTTCGGCCGGGCGCCCGGAGTTTTCGGCGGCTTTCAGCGTCCAGGCCAGGGTGCGCCAGGCGTCGAAGCCCTCGGGTCCGGCCGGTGCGGGGGCGTGGTGCAGGTGTTGGTTGATGCGCCAGGCCAGGACTTGGGAGATCGAGCGGGCGCCGGTGAGCGGTTGGGTGTGGGCGGCGGTGTGGGCGATGGTGAGGGGGTTGTGTCCGGCGAGTTCGGCGCGGCGGATCGCGGCGCGTAGCGCGGGCCAGGCCGGTTCCGCCATGATCGCGGCGGCGCGCTGGGGGTCGAGGGCGAGCGCGAGGACGGCTTCGACATTGGTGTTTCCGGTGCTCGGGTCGGTGTGCAGCAGCTGCGGCACGGTGACCGCTTCGGCGGGGTTGAGGATGTCCTTGTCGACGATCTTGGTGCGGAGCAGGGCGGCGTAGCGGGTGGCGTCGGCTGCGCTGGGCTGGGCGAGGGCGGGTTGTGGGGTGCGGCCGTCGATGTGCTCGTTGATGCGCCACACCAGCAGCTGCGCCGCCGAGTCCCCGGCGGTCAGCGGGCCGCGGCGGGCGGTCGCGGCGAGGACTTGCGGGAGGTCCCAGCCCTCGGCTTCGACCTCTTGCAGGGTGCGGATGACGGTGGTCCAGGCCGGGTCGCGCAGGACCTGCCAGCCGTCTTCGTCGAGGGTGCTGGTGAGCAGGGTACGGAGCCGGTCGGTGGCGGCGTGTTCGGCGGCGTGGCGCAGCATCGGCAGCACGGTGGCGATGCTGCGCGCGGTCTCCCGGCCGGAGGCGATGGCCTCGGTGGCCGAGGGTTGGGCGCCTTCGGCGGCGAGAACTTGCTCGAGGACTTCGCGAGCCGCTTTCGCGTGGCGGTCGTAGATACTGCGGTCGAGCCGGGCGTCTTCATCGACCGGGAGGATGCGGTGGGTGACGGCGTAGAGGGTGGTCTGCTGGCGGGCGCGGGTTGCGGCAACGTAGAGGGTCTCGCGGGTCATGTCCTCGGTGATCAGCGCATGCGCGGTGTCGACCGTGGCGCCCTGAGCGCGGTGCACGGTCGTGGCGTAGCCGAGCTCGACGTGCGCCGCGACGTAGTCGGCGGGCAGGGTGACGGTGCCGCCGTGGCGGTGATGCCGCACCGCAAGCGACCCGTCCTTGTGGCGGCCGGTGACGGTCCAGGCGTCGCCGTTGCGGACCCAGTCCTTGCCCCGGTTCGCCGTCAGCTTCCGGTTGTTGTCGCGGGTGACGATCCAGTCGCCGACCCCGGCGATATTGCCGTCGTGCAGGATCACGCCGGTGGGTTCGACGTGGCCTGCGGTGACGCGGTCGGCGCGGGCGCGGGCGGACAGGTCGGTTACCCCGCTGGTGGTGGCGGCGAGCATCAGCGTGGTGAGGCCGCGTGTCATGTCGGTGTGCCATGCGGTGTAGGCCTGTTCGAGGAGGGCTTCGGCGGAGCCGCCGACGATGCGGTTGTTCGCGGTGTAGAAGTCCAACGCCGCGCTGTCGCCCTCGCGCAAACGGCGGGTCGCCGCCGCATGATCCGGGTGGGTGAAGCGGTGCAGCTCGGACAGCTCGACGGCGCCGGCTTCGGTGGCGAGGAGGCGTAGGGCGCCGCCGGACTCGACGGCGGACAGCTGCCGGTAGTCCCCGAGCAGCCGCACGCTCGCCCCGTGCTGCTGGGCGATGTCGCGCAGGGTGTCGAGGTTGCGGGTGCCGGCGAGCCCTGCTTCGTCGACCAGGATCACGTCCCCGGCCCGCACCTGAAAGAACGCTTTCCCTGCCGGGAGCCGGCCGTCATGGTCGGGGGTGGGTTGGCCGTGGGTGAGGTGTTCGTAGACGAACTTGTGCACGTTCTCCGCCGCCGTGCCGCCGAGATCGGCGGATAGGACGGCGGCGGCCGAGGCGGAGGTGGCCAGGGGGATCAGGCGGCGGCCTTGCTGGTCGAGGACGTGTTGGTAGGCGCGCATCGCGGTGGTCTTTCCGGCGCCGGCCGGGCCGAGCCCGACTGCGATCAGATGCGGGTCGGTGGTGAAGGCGACGACCAAGTTTCGTTGGCCTGGGTCGAGGCGGGTGCCGGTGGTGGCCTCGAACCCGTCGAGCACCGCGTGCACCGCCGCCTCCGGGACGACGGTGAGGGTGGGGGTTCGGGCAGCGTTGAGGAGGCGTTGTTCGGCGTCGAGGATCTGCTGGCTGGTGTAGCGGGTGGCCTCGTGTTGCACGAACACCGACGTTCCGTCCGGCCGCCGTAACGCGGGCGGTTCGTCCAGCGGCGGGGCCATGGTGACCTGCACCGACAGGGCGACGGCGGCGTCCACGACCCGGTCGAGCAGCAGGGTACGAGCCTCAGCGCCGATGCGGGGAAGTCCGTGTGGGAGGACGGAGGGGGGTGGCTCGCGGAGCATGCGGTCGGCTTCGGCCCGAAGGTTCCAGCGGGTCCAGGTCGAGCGCGATTGCTCCGCCCACCCGACCGCGAGGGCGCCCAGGGCGGTGATCTGGTCTGTGGACACGGCTGTGGATAATCGCGAGTGCTGCTCGCCTTCCCCGCGGTGATCAGCCACCACGGCAGCGAGAACGCGGCGGGCGGTGCGGCCGTGCTCGGCTCGCAACCGACCGGCCCATTCCTCCCGCAGTACGCCGAGCGCGCGCGGTATCGGTTTGGTGCCGCGGGTGTCGAGGTTCGCGCGTTCTGCGAGGGAGAAGGCGATCCGGTTGTCCGGGTCGTGGCCGTGGGTGCGGCGGTAGTCGACGACGAGGTCTTCGTAGCGGGCCTCGATCTGCGCCCGCCGCGCCGAGAACGTCCGGATCCAGTCGAGGGGTATGCCGGTGACTTCGCGGATCGGGCGCTGCTTGCCGACCGTGTCCGCCCGGGTGGTGAACTCGACGCCCAAAAGTTCGGTGGCGAGAGTTTCGACGGTCGAGTTGTAGTGCTCGGACGCGGCGACGCCGATGCGGTAGAGGGCGCGGCCGTCGAGGGCCCGCCAACCACCGTCGGCGCCTTGGATCTTGTTGCTGATCGCGACGTGGGTGTGCAGGTTCGGGTCGCCGTCACGCGAGTCGTAGTGATCGAACATCGCATACACCAGGCCCTTGGTGGCGATCTGCGCCTGGCCGACGTCGCCGGTGCGGGTGAATGCCGCATGCTCTTCGAGCAGCGCGAGGGCGGAGTCCCGGGCGCGTTCGTGGGCCTGCTGCACCGCGTCGCGGACCCATGGGCGTTCGTCGAGGGCCCAGAGCAGGACGAGGGATTTGACCGGGGTGAACACCAGGTCGTAGCCCGCGACCCCACCCCGGGCGCGGCGGGCTTCCTCGGCTCGGATGCGGCCGGTCTCGGCCTGCGTCACCGCCCGGCCCGTCTCCTTCTCAATGACGGCGAGGCGTTGGGCGACGCGGGCGTTGAAGTCCTCCAGGGTCGCGTAGACCGGGAACCGGCGCCCGAGCGTCGCCGCCCGCAACGCTTGCTGCGACAGCTTCTCGAGCTGCTCCTCGGTCATCCCGGCCTTGGTGTGCTTGCGCAGGTGCTCGGCGATGATGCGGTCGGCGTCCGGGTGCATCCCGGAGCCGAACAGGTGCCGCATCTGCGCCTCAGACACGATGCCGGACAGCCCGAGCGCGTCGAGTCCGTGTCCGGCCCAGCGGCCGGGAGGGTTGCCGTGATCGGTGTAGTAGGCGGTGGCGTCCTGGCCGGGTTGGCGGTCGGTGTCGCCGCCGGCGATGTGGCGGGTGAGGTAGGTGTAGCCGTCGCCGACGGTGAGTTTATGCAACGTCATCATGGCCAGCCACCCCCACTCTCTACTCGCCTATTTCGTTGATGAGTGCCGTTTCTGGTGTCGCCGTATCTGCCTTTCTGCGACTGTCGGCTGGGTGAGATTACCCGGGTTTTTGATCCGTGGCCAGAGCATCTGCAAGAGGTGTGTCGTCGTTCTCGTAAGCTCCTCCATGCGGGGAGTTTGTGCAGCTCAGTGCCCTGCTGTGGGAGGTGTTGTGGTGGTTCTCGTTTTTGCTTGCTTTCGCTTATCTTCAGTTGGCTTGAGCTGCTTTGAATTTCGGACTTGACCTTGAGGTGAATGCTTTTCGGCGGCTATGGTTTCGGGCATGACGAAGCGTTTGAGTGGTGCGGGTGTGAATCGTTCGGCGGCGCGGAAGGCGGCGGAGGTCGCCGCGTTGCGCAGGGCACGGGCCGAGGCGCATGAGAAGGCGGTGACCGAGGCGGTCGCGGTCTTCTTCGACCGCTCCGGACGTGCCGAGCAGGTGAGGGCTGAGGCGCAGGAGCGGGCGCGGCGGATCCTCGCCGACGGAGAGGAGGCGGCGGCCGAGCTGAGTGGGCAGGCCGATGACGCGGTGATGGCGTTGAAACGGCTCAAGGAGAAGCCGGTAGAGATCGCCGGGATGCTGGCCCTGCCGATCACCGGCGTGCGCGCCGCGCTGACCCGCGTCGACACCCGCGACCGCACGCCACAGGACGCCGGCGCCCCGGCCGTTGCCGGGACGGACACGGCACGGCAGGACGTGCCGCCGCCGCTCGACGCGCCGTGACCGCACACAAGAAACGGGGGCACCTGCCCGGCGCGGGTGGACGGCGCGCGGACAGGGAGCGCGAACATGCGGACAGGGCCGAACCCCAGGGGTCCGGCCCTGCGGTCATGCGGGTGGTCTACCGCTGGCGGTAGGTCTGGACGGTGCGCAGCTCGGCCATGTCGGCGGGGCTGGCCGGGTTGTAGACCTCCTTCTCCCCGCAGCGCACGAACGGGGTACGCCGGCCCGGCGCGACCCGGACGAACGAACGCGACGAGGGCGGCTGGCGATCGGTGGGCTGGAACATCGGGTGCCTCCCGGCGGGTGACTGATCGTGCGGCTGCCGGGTTGGAGGAGGTTGCGGTGCCCGGGGTTGCCGCGCTGACCGGCGATGAAGGACCGGCCAGTCCAGGCGGCGGGCAAGAAAGCCGGGGCACGCGGGCGGGCGCGGCGGCGCAGCGCACGGCGAAGCCGGGCCGCGCCCGGCCCGCATGGTGACCGGCTCTTGCGGGCCGCGGGCGGGCCGGTCACCATCGCAATGGCCAGCGCGGCACCGGCACCCGCACCACGCAACCCGGCGCCCGGGTCCCCGGCCGGGACCACCCCCGAACGACAGTCCGCCGCCAGCGCGTCGCGCACACCGCGAATCAGTTCGGCCCGCGCGCAAGTGCCGAAGCTTCGGCCGTCGTCTGCCGAAGGGAGTAGCTGCAACACCCGGGATAGAGCACGCCCCCTGGGCAGGGCAGAGGAGGACGAGGTGCGCACAGCAACCAAGATCACGCTCGCCGCCGCAGGAACCGTCACCGCTGGGCTGATCGGCATCACCGCACTGGGAGCGTGGTACGGCACCACCCCCGCCTACAAGGCACAACTCGCCGCCCAGCAGTCCGCCGACGCGCGCGAGTCCGCCGCATCCTCCGCCCGACAGGTCGAGGCCGAGCGTCAGGCACAGGCCGAAGCGTCCCGTAAGGCCGAGGCGGATCGCGTTGCCGCGGCCGAAGCCACGCGCAAGGCCGAAGCAGACCGCATGGCCGCAGAGCAGGCGGCAGCGGCCAAGGCCGAGCAGGACCGCAAAGCCGCCGCCGAGCAAGCACGCCAGGAGAAACTGGAAAGCGACGCGTTCGAGGTGTTCGACCGCGTCGACGGCGCGTGCTCGGACATCGAAGACGCGCGCCAGGCCCGCGCATGCGGCACCAAGACCGGCAACGCTGTCAAGGGCACGCAGCTGCGCGCGGCGGTCAACAAGCTGGCCGACGACCGCGGCAAGTACGTCTCGGCGGAATGGGTGAAAGCCGCTCAGGCCGGCCAGAGCGAGACGGCCCGTCTGTGGATGTCGGCCAAGCAGGCAATGGACGGCCTCTACGTCGCCACCCTCTAACCGCTTGAACATCGCTGGTGCGCGTCGACCGTGTTGAGCGCGTCGTGGTGCTCGTCCACGCTCTCCAGAGCGACCGCGATCAGGTCGTTGAGCGCAGCGGCCTCGAGCTCGCGGCCGTAGTGGCGGTGCAGCACCTGTTCCTCGGTCAGCGTGCGCAGCTGCTCGACCGCCTGGTGCAACGCGAGGCGAACGGCGTTGCGCACCACGGCGAACGTGGCGTCCTCCAGCTCGACAACGACCATGACAACTCCTTCGACGTGAAGATTCAGATGGCCAAAGCGGGGCATCGGCACGGGGCATGGGGTGAGGACGCGCGGCGCCGAGCCAGCCCCTTCGAAGCGGGTGCGGCTCGGCGCCCGTTTGGTTCATCAGGTGCCGTCCAAGCCGCAGCCGGCGCAGACCAGGACCTCGCTGCCGGTGGGGCCGATCCAGATCCCGCCGGGCGAGGTGTCACGGCACGATTCCGGCGACGCGTACGGCCAGCTGCCCTCGACGACGAGGCGACCGGGCCACACAAGATCACCGTGATGACGCTCGACCGCGCCCGGCCGGTAGACGACCCCGTCATGCGAGGCCGGGATGTAGACGCCCTCCACCACGACGCCTCCTTTCGTCACACGGGGTTCGGCCACCCGGAGGTGGCCGAACCCGGACATCGTCGTCAGCGGCTGTGGTGGACGAGTTCGCGGTCGGTGACCGCCTCGGGGTAGACGTCGGCGGCGTAGCGCTCGCCGTCGGCGGTGACTACGACGTTGCCGGGACGCTGCCGCACCGCCGGGCCCGCGTGGGCCTCGGTGAAGCGCATCGACACCGACACGTTGCGGGCCTGCATCTTCAACGCGGGCAGGTCGGAGTCGTTGAGGTACGGCAGCAACTGCCCCGCCTCGACCAGGACCTGATCGCCGCGGACCAGGTTGCGGACGCGGGCGGCGAGCTCGCCCCAGCACAGAACCTCGAAGAACATCGCGCGCGAGTCGCGCCAGGCGCCGGTGTGGTCGCGGTAGCGGTCCTTGTGCACGATCGGGAACTGCACGAACTCGCGACCGTCGCGGGTGGCGCCGGCGGTCGGCGAAGCGGTGAGACGTCCTTCGACGAGGACGGAAAACATCGACATGAGAAGGCTCCAGAGGAGAGGTGGGACAGGCGGGCGGCGGATGCGCCGGGCCGGATGTCCGGCCCGGCGCGGGGCTGCTCAGCCGACCGGCTCGGCGTCGAGCTCGGCGGCGGCCTGGGTGTCCCACGGGTCCTCGAAACCCTGCTCGGCGCTGGCGCTGGCGCTGGCGGGCTTGGGCTTGCGCATCGACTGGGCCTCGGCGAAGCGCAGGCTGATCGCGACGTTGGCGGCGGTGACCTGGAGGTCGGCGGCCGGGTTGCTGGTCGTGCGGTTGGTGTAGGCGAACACCGACAGGTCGTTGCGGGCGGTGACGATGACCGTGTCACCCATCCGGATGCTCTCGGCCACGCGTTCGGCGAGCTCGCGCCAAGCGGTGACGGTGAACCAGATGGTCGGACCGTTGACCCACTCGCCGGCGTTGGTCCGCCGACGGGTGTTGTGGCCGACCCGGAACCGGCACAGGGCGTTGCCGGCCGGAGTGAAGCGGACCTCGGGGTGGTCGGCGACGTTGCCCTCGAAGGTGAGATCGAACTGCATGGCGGTGGCTCCTCGCGGAAGATCCGGGTGCGGCACCGCTCGGAACCGAAGGTGTCCGGCCGCAGGGCCGGTGGTCCGGGGTGTCGCGCTGACGGACCGGTCAGAGCCCGCCCATGGGCCCGGGGCGCCAAACCCTGATCGAGCAGAAGATCTTGGCGTCGAGCGCAGCGAGACACGGGTGCCAAGATGTTCTGCCGGGGTTTGGTAGGCCCCGGCCCGGGTGGGCTGACCTTCAGGGCCTCAGCAGCGGCGCCATGACACCACACGGATCGCACGGCCGCCCGCACGAGCCCGATCGCACGCAACTACAGCGAGAGGAGCGCCGCCAATGGGTTCGGCACCTGCGGAAGCCGGGCTAGGACGGCCCGTGCGGCCCTTTCGCCGGGCGGGTCCCGGACGATCCCGGTCGGCGAGGATGACGTAATGCGTACGCGCTGCGGTGCCGGGGATGAGAAACCGACCGGCGTGCTGGCGAGCTGGATCGTCGCGCCGAGGCTGCCGATCGTCACGAGCAGCAGGCCGCGCAACGCCAAGCCGCCCTCGACGAGGATCGCGGGGCCGTCGACCAGCGGCGCCACCCACTCGACGAACGCGAAACCCGGCTCCATGGACGTGAAGCCCGACTCCATGAGCGAGAACGCACCCTTGATCAACAGGCGATCGTTCAGAGGCCGCCTCTTGGAACATCGAGGTCGAAATCCCCCTCGCCGAGCACGACCCTCCAGGATGATCTTGATTGGCTTCGCGCGCAATGGACGAAAGCCAGTTTTGTCGTACCCCCGCCGTATGGTGGTTGCCGGACTCGACAGCCTCTGAGTCCCGCGCCCCGGCCCCTGTCACGGGGCGGGCGTCAAGCTCGGCACGCGGAGGACGGCTTGGTGAAAAAGATCGACAAGAGCGCCCACACCGGTGACGGTGCGATCGCGCTGATCCACCAGCGCGTCTACGAGATGGGCTTCGTCTGGCACGAGCGCAAGACCGACGCCGGCATCGACGGCGAGATCGAGCTGCGCAACGCGGTCACCGGCGAAGTCGCCAACCGCACTCTGTCCGTGCAGAGCAAAGGCAAGGGCGAGCGGCGCTTCCCCGGCGAAGACACCGACGGGTTCCACTTCCTGTGCGATCGAGCCGACATCGACTACTGGATGAGCGCGTCCGTGCCGGTCCTGCTCGTCTGCTCGCACCCGGAGACCGGCGAGGCCTGGTGGATGCATGTGCAGGGCTGGTTCGCCGACCCCGAGCGCCGAGCGTCGCGGCGCATCGACTTCGACAAGAACACCCAGACGTTCGACCGCTCGGCCGCTCCGCGGCTGCTCGCGCTCGCGGACCCGCACGGCGATGCCCACGTCCCAGTCGCCGAGGACCGGCCCGAGACGCTCACCAGCAACCTGCTCCCTGTCACCATCCCGACCACCCTCTACTACGCCGCCATCGACACTCAGGACCCGCGCGAGGTCTTCCGCCGCCAGCGCACCGAGCACCCCGACCTTCCCATCGCCGAGGACTTCATCCTGCGAGGCGACCGCATCTACACCTGGCGTGCCCCGGAGAAGTCGGCGCTCGGCAAGCTCATCATCGGGCGAAGCAAGCAGATGCCGCTCGCCCAGTGGGACGGCGACGAGACCCGGCAGCGCTGGCTGGTGCAGCTGCTCAACAACGCCCTGCGCGCCGACGTGGCCGCCGACTGCGCCTGGCACGACGGCAGGAAGATCATCTACTGGCGGGCGACACCCGACCTGAACGCACGCAGCATCCGTAGCGCGAGCGGCCGTGCCCGGCAGGTCTTCACCCCGAAGTACAAGAAGAACAACCCCGCCGAGATCAGCTACTGCCTGCACGCCGGGTTGGAATGGCAGTTCCTCGACATCGACGGCACCTGGCACTGCGCGCTCGTGCCGACCTACCACTACACCCGCGACGGCCGCAACGACTCCTACTACCTGTCGGAGTACCTCGCCGGAATCAAGCGCCTCGACCGCAATCCGGCGGTCTACCACCAGACCCGCATGTGGGCGCACTACCTTCACGGCGACGACGACACCCTCACCTTCCGCGACACGATCCTGACCTACGGCACCCTGCAGACCTTCGACACCGACAAAGGCATCGACGACAAGGCCTGGCGCGTCGACCCGCGCAAGCCCGCCGACGACGCCGAGCCCGAACCCCTCGCCGACCCCGTCAACGAGGCCGACGAGGACGAACTCGCCCTGTTCGAGGTGCCGCGATGAAACTGACTATCCTCGACGAGCCGAACCTGGAATTCGGCGCGGGCGCCCGGCACATCGACCCCCGTCACGGGATCACCGACTACGGCCCCGCCGATGCCACCAACACCGCCGTGCGCACCATCCGGGCCGGCATCATCGGCACCCCGGCCGCCGTGCAGGGACTGCGCCGCTGGCTCGACAAATGCACCCATCCGATCGAGGCCAAGGACAGCCGCCTGGGACACCTGTTCGTCCCGTTCCCCGGCTTCGCCACCGCCACCGGCTTCCAGTCCCGCTTCGACTGGGACCCCCGACTGCAACGCACCATCCGTGACCGCGACCTACGGCAACTCGAAGGACTCAAAGCCCAGGACGCCGTCACCGCCGCCGTTGAGCTCTACCTCGCCGAACTCGCCATCCTCGACGAGGAACCGGGCTGCGACGTTGTGCTCATCGCCCGGCCTGAGGAACTCGCCGAACGACCCACCCGCGAGGTTGACGCGGACGCGCCGTGGAAGAAGGCCCCTCTACCCGAACCCGTCGACGACTTCCGCGCCTTGCTCAAAGCCCGCGCCATGCGCTACCACGTCCCGATCCAGGTCCTGCGCCGCACCACCTGGGACCCCACCTTCAAACCGGTCAACACCGAGAAACCGCGCGTGCAGGACGAAGCCACCCGCGCCTGGAACCTGCACACCGCCCTCTACTACAAAGCCGGCGGCGTGCCCTGGCGCCTCCCGCGCGAGGCCAGTGACCTGACCAGCTGCTACGTCGGCATCACCTTCTTCCGCAACGGCGACAACACCACCCTGGAGACCAGCGTCGCCCAGGTCTTCAATCAGCGCGGCGACGGCGTCATCGTCCGCGGCGCTCCCGCCAAGGTCTCGCGCCACGACCTGCAGCCCCACCTCAACCGCACCGACGCCACGAACCTGCTCACCGACGCCCTCACCCGCTACCGCAACGAGCACCGCACCCTGCCCGCCCGCGTCGTGCTGCACAAGACATCGTCGTACACCCGCGACGAGCTCGCCGGCTTCCGCGACGCCGCCGATGCCTGCGGCATCGACCTGCTCGAAATGCTCTGGCTGCCCGCCAGCGACCCCGTGCGCCTCTACCGCCACGGCGACAACCCGCCGCTGCGCGGCACCCTGCTCAGCGTCGACAAGACCCGGCACACGCTCTACACCCGCGGCAGCATCGCCTTCTACCACGCCTATCCCGGCATGTACGTACCCAGGCCACTGCCGTTCCGCTTCGTCGAGGCCGAGTCCAGCCCTGAAGCGCTCGCTGAAGAGCTGCTGGCGCTGACCAAAATGAACTGGAACCAGACCCAGCTCGACGGCAGGCTTCCCATCACCTTGCGCACCGCCGACCGCGTCGGCGAGATCCTGCGCTACCTCGGCCCCCACGATCGGCCCCAGGCCCGCTACGCCTTCTACATGTGAATCCCTACCGACTAGGAGCCAGAAGACCAGCATGTTCGAACCCAACGGGGACCATCCGACCGCCGTCGCCAGCTATGACGACGAGGGCATCAGCGCCGCCATCGCCTGGTGCCGCAAGCATATGCAGGAGGGCGACACTCTCACCGTCTGGACGAGCCAGAAGTCCAATCTGCGCAACTGCCCCCAGCTGGAACAGCTCGTCAACCGCGATAGCAACGTCAGGCGCACCTCCGCACGCGGGGGCGCCCACGTTCACGGGCACGGCCCGGTACTCATGGCCTGGGCCGACATGGACGACATCAGCGAACTCGTTCATTCCGCCCGCCACCGGATCCGCGCGCTGTGCGTCATCACCTACAACGAAGACAAACTCCGACCCTGGGTGCTGGCAGCCCACCCCACTATTCTCGGCGACGGCTCGGCATGGGAAGACAGCACACCAGGGCTCGACCCTCTCGTCGTGGAAGCGCTGAAGGATATGACCAAGGGCGTCACCTACAACACCATCGCGGCACGAGGACACGAGAAGAACGTCGTTGTGGGCGCCTTGCTTGCCCTGCATGACGCCGGTGTCTCCCTGAACGGTGACGCGATGCAGGCCTGGGCACTCACCCACGGATGGTCCGGCAAGAATCCCCAGCACCTGCGTGACTACGTCAGCGCCATCAATAATGGCAAACGCCCCCGCATCGAGCACGTGCTTCGTCCGGACTACGTCGACCTTCTGCGGCAACGGGTGGCGGAACACGCGTAGCTCAACTCCAGCAGCTTGCCAGGCCACCCGTGCGGCCAGGCCAGAGAATATGAGAGTCCCTGGCCAGGCCGCCGGTGGCCCTCGTCAGCGACGCACCCGCTCGGCCGGGGGACGCGGATGTCGCAGCCCGGCCCTCCAACCAGAGGCGATCGTGCGCCGCGCCTGGGCGCCGGAGAGGCCGACGGCGCGGGCGACCTCAATCAGCTGCGGCCACACCGTCTGCTGGTCCAGGCTCCCAGCCTCGGCGAGCTGCCCGAGCCGGAAAGCCGCCCGCACCAAAGCGTCGTTACGGCCCCCGGCGCTGACCCGCTGACCGCCGGAATAGGCAGGCCGCGGTGCGGCGCGGATCCGGCTGATCTCTCCGGCCAACGCGGCGAGCCCATAACTGGCGAGGTCACCCATCTCCGGCGCCTCATGGACGGTCCGGCTGACCGGCTCCCGGCGTGGCCGAGCGACCAGCGGTCTAAGAGCCGGTGGCACGCCGGGCAGCGAACCGATGTAGGGCTGGGTGAACCGGTAGCGGCGTCCGGTGGCGTGTAGCGAGGGTGGGGCGACGACGAGGCCGCCGGTGCCGCGCCAGTCGACGCCGGGGATGATCCCGACCCGGTTGGACAGCCCGGTGCTGGCGTACCAGAGGTGCCAGCCGTGGCCGGTGCGGACGAGGGGTCCAGCGGGCCGGACGACGTCGAGCAGGTCGAGGAGCCGGCGCAGAGCGTCGGGGGTGTCGACGTCGCACACGTCGAGGCCGGTGCCGGTGGCCAGGCCGACGTTGGCGTGCGGCCACCTGGCCCACCAGGAGCAGATCGTGGCGGGGTCGGTGGAGGCGTTGTGCAGGCCGTGGCGCAGGTGCGGATGTTTTCCCGCCGAGCCGCACTCACGTCCGGCGGTGCAGGTGCAGCCGCCCCGGTACGGGGTGTGCAGGGGCATCACCGGGATTCCGGATGCGGCGTAGTGCAGCGCCGCCGCCCGCAGCGCCCTGCGCGCGGCCGGTCGGGCGCCTTCGTCGTGATCAGCCCCGGGTGGGGTGGGGCGGGTCATGCGGGCCGCCGCAGGCCGGCGACCGCGTCGAGGATGGCCTGCTGGTCCACGGCGGTGATCCAGCTGCGCGGGACCTTCGTCCAGACGCGGTGCTCGTCGCCGCCGAGCAGGGCGAGCCGGACAGTGTCGACGTTGTCGTTGAGGACGATGTAGAGGCCGTTGCCGCCTTTCCAGCGGGGCGAGGCGACGGTGACGGCTGCTCCGGGCGACAGCATCGGGTGGAACGGGACGGTGACCGCGTTCGCGGCGGGGGTAGTGCCGTCGGCGGGCGCGGGCAGCAGCAGTGACGGGTGGATGCGCAGGCCTCGGCCGCCGCCGAGCGGGCGGATCGCGATGTTGACGGGCAGGATCTTCTCGACGGTGAAGACGAGGCCGTGGTATTTGGCTGGGGTCTCTTCGGGGTTGCAGATCACTTTGTCGCCGACGGCGAACGAGGGGGTGGTGTCGGGCACAGCAGGTTCCTCTCCTGGAAACAAAAGATCGCCCGGCCGGCGAGATTGCCGAGCGGGCGATGCGGGGTGGCGACGGTCTGGAACTGAGGGTTATTGGCGAGCGGTGGGGTGGACGGCGAGCCAGCGGTCGGCGCGTATTTCTCGGTCGGTGCCGTCGGTGAAGGTGACGGTCACCCAGGTCCGGCCGTGCCGCTCGACGAGGTCGCCGATGTGGGCGACGGGGCCTTGGAAGTGGGGCCACAGCTCGCGGCCGTGCGGCCCGGTGTCCCACAGTCCGACAACGATGTCACCTGGTGTGAGCTGGGCGGGTTTGCGGTCGACGGGGTCGCCGTCGGGCATCGTCCACGCCGCTGCGTCGCGGTCCGGGATGAGGCTGGCGGCGATGGCGGGCACGGGTTCGCCGGCTTGTAGGCGGTCGTAGACGGCGAGGTAGGCGGCGGCGAGCCGGCGTCGGGTGTGCAGGGCGTGCGGGGTGTCGGCGGTGGGCCAGAACGCGGCGGTCTGCTGGTCGCCGGCGTTCAGGTCGAGGCCGTGCACGAGGCGGCGGGCGTTGTCGGCGTGCCGGGCCTTCTGCTGCTCGGCCGGGCTGCTGGCGGCATGTCCCGTGGCGTGGTGGGAAACGTGGTGCCAGCGGGCGACGGTGCGGGCGAGGTCGACCGGCCAGGGCTCACCGGCCGGGGTGTCGAGTTGCAGGCCGTCGCGGCGGCGGCCGTGGATCTTGTCGAAGGTCAGCTTCTGGGGCCAGTCGGTGTTGGCGAGGCTGACCGATTTGCGGTTGACGCGCGTGACCCGGTGCCAGCCGGATATCCCGCGCACCTGGTCTCCGGTCGTCAGGTTCTGCGGGCCCCAGGCGTGGAAGGTGCCGTCAGCCGCGTGCTGGGCGAGGATCTGCTGCTGGTGGGCGATGTTCTCGCGGAGCCGGTCGATCTCGCGGCGAATATGATGTTGAGGGGCGTCGCCGGTGTCTTCTACGCTCGGTGCGGCGTCGAGCTCGCGCTGGCGGGCGCGGAGCTCAGCGTTCAGCGTCTCGAGGCGGCGCATCACCACCCGCGGATCCTCCAGGCGGGCGGCGTGCGCGCGGACCGCGTCGGCGCGCCCGGCCCACGCGGTCGCCTCCCGGCTGGCGGTGAGGGCGGCGTCGAGGTTCGCGAACGCGCGTTCGCGGCGGGCGCGGTCACCGTGGTAGGAGTGGTGGCCCGGCAGCAGCGGCTGCCCGGCCGGGATGACGTCCAAGGTCTGCTCGGCGGCGTGCTGGCGGGCGTCACGGCGGGCGGCGGCGGTGTCGGCGTGCTGGTCGTAGCGCTCGGCGCGTTCACCGGCTCGGTGCGCGGCGGCGGCTTCGCGCTCGGCGGCGGGCCGCCACTGGTCGTCGATCTCGACCGACACCGCGAAGCCGTGCTCGCGTAGCGCTGCGGCGGCGGCGTTGATGCGTGCGACCGGAGCGTCGCGGTCGCGGGTCCCGCGCAGGTAGATGATCTGTGACTGTCGTGAGTAGCGGAATCCGTGCTGGGCGACGAGGGGCAGGACGCCGTCGCCGCGGCGGGATCCGGAGATGACGGTGCCGGTGGCGTGTGTGTGCGAGATGGTGATCACCGATGGCGCTCCTAACGCGACAAGAGATGCGAAGTGGCGATCCGGCGGCCCGGCCGGCGCCCGCTCCGGGTGGGCACGGGGCCGGAGGCTTCGGCGGTTCGCGGATCGAGCGGGGCCTGGCCGGGGATGTCAGGGCGTGCGGGGTGGGCAGCGGTGCTCGGCGTGCCAGGCGAGCAGCCCGGTGAGTCCGGCTCCCGGGGTGATCGGGGCGGTGGGCTGGTCACAGCGAGGGCAGGTGAGCCAGTCGCCGTCGTCGTCGCTGCTGATGTACACCCCGTCGAGAGCCTCAGCCCGGCTACAGGTCGGGGTCGGCAGGAGCCGCAGCGCCGACAGGTGCTGCAGTTCGGCGGCGAGCTGCTGCGCGGCGGCGAGCTCGCCACCGACCTCGGTCCACAGGGCGTGGGCGGGCCGGATCTGCTGGTGAACGCAGTCGGCCAGCCGCCGGCCGGCGCTGTGGCGGGCGGCAGCGGCATGCAGGCTGGGGATATCGAGGCGCCGGTAGTGGGCCGCGAGGTGGCGGCACACCTCACGCGCGTACCAGACGGCCTGCACCGCCAGCACCGATGAGACGGCGTCGCGGGGCGTCAGCTGTAGCCTCTCGGCCCAATTGTGGTCGGTCAGGTCGAGTTGGTCGGCGCCGCCGACAAGCGTGACGCCGTTGACGACGGGCAGATCATGGAGGCGGTCGGCGAGGAGATGCTGCCCGGCGCCGCAGCGGATGACGAGCCGGTCGGGAACCGCCTGGCCGGCGCGAAGGTGCGGGGTGAAGGTGATGGTGCCGTGCATGTGGACGCCGTCGAGCCGGTAGGTGACCGTGCCGTCGGCCGACACGGTCTGCGGGGCCTGGAGCTCGCCGTCGAAGAGGCGCAACGTCAGGGTGTCGGGCATCGGGTTAGTCCTTGCCGCTGGTGGTCGGGCGGCGGAACACAGCAATGCCGCGCCCGTCGACGGGCAGCCCGTAGCGGGCGTGCTGGCGCAGCTGGTCGGCGAAGGCGTCGAGGTCGAACAGCTCCAGCGGGATGCCGGCCTCGGTCAGGACGGTGGTCCAGCCACGGGCCTCGCGTTCGACGGCGGCGTAGGCCTTCCAGCGCGGGAACATGCCCGCGTAGGCGTCGGCGAAGGCGGCCGGCAACGCCTCGGCGGGCACGCGGGTGCTGCTGCCACCCTCCTGGTGTAGCCAATCTCCGACGAGCGTGACGGGCACATCCGCGCTGTCGGCGATGGCCTCCAGCGCGCAGAGCACCTCCAGGTCGACCTCGTCGACGTGGCGGCCGTAATGGCCGTAGCCGATCACCTCGATGATCAGCACGTCCTGGTCGGCGCCGGTCACCGTGCGCAGGTGCTCGCGGCTGGCGACGGGGTCGGCGTTGATCGCGGTCCAGGTGGCGACGGTCGGATCGGCGCGGTCGGCGACCAGGACCCGCGTGCTGCTCGCGCCGGCCGGGACCTCGAGGCCCATGCGGTCGGTCTCGGCGTCGGCGAGGGCGGCGAGCATGCGGATCGCGCGGCGGGTCAGCTGGGCGAAGGCGTCGGCCGCGAAGGTCTGCTGACGCTTCTGGTAGGCGCTCAGCGATCCGGCGGGCAGCACGACGTGGGCGGTACGGGTGACCCACGCGACCGGGGTGCCGTCGCACGACGCCACGTACACGATCCGGTCGGCGCCGAGCGTGATGCCGGGCTTCGGGTAGAGGCTGGCGTGCAGGATCGCGGCGGCCTCGTCGTCGAGCGTCCCGGCCGCGATCATGACGGCGTGGCCGCGAGCCACGCTCTGCCCGCGCAGACGCCCGGCGTTGATGTCGGCGAGCTGCCGGAACGCGGCAAACGTCTGCTGCCGGGTTGGCCGGGTCACGACCGCACCGCCGCGCTGCCCGCCCCGTCGGCGGTGCAGGTCGTGGTGTGGGCGGGTGGGCGGTCGCGGATGGCCGTCCAGACGCCGAGGGCGACCTGCCAGGCGTACTCGCCGAAGCGGGGCAGCTCGAAGTCGACGCGCTCGCCGCCGAGCCAGATCGCGTACGCGGGAAGACCGCGCGGGTCCTCGAAGGCGACCACCCGCACCCGGTGGCCGGCGGCGGTGAACTCGTACGACATCGCGTACGGGCACGCCCGCCGGTCGCTGGGGTTGCGTCTGTAGACGGGTGGGGTGATCTGCTCGTGCAGCAGCTGGCCGAGGAAGGTGGTGAGCTGGCGGCCGAAGGTGTGCGAGCCGTACTCGAGGTCGGCCGACACGGTATCGATCTGCACCGGTTCGGCGTCCGGCTCGATCGCCGGTGGCTCGTAGTCGATCAGGGACATGAACAAACTCCTCGTCGTGTTCGCGGGTAGCAGGACAAGCCGTGCGGATCCAGCAGCCCCCGGGCGGGGCGGGTCGCGCGGCGGATCGTCGCGGGCCTCAGTTGGCGAGATCGCGCGGCTATCGGCGGCGGACCGGCCCGTTGAGCTGCAGATCGTGAGGAACGGTGGTGCCGGTGGTGCAGGTCATCGCGTCGAGGACCGGCCGGCCGTTGACGGTGATCGCCACGCCGAGGTCGTCGCCGTCGTCGGTGGTGATGTCGATGCGCAGGTCGGCGAGCCCGCTGGTGGGCTGGTAGACCTGCACGGTGGTGCCGTCGTCGGTGGTGACCCGTGCGGTCATCAGGCCGTAGCGGTCGAGTTCCACCTCGGCCTCGAGGTCGGTGGTGGGGCGGGTGAGTAGGGGCCGTCCGCTGGCGGCGATGAGCTGCATCAGGACTTCGACGGTGTCGGCGCCCGACGGTTCGCTGCGCTCGTTGAGGAACGCGGTGAGCTCGTCCACGAGCACCGTGTCCGGATGCCGCACAGTGAAAATGGTGTCGCCGCGGGTGTGCTCGTCGGCGTTCATGCGGGACCGGCGGCGAGGGAGTAGTCGGCCTGCCGGAAAGTCGGTTCCTGGCCGGTGATGGTCTCGACCAGGGCTGCGATCAGATCGCGGGCGGCCGGGGGTGTGACGGCGTTGCCAGCTTGGCGGACCTTTTCGCGGCGGGTGCCCAGGATCGTGTAGGCGGGGGCGAACGCCATCCCGGTCTTGATCTCGTGGGGCTCCAGCATCCGGAACAGGCAGTCCATCACATCCAGTACCGGGGCCTCCGGATCGAGCAGGCCGTACCGGTCGACGGTCGACAGGGCGCCGAGCGGCTGGGCGACGGGTCGTGCTTTGCCGGTGCTGTAGTACGGCACGAGCAGCTGGGGCCAGGACAGCAGCGCGTGGTGGTTGCCGGCCGCGGTGACCGTGGGCAGCGGATCCGTGTGCGCGGGGCGGGCCACGCCGTGGTTACGCATCGGCACCACCAGGGCGTCCTGGTGGCGGCCGGTCTGCGCCCGCAACGGCCGGTCGACGGGCCGCACGTGCGCGACGGTGGCCCGGCCTTCCAAGGCGACGACCAGCGGCGTGGGCAGGTCGGGGATGGCGAGGGCGTCGGTTTCGCGGGTGGTCCGGGCGGGCATCGGCGCGTCGATCGGCGTCGCGCTGGTGCGCCAGGTGCCTCCGGCGGGCACCATCATCGGCCGCGCGTACTTTTCGAGGCCTTGTTCGATGCGGGTCATCGTCTTGCCCGCGAGTGGTTTCTTGCGGTCGCCGATGCGGGTGCCGGTCAGGGCCCAGTCGATGGCCGCGGCGGCGGGCAAGACGTTCGGGTAGACGCGGTTGCCGCGGCACGCCGTGGCGGGGCAGCGCCACACGTACTGGGCGCCGTAGCGGCCCCACTGCTGGTTCGGGTTCTTCCACGCCTGGATCGGCGTCTGCGTGCGCCCGCAGCGTTCGCACCGCGCCTTCGGGCGGGTCCAGCGCCGCAGATCCGGGCACCGGCCCAACGTTTTCAAGTGGCCGAGGGTGTACCAGCGGTCGCGGGACTGGCAGGCACCGTCGCCGCCGGCCTGGGCGAACATCGAGTTCATGTACACGGTGTGCAGGCAGTAGCCGTACCCGGTCAGCGCGGTGCGCCACGCGCTGTAGGGGATCCATTTGACGACCTCGACGACGTTCTCCACGACGAACGCCTTGTACGGCCGTGCCGCGAGCCACTTCGCTTCGACGAACCGCACGACGTCCCACATCGTCGCCCGCGAGCGTTCGGCCGCGTCATCCGGGAGGATCTCGCCGAACAGGTCGGGGATCTTGTCGGCCTCGCGCACACCTTTGGCCTGGGAGTGGTTGGTGCACTCCGGCGAGGCCCAGAGCAGGTCGGTGGCCGGGTAGCGGCGCGGGTCGATCTGGGAGATGTCGGCGCAGTCGTGGGCGGCATGCGGCAGGTTGTGCTCGTGGGTGGCGATCGCCTTATCCCAGTGGTTCGCGGCGATCACCGTGCGGACGCCGTCGACGAGCTCGGCGCCGGACGCGGACCCGCCGGCGCCGCAGAACAGATCAGTCAACGTGACAGACACAAGAGGTCTCCAGAAACGAAAAAAGGGCGGGAGAACCGCACCCCGCGAACGGGTGCAGATCTCCCGCCCTGGCGGAAGACAAGAAAGAGAAGAAGTAAGAGGGAGGCGAGCGCGTGGAGGACGGCCCGAACCCTCGCGGGTTGCCGCGGTGGGGTGGGCTGATCAGGCCGCCAGCGACTCGGGACCCTCGGCGGCGGTCGGCAAGGCCACGACCTCGGCCAGCTCCTCGCCCTGGCCGCCGTCCTCGTCGACGAGCTCGTCAGCAGCGAAGTCCTCCGGCGTGCTCTCGCCGTCCTCCGGGGCCTCGGGGTCGTCGAGGTCTTCGGTGGCGGGGTCGGCTTCGACGACCGGGTCGGGGGTGACGTCGCGGCGCAGCGCCGTTTCGGCGTCGGACAGCGCGTAGCCGTCGGCGACCAGCAGGTCGAGCCACAGCGCGGCGGCATCGTCGTCGAGGTAGCCGCTCCAGCCGTCGTTGGCCTGGCGCAGGTTGCGCTCGTGCCGCACGATCCACTTCGCCACCAGGCAGCGGCGCAGCAGATCCTCCTTCGCCACGGCGAGGGCGTCCCCGTCGACGCCGCCGAGCGCGGGGTAGAGGTCGTCGACGTCGTTGAAGTAGCCCCCGGTGCCGGCGACGGCGTCGCGCAGCGCGTACGGGAACAGCTTGCGGATCATCTTCGTGGCGGTGTAGGTCTGCCGATAGAACTCCGCGCGCACCCCGGAAGCGATTGTCAGCGCCTCCAGGCGCGCCGCCTTCTCGGCCTCGGCCTGCTCCCGGGCGGCCTTCTCCTCGTCCGACAGCGCCGAGCGGTGCCCGTACGGCTGGCGTTTGGTGTAGCCGTACTCGCCCGGGTCGACGCAGTAGACGACCGCCCGCGCAGTGTCGAGGTTCTTGTCGATGAACGCGGCGAACCCGGGCGCGGTGCGCACCTGCTCGACATCCAGGGGCTCACCAGCGGCATCTTCGAGCTGGCGGGCGTCGACGGCCGGGCAATCGGGGTAACCGAACCCCTTCGGCTTCCCCGTGATCTTCACCCCCGCCAGGACCAGCTCGGCCTTGACACGTTCCTTGGCCGCCGCATAGGTCTGCTTCGAGCGTTCGGTGGCCACCGCGTGCCGAAACCCCCACCCCGGGGCGGCCTTCAAGATCCGGTTCATGGCGGCAGGCTGGTCGGAAAACTCGGCCATACGGGCGGCGTCGTCCAAGGTCAGCGCCCCGGCATCGGCGGCGGTGCGGGCGGCCTCCGGTAGCGCCCGCAACGACAGGGACTGCTTGATCTTCGCGGTGCTGGTGTTGCGGGCCTTCGCGATCTTCTCCGCCGACCAGTCGAGCAGGGTGAGCTGGTAGAAACCCTCGGCCTCCTCGGTCGCGGTCAGCCCGACCCGGTCACCGTTCTCGGCCAGCTGCGCGATGATGCCCGCAGCGGCGCCCTCGTCCGGCGCGACGATGCACGGCACCAGCGGGAACTCCAGCGCGAGAGCGGCGGCCTTCCGCCGGTGCCCGATCATGATCATCAGCTGGTCGGGGTGCTCGGTGACCGGCACCACGACCAGGGGACAGAGGATCCCGACGACGGCCATCGACGCCTTGAGGTCCTCGACATCGGCGATGCTCGTGCGCAGGTTGCGCGGGTTGTCGATCAACTGGGCGGGGTCGACGTAGTCGAAGCGCAGCGCGCTCTGCGTGGCGAACAACGGCCCCACGGTGGAGCCGGGCAGGCCGGCGAAACCCTCGGCGGTCTCGTCGAGCTCGCCGTGGCGGGGACGATCGCTGTCATCGGCGGCGGTAGCGGGCAGCACGGTCGTGGTCATAAACGGATCCGTCCTTCACACAAAGAAGATCGAGCCGCCCGGCGGCGCGGTGGCCGCCGGGCGGTGCTGGCCCGATCCGTCCCGGGACGGCCGGTCGGCGCAGACCCGCACGAACCCCGGCCCCGTCCTGCTGCTGCCCTTTCCGATACCGGTGCGAGCGGGGCCCGGGGTTGTGCCGGGGCCAGTCGCGGCCGTCCAGGATCGAGGGCCAGCCACCCCGCGAGCGGCCCGCGCCCCGCGCGGCATCCCACCGCCCTCCCGCTGCTCGTTCCGCCCAGCCGCTACCACCTCGGTCGGCGGTGTCGGGGATCTGATCGGCGCACGTCCCGACTGGTGGTGGCCGCATACAGTACTGCGCGAGACGATCGCCGACCTTGGCCCGCTAATCTCGCCTCCAGCCGAAGCCTCGTGGATCGAGGGAGCCTCGTGGTGGCTAGGCGGCCGGGGCCACGGCGGGGATGATCACGGGCTCGCTCCAGTGGGTCCGGGCCATGGCCCACCCGGCTCGGTAGCGCTCGGCGTCGTTCGCGCAGCCGCTGCAGAGCCCGACCTCGGGGCCGGTGAGGTCGTAGCCGGTGGGATCCAGGCTGAACCCGGCGGTGAAGTCGCTGAGTGCGCCGCGGGGGTCGTTGTCCCCGTCGTCGAAGGCCCAGAGCAGCCAGCCGCAGACGATGCACCGGCCGCG
Source organism: Actinoplanes oryzae (assembly GCF_030757795.1). Lineage (GTDB taxonomy): Bacteria > Actinomycetota > Actinomycetes > Mycobacteriales > Micromonosporaceae > Actinoplanes. Next base: position 34,354 of record NZ_JAUQWH010000072.1, read on the forward strand.
GTAGCGCAGCACCCGGTCACGGCGCCGCCAGGCGTCGAACCACACCTGGACCGGCATGGTGACCGCGGCCTGGCCGGTGAGCTGCGGCTCGTCCACACGTTGGGGCACCGCGAGCCGGGGCGGGGCGAACAGGGCGTCGTTGCCGGTGGGCGTGACGGGTTTGGTGAGGGTGACCAGGCGGGTGGCGAAGGTCGTGCCCGAGGGCTTGTAGGCCTCGAACGGCATCGGCTGGTGACGGCCATGGTGCTCGACGAACGCCCGGGTATCCGTGTAGCGGGGTCCGGTGGCGATGCTGGCCGGTACGACGCACACGAGGCGGGCACCGGGCGCGAGCAGATGCCAGGCCAGGCGCAGGTGCTCGACCCAGATGCTCTTGTCATGCGGGACGGCGAACGGCGGGTTCATCACGATCGCCGCATAACGCAGGCCGGTGGCGGTGGTGCGGGCGGCGAAGGCCTCGAAGGTTTCGGCATGAACGGTGATCGCCGGGTCGAGGGCTGCGCAGACGCTGGCGCGGGACGGGTGCGGTTCGACCGCGGCCACATCGAGATGGGGGTTGGCGCGCAGCATCGCGGCGACCAGGGAGCCGATGCCGGCGGAGGGCTCGAGGACCGCGGAGCCGGCGGGGAGCTCGGCGAGGTCGCTGTTCGGGTAGGCGCACAGGTCGTCGGCGAGGTCGTCGGGGGTGCGGACCCAGCCTTCGGCGGCGCGGGGGTGCAGCGGGACGACGCCCTTGGCAAGGGTGGCGGTGATGAGGGTGTGGGGGTCGGATCCGTCGGGGAACAGGGTGGCCCGCTGGGTGGGTGACCAGATGCCGCCGAGGGTGGCCAGGACGGAGGCGACCTGGCGGTAGTCCTCGGGCGGGAGTTGTTGGGTGAGGTGCACGCGGGTGCCGTCGATGCGGGCACCGGTCAGGGCTTCCCGGACGACGGCGGGCAGCGGTGGCTGGGTCAGCGAGCGTGAACGCATGAAGGGCTCCGGAAACACGAAAAGGGCCGCCCCGGACCGGTGCCGCCGCTGGGGAGGACAAGCGGGGCACCGAGCCGGAGACGGCCCTGGAAGCGGAAAGGGTGGTGTCGCGCGTTAGGCGCGGCCGTGCGGATTTGTTAGAGGTGAATCACGGTGGGGGTGCCGCTGACGTGGTCGAGGACCTCGGCGAGCAAGTGCGCGCGGCTGTGCTTGCTGTACCAGGACGAGGTCCGGTAGCCGTCTCGGATCGTGTAGACCACGCACCCGTCGGGCTCCGGATTGATGACGTGCAGGCAGGACTCGTAGTCCGGGCCGCCACCGATCACGAGGATCGGTTTGAGATCCATGAGCACCAGCGCCTCAGCTGTCCTGGCAGCCAGCGCTTCGCGCGCGTCGGTCGGGGTGGCGGCTTCGGCGGTGAGCAGCGGCTGGAGGTCGCTGTCGTAGAGGCCGGCCTGCCAGCGCACGGGCCGCCGCCGGGTTTGCGTGAGCCGGACCGGCAGGGTGATCTCGGCGAGTTTCAGCAGGATCCGGCTCACCGCACGGCCTCCATCCGCCGCTGTTCGCGTGCCTGACGGCGGCCTTCGGCGATCAACCGGGCCGCGTAGGCGGAGGTCAGCCGGCCCAGGGACCAGCGCACGGTGCGGGTATCGTGCTCCGGCCACGCTCCAGTGCCATGTACGACCTGCCACCACAGCTGCTCGCGGGTCTCGTCGTCGAGGTCATCCCACACCGTGCTCGCGTGGTCGCCGAGGGAGCGGTGGATGTCGGCGGAGATCCACTGCTGCCAGGAGTCGAGGACCTCCTGGCGTTCCAGCTCGACGAGGTCGTCTTCGTCAAAGACCAGATACTCGCTGACGAGCCGACACAGCACGCCCACCACCTCGGGCGACAGGTCCGCGACGAAGGCGCCAAGCACGGTCACGTTACTGAATGCCATGTCGGTGAACACGTCGGGAAACACCCGGTGCAGGCTGCGCATGTTGCTGCGCTGCACCGTGCTGGACTGCCCCGCTCGGCATTCGCCGCGGGCGATGTCGGAGAGCATCACGTACACGTGCCGATGAACTTCGTCGGCGTGTTCGCGCCAGCCCAACGGCCGCACGAAGCCCTGTTCGGCGGCCTCGCCGTGGTCGGCGTACCCGACGGTGAACCGCGCCGCCCGCAGCTGCTCGATCACGGGGGCGCTGAACGGACGCAGGCGGTCAACCAGCCAGTCCTCGCCGACGGGGAGCATGACGAGGTAGGCGGCGCAGACCAGCTCCGCGGCCTCCATCACCTCGGCGTCGAGGTCCGCGCCGACCACGATCAACTCTCCGCGCACACGGCGACGGCTGGCCCGCGCCGCCGCGGGTACCTGGTCGACGCCGAGCAGCACCAGCTCCGCGGACTCCCACCGCTCGCCGGCGTCGGCGATAGCGTTCTGGACGTGCAGGAAGACACCGGCGCGATGCGCGGCCTCGGCGAGCCGAGCCCGGAGCTCGGGGTCCGTGGTGATCGCCAGCCCGACGTCGCTCATCGAGGGTCTCCCGCCGTAGCCACGCCACCATCCGGCGCGAGGTGGGGAAACAGCTGTTGCGGGCGTAGCCCGTGCCGCAGGGCGTGGTCGAGCAGCTGGGCGATCAGGTAGCCGGGATCGTCGGCCAGGGCGCGGTCGACGGCGGCGCTGGCGAGGGTGTGTTCCCCTCGCTGCCACGCGCACCAGGCTGCGAGGCTTGCCGGGGCCGCGATGTGCCCGGCGGGGGCGCGGCGGGTCAGATCGAGCCAGAGGTCGCGCTGCCACATCAGGTCCCCGGTCGCCTCCCACGCCAGATCACGCACCGTCCGGTGACGCAACAGGCGCAGCAGCTGGGCCGCCTGCTCGTCCGGCAGCCGCTGCCCGTCGGCGGCCACCTCCAGCCCGTACGCCAGCACCGGCCCCGGCTCGTCGGCCCCGGCACTCGGCTGCGCGAGCACGGCGCTCAGGCGGATCTGCTCGAGCGGATCCGCAGCGGTGAGAGCGATCAGCTGGTCGCGGGAGCCCAAGGCGACCCGGCCGGCCAGCGTCGCCCGCGCGGCCACTGCGGTCGCTGCCGGATCGAACACCACCCCGCTCGCGTCCCCGCAAGGGCACCGCAGGCAGAAGAAGCGACCCTCGGTAACCAACAGCACCTCGACAACCGGCGCATGCGCGGCGAGCCCATCCGCGACCACCGTCACCTGCGCGCCAGCGTCCCGAGGGCCGTAGCCGATCAGCAGCACCGCCCCGGCCGGCTGCTGCGCGCTCACCCGCGACCACTCATGGACCGCCACCGCCGCAGGCGCCGTGAGGTCCAGCCGGCTCACGCACGCCACGTCCTGTACGGCGTCCAGGAAGATCGCGACCACACTCTCCTTCGGGTGATACCCCAGCAGGTAGGGCACCAGGCCCAGCACCTCCGCACGTGAACGCACCGCCACGTCCCACTTCTTCTCCGACACCGGACAACTCCTCGCTGACGAACCGACCACGGACGTCAGCACCGCCACCCGGGATGCGAGACGAAGCCGCCCACGCGACATGTGCTCGCCCGGACCAGATCGCGGGAACACCCTGCGACCGGCCGTGCTGACCCCGTCGCCCGACCGGCCCCGATGCCCGCCGCCAGGCAAGGGCCCGGCGCGCCCCGCCTGCACGAGCACGCCACCTGGGCGCGTTTACGACGACGCAGGCTGGGGCGAGAAAGCGCCGGGCCCTTGCCGGGCCAGGGCCGGGACGGTAGGAGGCGCAGGTCAGGCAGCACGGCCAGACGGTGGTCCCGGACCTGGGCCTGGGCCTGGGTCAGCGCACGCCTGCTGCAATCAGCAGAGCTGGGGCCAGGGACCCGACCGTCAATCGCGCGATTCGCGTCTGAGCACACTCGGGCGGTGCCTACGTCGCAGCCACGCCGACCTCGATGCCACTGGCACAGAGGTGAGCGGCGATCTGAAGGCACGCTTCCACCGGCCGAAGGTCGACGTGTGATCCGGATCGGGCAGCGACATCCTCAGCTGCCAGAGCCTGTACGGCCTCCGTCATTGGCCGCTCGCGGGTTGTCGTCGACGCCTGGAGAACAGGGCGTTGGTTTCTGCCTGCCAGGTGCGAAACGTCCGGTCGCCTTGCCGTTTAAGGAAATGCGGGATGTTGTTGGCCGCCATACCGACAGGTGACGGCCCGTCGACGGCCAGCAAGTCGCTTGCGGACTGGTCGTGATACCGGGCGGCAACGATGTCAGCGGCGGTCGGGAAGACGTCGGCGACGCGATCACGGGCAGGGTTGAGCCGGATGTCCTGGATGCCGCCGTAGCTGTAGACCCATTTGAAGTTGCGTAGCGCTCTGGGCTCGACGAGCCGGCGGAAACGATTCACTTCCTTGGTGTAGGTGTAGAATCTGCTGCTGGAGCAATGGGTCATGACCGTCAGCCACGCGGTGAGGTAGGCGTCGGCGAAGAAGTCGCCACCGTCGTGAATACGCACGATGGTGCCCACTCGTTTGCGGTTGATCTCGGCGATCATCTGGGCGGTCCAGCCGACGAGGTCGTCGAGGACGTAAGCAAGGTTGCGTTCGTGGCGGGCCAAGACGTTGGAGAACCGGTAGGCACCGGCGCGGGCGTAGCAGACCTTGGCGCAAATCCCGGCGCTGGGACAGGTGTTGTAGGTACGGCCGTCAGGCAGGCGCCCGGCCCAGGCTGGCAGGGTCCAGTTGTAGATGCGATCTCGACGCAGCCTGCTGTTTTGCGTCAGCAGCTGCCGTGGCCGGACGTGCAGCAGTTCGATCGCCGCGGGATGGTGATGATGGGACAGGGCTGCGGGCATGACGCATCCGTTTCGTCGGAGATATAGAGGTCGCCCTCGGCGGGCCGCAGCATCGAGCGGCACACAGACGGACAAAGCGCCGCCCGTGCCGGGGACGGCCACGAAATCACCGGCCGGGCCGCAGGCCGGGGTCAAGCCAGACCGGCGAGCCCCGTCACAGCGGGGCGGGGCTGAGCGAAGCGGACCCGGGCTAAGCGAAGCGAGCCGGGGCAGGCCGGCCCCGGACGGGGCCGCAGCCGTGCGGCTTGACGACGGCGCGGATCGCCGGGACCGTGGCGGACGTCCCCGGCGCAAGCGCGGAGGTAGGCCGATCGCTCGAAGAAGTGAGGGGGTTCAATGCGGTTGCTTCTGTCGAGTGACTGCCGACTGCTGCCAAACCCATGCGCCAACGCCTGATGGCACCGGCTACGAGGTCCTCAACTTCGACTGGGACGGCACCCTCGTTGATTCCCGCGAAGTGTGCTTCATCGGGCTGAGCCGAGCGCTTGCAGATGCTGGCGTGCCGCCGGTCCCGCTTTGGTATTGGCCTCGGCAAGCGATCACTTCGCCGGAGATGGCTGTTGCTGCGGGAGAGGAGATCGGCCTACTGCCTATACCTATTTACAATATTATCATTCAATATCAGGCACATGCCATCACATCTATGGCAAGTGTCGCAATTCTAGACGAGTACGTAGATCCCGATGCCTGGCGGCTGCGCCCTCCCGCTCCGAGACTTCACGGGCGCATCGCCCGATGCCTGGTCGGCCATACTTCATTCACGTACTTACGCGCTATGCGATCGGCCGCACGTTTTGCCAAGGCTGTGGGTCCACCCGCTCGGGAGAGGATGCCTTACCCAGCGCTAACTCGGACCCGTCGCAGGCCACGCGAATAGAGCCGTCGATACCGGGAGTTTCAACGACTGGCAACGCCTCCGCCTTGGCGGAACGACACGCCTCTTCGGCGGTCGCATTCGAGACGAAAGACGATCGATCCGATCGCGTCTCTTGATGTCCACTTGGGTCGTTGGATCGGCGGGCGACGACTCTCGTATGACGAAGGGGTGCGGTAGTAGCCATGACGCAACCGAGCGCCGGCGAATCTGGGGGCCGACCAGAGGCGACGGTGATGCAACACGCCGTCCGGCTGCTGGCCATCCTGAACGAGTGCGGGGAGCCGACGAAGGAGAGCGACCCCTCGGAAGGCATCGCCGTCATCCGAGCGGAACTTCGTCTGCAGGCCCTAGACTTCTGGCTGCGCAACCCGGACTACCTGGCTGGCGAGTTGCTCACGAAGGTGGAGAACGGCGATCTGCCGGACCGCTATCTGGACGTTGTCGAGGAGTTGCTCAACAGCCCGGAACCCGACCTTCGCTGGTACCCGATGCCCCGCTGGCGCCACGGCGCCTACGAGGCGATCGATGACGCGTTCTCCATCCTCAGCGCCTACGGGCTGGCGCTGGTACGGCGTATGGGCGGGGTGCAGAAGACCGCACGTAGCCAGTTCTTCCTGACCGCCGCCGGTCGCGCCGCAGTGGACGACCTCGCACAGGAGAAGGTGCTTTCCTGGTACCCCGAGCAGGTGAAACTCGTCGCCCTTGCCGCGGGTGGCGACAACGGGAGCACCCTCAAGAAGCGTCAGTACCAGCAGGCAGAGTATGCGCGCACGAAGCTCGGGGTGAACATCGCCCCCATTCATTCGACTGTACGTGAGCGTCTCGAAACCATCAGGGCCACGGTCGGCCCCACACCGGCCGCCGGAGCAGGAGGACAGGCATGAGCAAGCTCGGCGACGCGGTCGCACAAGAACTCGCGCGTCGGGGCACGCCAATTGACCAGAGCCGGGTCGAGAAGATCCTGCTCGATGCCGACGTCTCCTCGACGGCGTCCCGCGGTGTCCCGGCTCGGCTGCGGGTGCGGCGAGTAAAGGTAACCGGGGAGAAGGTGTACTCGGAGGCGCCGGCAGCCGAGGAGCCGGACGCGGAGATGCCAGACGCGGAGGCTCTGGACGCCGCGATGCAGAGAGCGCCCATCAGCTTGGACTGGACGCCCGGAGATGGCGTCAACGGTGTTGGTAGTGAGCGCAATCTCCGCGGAAAGTCATCGGTGCTGCACTTCGCGATGTGGGCGCTGACCGGTCGTACCCATTTGCAGGAGGACGTCCTGTCGTGGGTTGACCATGTCTTCGTGGAGTTTCACGTCGACGGGGTGCCGTTGTTCGTCGAGTTCGACGTTCAAGACGGAGCGCCGACGGGAACGGTGACGCAGAGGATCTCAGCGGCTCAAGCGGTGCTGGGGTCCTTCTCGGGGCACGCCGAGTTCGAGTCGTTGATGGGGTCGGTGATGCTTGATCGCTTGCGCCTCGACGTCATCTCGGTCTTCTCCAAGGGCGTCGAGACGGAACATGCGTGGCCGTCGTATGCAGCGGCGCTGACGGTGCGGGCTGACAAGCTCGATCCGATCGTGGGTAACGAGAACACGCTGAAGACCAGGATTCTGCAGATGTTTGTCGGCACGCGCTGGGCTGCCGTGGATGCGCAGGTCACGACCGCGTTGAACGCGACGCAGTTCGAGCGGGAAAGAACTGCGGAGAAGCGTCGCACGGCGGCCTCGGTGACGACAGCGGCCTTGGCCCAAGCAGAGGCCCGGCTCCGGACGGCGACGGCTTCACTGAACGCGTTCGATCCGTCTGAGCCGGATGTGGATGCGGTCTTCTCGCTTGTAGCTGCGGCGGCTACGCGGGGGCGGGAGGCACACGAGCTCTCGATGCGGCTGATGGTGGCCCGCACAGCGTTGACGGACGTACAGGCGCAGCTGCGCGCTGAGCAGATACGCCTGCACGCGGCCGAGGAGGACGCGGTAGCTCGCCGCTTGTTCAACGGAATGGCTCCGAAGGCCTGCCCGCGGTGTTCGGCGGCGGTGTCGGCAGCGCGGTACGCGGCCGAGGTGACCGATCACGAGTGCTCCATGTGCAGGACCGAACTCGAGCTCAACGAACTACGCGAAGACGGCGCGCCCGTACCAGCGTCGTCCGGCGGGGTGGTCACGGCACTCGACGACGGCGAGGGTGAGGTCGTTGATCCGGTGGATGCCCTTGACGCTGCCATCGCCGAGGCCGAGCAGGACATCAGCCGCCTGGAGGAGCAAGTTCGGGCCGCCGACCGTTCCCGGGTGGAGGCCGAGGCAGCAGCGCAGCGCAGCCGAGGCAGCCTGGAGTCCGCACGGGCGCGGCTTCAGTCCGAGCTTGAGGTGGCTCGCGCTGAGAGCGCCTTGGAGACATTACGGCAGGCGACGCGTCCAGAACCGCCGTCGCCGGTGGACGACGAAAAGCATCTCGTCCTCTCAGCTGCCTCTAAGCTGACGAAGAACTGGGTAAAAGAAGATCAGGATCCGTTGCTGGAGTCCGTGTCGGTCGCGATCGCCCGCCTCGCGCGACAGTTCGGGTCCACGAACCTTACGTCCGTGACCCTCAAAGGCAATGGCAATATGGAGATCAAGAAAGGCGGGAAAGACGCTGTCGGGTACAGCGGGCTGGTCAACGGGGAAAAGCTACGCATTAAGATCGCGGCGGCCATCGCACTGATTGAGATCGGGCACACCGACGGAGTCGGCCGCCATCCCGGCCTACTGTTCATTGACTCACCGGCGGCGGAGGAAATCCCGGAGGACGACCTGCGGACAATGCTCAAGGCCATGTCCACCGTCGCGCAGAAGGTCGACTTGCAAATC
>NZ_JAUQWH010000073.1 GCF_030757795.1 Actinoplanes oryzae
ACGGGCTGCGGCAGTGGGCGGCGACGGCGGCGGCTGACCGGCGGCGGTAGTGGGTGGCAACGCAGGCGGGCCTCGCAGGCGTCGGGCGGTCTCCCGGGTTCGTGCCACGAGTCCGGGCGATTCCCCCGGGAGGGTCGCAAGCGGACGATCGTGGACCAGGTCAGCGCAATTCCGACCTGGAGGTAGTCCCGTGAAGAAGCTCGTGCTCGGCGTCCTGGCCGGCGGCCTGGTCCTCTCCCAGGCCGCGTGGCTGTCTCCCGCGTCCGCCTCCGCCGCGGCTCCCGCCGCCGCTGCCTCCGCCGCGGCCACGGAAGGCGACATTCTCGCGGGCAAGCGGCAGGTCGTCATCAAGCCGGTCGAGGAGTTCGAGTCCATCCTCGCCGTCGACGCCCGCGGCCGCCTCAACCTGACCGACGGCGACATCGACAAGGGCCTGTTCGTGCTGGTCCCCAACGGCAACAAGTGGCTGATCAAGACCGCGAAGGCCGACCCGAACGGCGAGCCCGCCTGCATGGGCCTGAAGAACAACGGCAGCAACCCGCTGACCGTGGTCGCCGCCCTCTGCGACGCCGGCCGCGCCGGTCAGAACTTCGCCATCACCAAGCTCGACGCCACCGACTCGTCCGGCCGCCCCACGTACGCCATCAGCAGCCGCGACGCCTTCCTGCAGTACTTCGGCCGCTCCGGCCTGATCGCCGAGGAGCTGGGCGACGCCCCGCTGAAGACCACCTTCTCCTTCGTCGACAACGGCCCGAGCACCCTGCCGATCCTCGACTGACGCGCCACGACACCGCCCCGGGTCCGCTTCCCCGCCGGGGAGGCGGGCCCGGGTAGCATCGCGCAACGTGACTGAGGATGCTCGCGCTGCCTTTCGCTCGTTGCACGCCGGCGGCACCTTCGTGCTGCCGAACCCCTGGGACGTCCCGTCGGCGCGGCTGCTCGAGCAGCTCGGCTTTCCCGCGCTGGCCACGACGAGTTCCGGCTTCGCCGCGTCGCTGGGCCGCGCGGACCAGCACGTGACCCGCGACGAGCTGGTTGCCCACGTCGCGGCCCTGACCGCCGCCGTACGCATCCCGCTGTCCGTGGACGCCGAGAGCGGATACGCCGACACTCCGCGCGGCGTGGCCGAGACCGTGCGGATGCTGGCGGAAACCGGTGCCAGTGGTGTGTCAATTGAGGATTATGATCCGGCGACGGGAGCCGTCCTGCCCGTGGACGTCGCCGCCGAGCGGATCGCCGCCGCCGCCGGGGAATGCGCCCGGCACGGCATCGTGCTGACCGGCCGGGCGGAGAACCACCTCTACGGCGCCGGAGACCTGGACGACACGATCGCGCGGCTGATCGCCTACCGTGACGCCGGGGCGGGCTGCGTCTACGCCCCCGGGCTGACCGCTGCCGCCGACATCGCCCGCGTGGTCACCGAGACCGCCGCGCCCGTCAACGTCCTGGCGTTGCGCACCGGTCCCAGCGTGTCCGAGCTCGCCGGGATCGGCGTGCGCCGGGTGTCCACGGGCGGCAGCCTGGCCTGGGCGGCCTACGGCGCCCTCGTGAGCGCCGCCCGCGAACTGCGGGAGAGCGGGACGAGCACCTATCTCGACCAGGCGCTGCCCCGCTCCCTGCGCGACGCGGCCTTCTAAGCGACCGGCTCGATCCAGACGTTGCGGTACTGGACCTTGTTGCCGTGGTCCTGCAGGCGGATGGCGCCGGTGGACGGGCCCTCCGGGATGTTGCCGCCGGTGCCGTTCGGGATCTCGACGTTGTCGTGGACCTTGCGGCCGTTCCAGATCACCGTGATCCGGGCGTTCGCCGTCTTGGCGCCCGCGGCGTCGTAACGCGCGGCCCGGTACGTGACGTCGTACGTCTGCCACGTCTCCGGTGCCTTCGCCATGTTCACGTCCGGCGCCTTGACCGTGTAGATCGCGCCCGCCTCATTGCTGGCGAGCGTCGTGTCGCCGTACGAGTCGAGGACCTGCAGCTCGTAGCGCTCCTGCTGGTAGACGCCGCTGTTGCCGCGGTCCTGGCCGGTGACCTCCGGCGGCAGCAGCGGCACCTTGAACTCGACGTGCAGCTTGTAGTCGCCGAAGGCCTCCTTGGTGCGCAGGTCGCCGCAGCAGACCTCGGTGGCGCCGCCGTCCACCGCGGGCCACTGCGGGCGCCGGCCGTCGGTGTGCTGCCAGTTGTCCAGGCCGTGGCCGTCGAAGAGCGTGATCCGCTCACCCGGCGTCCGGACGCTGATCAGGTCCAGGTTGACGTGCCCGGTGTCGAGCGCGTCCACCCGGTACGTGATCTTGTTGACGCCCTTGGCCAGGCGCAGCGTCGTGGACGCCGTCGCCCACTCCTCCCACGTGACGGTGGTCGGCAGGGACACCTGCCGGATCTTGCGGTCGTTGACGTGGACGCTGACCGTCTTCGTCCCGCTGAACGGGTCGGGACCGTTGGAGTAGCGCAGCCCGACCGAATAGTCGCCGGCCTTGTCGACCGTGACGAAGGTGGTGTTCGAGGCGTTGAGGTTGCCGAAACCGGCCACGAAACCGATTCCCGAGTAACCGCGGTGGTCGGTGGCGAGCGTGGCGCCGCCCTCCCGGTTGCCCTCCTCGGCCTCGTAGAACACCTGCTGCGCCTGGGCACCCGGGATCTCGTTGAGCGTGTACCAGGCCTCGGTGCTCCACAGCGACGACCCGTCAGCCGCAGTGAACGGGCGTGGCGAGCGCAGGTGCACCACGCGGTCCTTGCGCAGCCCGGGCACCGTGAGCGTGACGGTCTTCCTGTCACGGGAGACCGCGGCCGCGGTCACTCGCAGGGTCTCCTCGTCGACCTCGGGGCCGCCGTACTGGGCGGTGGGAACGTAGCGCCATTGCTCGACCTGGTACGCGCCGGTCAGGTCGGTGCCGGCCACCGGCTTGGTGTATTCGATGGTGAAGCCGGTCGGGGTGGCCTTCACCGTCTTCATGTCGAACACGGTCGTGCCGTTCGGGGTCAGCTTCTGCAGCCCGAAGCGCAGCTTGCCCTCCTGGCCCCAGTTGCCGTCCGCGCCGAGCCCGCCGACGTAGACAGCGCCGTCCGGGCCGATCGACACCTCGTTGACGCCGGCCTCGAGCCCCTGCGTGTGCCGGAACACCGCGCCCTGCTCGACGCCGTGCACCGTTTCCAGCGCCGCCCGCTGCAGGCCGCCGTAGGTGACGTCACCGATCAGCAGCTGCCCCTGGTACGGCCCCGAGTTCAGCAGGACCGGCGTGCTGGGGGAGTTGGCGATCTGGTTCTGCGGCAGCCACAGGACGGGCCGCGTGACCGGCTGGGAGTCGTACGGGCCGTCGGGGTTGGTGTAGTGGTTGTAGAACGCGCCCTCCTCGATGCGGAGCAGCTTGTTCGACGGCAGCCAGCCGCCCTGGTTGTCGGTCACGTAGAGCTTGCCGCCCGGCCCCCAGCCGATGCCGTTCGGGGTGCGCAGCCCGCCCGCGACCGTGGTGACCTTGCCGGTCCTGCGGTTCACGACGACGCTCGTGCCGCGTCCTGAGACCGGTTGCGGATCGGTCGTCGCGCCGCCGAGGTTGATGGCGACCGACAGGTTGAGATAGAAGTTGCCGTTCTTGTAGAGCAGCCCGAAGGCGAACTCGTGGAAGTTGCCGCCGAAGGGCCACACCGCCACGGTCCGCTGCTTGTCGAGCACCTCGTCGCCGTCGGTGTCGCGGAACTCGGTGAGCTCGTGCTTCTGCGACACGTAGACCATGCCGTCGACCACGGCCACGCCCATGGGCTCCTTCAACCCACCGGCGATCCTCTTGTACGTGACGCTGCCCGGCCCGGTCCTCCCGGTCACGTTCTTGACGAGGTAGACCTCGCCCTCGAGCTTGTCGGACCCGCCCCACGTGCTGATGACCAGCGTGCCGTCCGGCTTCCACGCCATGCCGGAGACCTGCGGCTCGAAGCCCGGCGGGCGCAGGTTCGTCAGGTCGTAACCCGGGTGCACGGCGGTCAGCGGCAGCCCGTCGCCCGGCGTGTCCGTGCCGGCGGCGCACTCCTTGCGGCCGGGTGCCGTCACGCGCACGACCCCGGCGTCGGTGCTCAGCGCGCTGGTCGGGACCACGGCGAAGTCGTCCGCGCCCGGCGGCCGCCACGCGAGGGTGAGCTGCTGTCCGCCGCCGTTCTCGAAGAACTCGGCCCGCAGCGGGTGCAGCCCGGCCGTCAGGGTGACCGTGCCGTCCTTGGGCTCGGCGCCGTGCAGCCCGTCGTGGTCGATCACGAGCGTGTCGTCGATGAACAGCTTCGAGCCGTCGTCACTCGTCAGCCGGAACGTGTAGGAACCGGTTCCAGGAACGGTCAGATTCGCCAGCGCGTGCGTGACGAAGTTGTCCTCCTGCCCGAACTGGTCGGCCGTCGTCCAGTCGATCGTCGGCATCAGCTTGTCGACGTTGGGCGTCTGCCCCGGCTTCAGCTCGCAGATCCGGCTCGCGGCCACCCCGATGTCGTACGTCCGGAGCGTCACGCCCGGCTCCTGGGCGGGCGGCTCGGCGGCGTACGCCGGGGCCGTCATGAACGTCGCCGCGAAGACGGCGGCCACGGCGAGGCGCTTCACCGGCCCAGCCCCGCGTCACCGGCGGCCACGGCCTCGGACACCGCGGCGGCCCGGCGCTGCCCGGCGCGCTGCTCGCCCCTCTCGTCGCGGTCGGCTGTCCCGGCGCCGGCGGCGGCCGACCGGGCGGACTTCGATGCCGCTGCCGTGTCGCCGATGACGCCGCCGCGGATGCGGTTCGACGCGGCGACCGACGCGGCGGGCGTGTTCCGCTGCACGGTCAGCGACCCGTTGATGATGGTGTCGGCGACCGACGCCGCCCCGGTGGTGTTGGTGATGCTCACGTCCGCGTTGAAGTAGCCGCCGGACGCGCAGCTGTCGAGCGTGCCGCCGAGCCCGACCTGCACGCCGCCGAGGTTGCCGGAGAAGGTCGCCCGCCCCCGCACCGCGCTGCCGCACACCACGCTGCCGGTGGCGCTGTTGAGCACCGAGAGCGCGCCGTCGACGAACGAGTCGTGCAGGTCCGTGTAGTAGGTGCCGGTCGTCGACAGCGACCCGGTCACCTGGGTGCCGTCGTCGAGGTGGACCTCGCCGGCCTGGGCGTTGACGCTGCCGTCCACGCTCGCCCGCTCGGCGAAGAGGAAGCTGTCGACGGTGGCGGACCCCTTCGGCCGGACGGCGAGGGAACCGGTGTCACTGTCGTTCAGATAGACGCCGTACCCGCCGGAGGCCAGGGTCACGTCGCCGCGCACGGTGCTCTGCTTGAGGTCGAGGTAGCCGTCGGCCGCCACGCTCACCTGCCCGTCGACCCGGCCGCCCGCGACGACGAGGTTGCCGCCCGCGGCCACGCTGACGTTACCGGTGACGATCGTGCCGGTGAGCGCGCACGACTCGCCGGCCGGCACGTAGAGGTCGTTCGGCACGGTGACGGCTCCGCCGGTGCCGATGCAGTAGGTGACGAGGTCGGCCTGGGCGGCCGGGGCATGGACCAGCACCCCGGCGGTGAGGGCGGCGGCGGTCACCGCGGCCAGTCTGACGGTACGGCGCATGGACTGACTCCTACGGAAGGGATTCATGAGCGGGCCGCCGCGCGGACGAGGGTGCCGGCCTGGCGGGCGGTGAGCGTGCCGGCCGCGACGAGACCGTTCGTGACGGCCTCGACGTGGCGGACGAAGGCGGCGTGGGTGGGATAGCCGGCGTCCTCGTCGATGAGGTCGCTGACGGTGCAGCCGTTGCCGGTGTCGGCGTTGGGCACCCCGGTGTCGGTGCCGCCCAGGAACACCGTGGCCCGCGCGTCGCCGCCGGGGCACTCGTCGGTGCCCCCGCCGTCGCCGGCGACCACGGTGAAGTGGGCCATCTGCTCCGCCGAGGTGTTCCCGGCGTTGTCGGTGGCCCGGTAGTGGACCATGTGCGGGCCCGCCCCGGTCACGACCACCGGCTGCGTGTACGCCGCCCAGGTGCCCCCGTCGACCTGCACCTCGACGCGGGCCACCCCGGAGTCGTCGTCGGCGGCGGTGACGGTGACGGTCGCGGATCCGACGTAGTTGCCGGCGTCGTCGCGGGTTCCGCCGACCTGAGCGGCCACCGTGGGCGCCGTGACGTCCTCGTCCGGCTCCGGCTCGGTGACGGTGAAACTGACGGAAACCGGTTCCGACGTGTTCCCGGCGGTGTCCGTGGCCCGGGCGCGGAGCACGTGCGCGCCGGGCGCCGTGACGGAGACCGGTGCCGTGTAGGGCGTCCAGGCGCCGTCATCGAGCTGGTACTCGACGCGGGCCACACCGGAATCGGTGTCAGTGGCCGTCACGGTGACGGTGGCGTTGCCGGTGACGGTGGCGGACACGGTCGGCGCCGTGGTGTCCTCCGGCGGCTCCTCGCCGCCGGTCACCACGAGTTCGCCGACCATCGAGCTGTGCCCGGGAATCGTGCAGTAGTACCGGTACCGGCCCTCGGTCAGCGTCACGGTCGCCGTGTGCCGGCCGTTGTTCGTGTCGAAGGGGTTGGCCAGGATGTTGAGCGTGACGTCATGGTTGTAGCCGGGCGTGCTGGTGTCGAAGGTCAGCGTGTGCGGCATCCCGGTCGTGTTGCCGGTGGCGGTGCTGTTCTCGAAGACGACGGTGGTCTCGCCGGTCACCGCCGTCGTGGGCACGGACTTGTACTGGGTGACGCTGTCGTCGGCCGTCCAGGTCAGGGTCTGCGCGGCGGCGGCGGGCGCCGCCGGCACGGCCATGGCCAGGAGCAGCGCGATCGCCGCGGCACCTCGGAGCAGGAAGCGCATCACAGTCCCCGGACTCGGATGTTGCGGAACTCGATGAGGTCGGCGTCGCCGTGGTTCTGCAGGCCGATGTGGCCGCGCAGGAACTGCCGCAGGTCGGTCGGCGGGTCCCCGGCCCGCGACGACTGCTTGCCGGGCGTGTTGTCGAACTCGTTGATGACCACCCCGTTGCGGATGATCGTGTAGTGCTGGCCGACGGCGCGGATCTCGTAGTCGTTCCACACGTTCTTCGCCGTGGCGCCCGCCGCGGACAGCGGCTGCGGGTCGAAGTTGTAGACCGAGCCGGTCTTCTGCACCTCGCCGGTCTCGCCGTCGTAGATCTGGATCTCGTGCCCGCAGTAGATGGCGACCCAGGCCTCCGACGTCGCCGCGGAGCCGGTCCGGCCGCAGGAAGGCCGCTCGGCGACCGGCGTCCGCGGGTCCGGGAAGCGCACGAACACCCCGCTGTTGGCGCGCCCGGTGCCCGGGGCGATGTCCCGGAACTGCAACCGCAGCGAGAAGTCGCCCAGTTCCCTGGTGTGCCACAGCATCCCGAGCCCGCCGGCCGAGCGCAGCGACCCGTCCGGCTGGATGCCGAACGATCCCGAGGGCGCCTGCTGCCAGCCGCGCAGGGACGCCGCGGTGCCGTCGAAGAGCGGCTCGTACGCCGTCCGGCCCGGCCGCCCGATCTCCGACGCGGCCGCCGCCCGGGTCAGCACCCCCGCCTGGCGCGCGGTCAGCGGGAACTGCCCGGCCAGCGTGGTGACGTGCCGGACGAACGTGTCGTGGTCCGCCCAGGCGCCCTCGTCGCCGATGAGGTCGTTGAGCGTGCAGCCCCCGTCGCCGGCCAGGTTCGGCACCCCGGTGTCCTTGCCGTCGATGACGACGTTCTTCCGAGTGTCCGGCACGGCGCAGCCCGCGGCCACGGTGGTGGTCACCGTGGCGGTCTCCCCGTCGGCGTACGTGACGGTCAGCTTCGCCGTGTAGGTGCCGGCCTTGGCGTACGTGTGCACGGGGTCGGCCGCCGTGGAACCGGTGCCGTCGCCGAAGTCCCACCGGTGCGAGACGCCGCCCGACCGCGAGCCCGTGAAGGCGTACGTGAGCAATTTGTTCTGCACCGCGACCGCACTCGCCGCCGGGGCCGGGGTGGCGGGCCCGCCGGTGTAGCTCACCTTGAGCAGCTTCTGCGCCGGGCTGAGGCTGAAGAACCCGCCGCCGTAGTCGAGCAGATAGAGCGCGCCGTCCGCACCGAACTTGGCGTCCATCCAGGACTGCAACTGGGTGGAACCGGCTCCGGCGGGCAGGATCGCGCGCAGCGACTCGGCGAAGGGCGGCGGCGACTGGGTGGGAACACCCGCCGGATCGACGGTGACCGCCACCCGGTTGTTCGCGTTCGACTGGTCGCCGAGGAACCACTTGTCGTCCCAGTACCGCGGCCACGCCACGCCGCTGGACGTGTCGACCTTGTCGTAGTGGTAGGTCGGGCCGGACATGACCGCCTGGCCGCCGCCCCGCAGATACGGCTGGGTGTACGTGGCGTCCGCGGCGTTGTAGGTCGGAATGCCGCTGCCGTCGGCGCGCGGCGGGAACACGGGCCCGCCGCCACCGGGCGAGTACCAGATCATGTTGTCGCGGGCGGGCGGGATGTCGACGAGCCCGGTGTTGCGCGGTGACTCGTTCTTGAGCGCGTCGCAGTTGTACCAGCCGGTGAGCACCGTGGCATCGGTGCTGCTCCGGTCCCGGTACGGCTGCCGGTTGCCCATGCAGTACGGCCAGCCCTGGTTCCCCGCCGACGTGATGATGGTGGCGGTCTCGTACTTCGCGGGACCGAGCTCGGGCGACGGATTCGTGGCGTCGGGGCCGACCCAGCCGGCCGTCAGCCACTGCCGCTCCTCGTCGATCTGCAGCCGCGCGATGTTCCGCACGCCCATCACGTAGATCTCGGGGCGGGTCTTGGCCGTGCCGGGCGGGAAGAGGTTGCCCGGCGGAATCGTGTACGTCCCGTCCGCCTCGGGGTGGATCCGGATGATCTTGCCCGCGAGGTCGTTCGTGTTGCCCGACGTCCGGCGCGCGTCCTGGAACGAGATCCCGGCGTACTCGGCCGTCCAGTTGTTGCCGGAGTAGCCCTGCGAGCCCTCGGACGAGTTGTTGTCGCCCGACCCGACGTACAGGTTGCCGTCCTTGTCGAACGCCATGCCACCGCCGGCGTGGCAACAACTGTGGATCTGCACCGGGAACGTGAGCAGATCCTTGCGCGTCGCCTGATCGATGGTCCCGTTCGCGTACGTGAACCGGCTGATCGTCCGCTCGCCGGTCCGCTTCTCCCGGTCGATCGACTCGTGCGGCATCCAGTAGACGTAGATCCATCCGTTGCTCTGGAACGCGGGATCGGCGACGATGCCGAGCAGCCCCTCCTCGTTCTTGACCAGCTCGGAGCCGCTGCCCCGGTTGCCCATCACCGCCAGCGTGGTCAGCAGCTTGACCTGCTTCGTGCGCGGGTCGTACGAGTGGATCGTCCCGCAGCCCAGCCCCACCTTCGGGTCGGCCCAGTCGACGATCGGGCCGCCCGGGCACGCCGCCTTGCCGACGTAGAAGATCGTGCCGCCGGGCGCGACGGTGAGCCCGTGCGGCTCGCCGATCTGGTCGAGCTGCCCGGTCTGGTTGGCCGCGGTGAGCCGCTCGGTCTTGTAGTTCGCCGCGATCGTGGCCTGGCAGTCGCCGCGGACCAGCCCGGCGGCCCAGCCGAGCGCGCCGGACAGGTGCTTGCGGAAGGCGTCCTCGCCGTACGAGTCGGCGGTGTGGCCCATGCCGGTGTAGAAGGACCGGCCGCCGTCGTAGTCGCGGCACCACGAGACGGGGTGGAACGGCCCGTTGGCGCCGAGCCCGGCGTCGTAGTGCCGCTCCTCGACCTGCGCGACGGTGTGCACCGTGCCGACCGGGTTCGGATCCCAGTTGTACCAGCGGTCCGACCGGCTGACGGTCATCGGCAGCCCCTTGGTCGCGGGATGCTGCCGGTCGAGCACGTCGACGACCGCCCGGTTCACCGCGGGCGGCGGGGGAGTGGTGGTCGTGCCCGTGAACAGCCGCAGATCCGCGAGCTGGGTGAGCGGCTCGCCGCTGTTGGCGGTCACATTCAGCCGGAAGAACTTGTACGTCGCCGGGGCGGCCAGGTCGAAGCGGCGCGTCTGGAACCGTTCCGGGAACGTCTGACCCGTCCGGGAATCGATGTCAGTCCACGTTGCACCATCGGCGGAACCCTGAAGTTTCCAGTCCTTCGGGTCGCGGCCGGCCGAGTCGTTGGCGGACGTGAGGGCGTACGCGGTGACGGCCTTGGCGGCGGCCAGCTCGAACGTCGCCCAGCCGGTGGGCGTCCGGACGAGCCACTTGGTGTTCGCGTCGCCGTCGATCAGCTTGGCCGCCGTCTCGTTGGGCGGGTTCTCGCCGCTGGCGGTCACCTTGGCGATCGGCTCGGCCGTCGGGATCGCCCCGGCCGGGCGGGTGCCGATCAGACCGGTGAACCACGTCGAGTCCAGCTGGGCCTTGGCCGCGTCGCCGATGCCGACGAAACCGTTGCCCGCCTTCACGTACGCCTGCAGGGCGCCCTCCTGCGCGCCCGTCAGCGCCGCGCCGGTGGCCGACAGGAAGACCACCGCGCGGTACTTCGCGAGTCCGTCAGGGGTGAAGACAGCCGGGTCGCTGGTGGTATCGACGGCGACGTCCTGGGCGGCGGCCAGCGAGGTGATCGTCTCGGCGGCGCGCGCGACCGGATCCTGTTGCTGCGCCGCGGGACCGTGGAAGACGAGAATTTCCCCGGCAGGGGGGTCAGCGGCGGCGGCAGGCGCCTGGAGGACGCCGATGACCAGCGCGAGGGTGGCGAGGGATGCGGTGAGCCTCATCCGGTGTGCCCTTCGTGAGCAGCGCTGTGCACGTGGTGGTGGAAGCGGTCGATGGCCTCCTGCGCGCCCGGCGGCATCGTGCCGTCCGCGTTGCGCACCAGGAAGATGCCGCTCATGCCGCTGTCGGAGTGCGTCTGCACGTGGCAGTGGTACATCCACGCGCCGGGGCCGCCCCCGTCGCCGGCGAGGACCTGGAACCCGAAGGAGCTGCCCGGGTTGAGGTCCTTGTTGTCGATCGTGATGCTCGGGTCGGACGGGCCCTCGAGCATGCCGGTGCGGTTGTCCGCCCAGCGGTGCGAGTGCAGGTGGAACGTGTGGAACAGGTTCCCGTGGCCGATGGCGACCCACTCGATCCGCTCGCCGAGGTTCGCCTGGAACATCGGGGTGTCCGGCGCGGACCGGTTGTTGATCTGCGAGTCGTGGAAGACCACGACGACCTGTTTGTCGGGCAGGAGGTCGCCACGGCGGCGCACGATCAGCGCGCCGTAGAGGCCCCGGGCCACGCCCAGGGTGCCGTGCTCGGTGCCCATCGCGTGGTCGTGGTAGTGCCAGTAGCCCGCGCTGCCCGGCATGAACCGCCGGCCCGCGGACGCGGTGGTCATCTCGTGACTGCGCCACACGTACGTGCGGGTCTCGCCGGGCGCGTTGAACGAGGCGTTGAACGGCGAGCCGTCCGAGTCCGTGCTGTAGTCCACCCCGTGCGGGTGGATCGACAGCCGCTGGTCGGTGGTGTTGACCAGCGTGATCTCGAGCGTGTCGCCCTCGTACATCTCCAGCGTCGGACCGGGCACAGTGGCCTTGCCGCGCTCGAGGCCGTAGCCGTAGAGGTTGCCGGGCAGGGCCTCGGCGTAGACGGTGACCTTGCGGACCGTGCCGGCGGCGCGGGCGGGACGGCTCGGCGTCAGCGCGGAGGCGGCGCCGACGGCGGGAACCGTGAGGCCTAGCGCACCGGTCGCGAGCAGGGAGCGCCGGGAGAATCGCCAGCGGGACTTGCCAACGTTGTCAGAGTGCATGCGGCTCCGATCGGGCAGCACGACAGTCGCGGAACGTGACCGTCCCGCGTCCCAGAACTTTTGTCGATGGAGAGCAATCTATGTAGCGAATCGACGAAAGTAAAGGTCCCGACCGGCCGTCAAGATCGGCTTCACCAGGCATTTCCTCCCATGGGGACGGTCCGTAGGGGGCCATGGAAGCGCTCCCGGCGCGGCGACCAGGTAACCGGCCCGTTACGCGGCGGCAATATTCGTCACCCTCGGTGCGCATTGAACTTTTCGCCCGCCGGGAGCCGTAAGGCTGGGCGTCGGACTGGAAGGAGCGTCATCGTGACTGTCACGGAAGGACACCGGGAGGCCGCCCGGCTGATCTGGGACTACCACCAGATGCGGCACCCGCTGGCCAGGTGCGAGGCGGCCATCGGGCTCGCCGACGCCGGGTACGCCGCCGAGCTCTGGCACGCCGGCTGGTTCCCGACGATGGTGCTCACCGAGGACCAGCGGGAGCGGGCCATCGCGGAGGGCGTGCCCGGCGACGCCGTGCTGGTGGAGCCGCGAGCCACGCACACCGGGCTGACGCTCACGCTCTCCCGCGAGGTGCTCGGAGCGGCGGGCATCCGGCCGCGTACGGTCATGATCGTCGCCGAGCCGGCCATGCAGCGCCGCGCCTATGCCACCTGCCGCAAGGTCTGGCCGGAGGTCACGGCCGTGTGCGCCGCGGGGCGGGTGACCTTCGAGGAGTACGTGTCCGGAGCCGCCGACGAGCGGCAGGCGATCGACCGGCTCGTGGGCGCCCTGCAGCGCGTGATCGAGTACCCGTGGCGTGGCTACGCCGTCCGGCAGGAGGTGCCCTCAGCCGTCCACGTCGCCTACCGCCACCTGCTCGGCGAGGGCTACACGCGCGACCTGATCGGTCACTCGTTCAAGTAGTTGTAGATCGTGTAGCGGGTCACGCCCAGCGCCGCCGCGGCCAGCTCCACCGACTCCTTGATCAGGAAGAAGCCCCGCCGCTGCAGGTCCCTGACGACCTCGATCTTGTCGGCCTTGCTCATCCGCGCCACGGGTACGCCCACCGCTGCGACCGCCCGCGCGAGCAGATCGCTCGTCAGCTGCTCGACGCTGTCGTAGAAGCGCTCGTGCCCACTGGTGTTCGGCGTGTCGATCAGCTCGGCGAGCAGATCCCGGGCGGCCGTGAGCCGCGTGATGTCCCGGTTGATGCACAGCGCGGCGACGGGCCGGGCGAGGGTGCCGCGCAGGAAGATCGTCGACGACCGGCACACGACGCCGCCGGGCAGCTCGGTGCGATAGCCGACGATGCTCTCCGGCGGGTCGTCCTGCATCAGCAGCCGCAGGCCCAGGTCGGTGGCGGGTGCGCCGATCCCGCGCCCGCTCAGCCCGCCGGCGATCGCGGCCACCGAGTTCGGCAGCCTGCTCAGGTCGTGCAGGACCACCTCGGCGCCGGGGCCGATCGCGGCGGCCAGGGGCTCGACCAGCGGCCGGTGCGCCGCGACGACGCGGGCGGCCTCGGCCTGGAACTCCGGCGTCGCCCAGGACTCAGCCAACGGTGACCCCGAGCCGGTCCGCCCACGCCAGCATGTCCGCGACGACGGCGTTGCCCCCGCACACGACCAGCCCGATCCGCGCCTCCGGCCCGGCCCGGTCGACCACGCAGCGCGCGGCCGGCAGCAGGCACCCGGCGGCGGGCTCGGTCCACACCTTCGCGGCCTCCGCGAGCTCCAGCGAGCCCCGGACGGCCTCCGCGTCGCTCACCACGAGCACGTCGTCGACCAGCTCGCGCACGTGCTCGTACGTCATGGTCGCCACCGCCGGCGGGGACAGCGTCGACACGATCGAGGTGGGCGTCATCGGGACCGGCCCGCCCGCCGCGAGCGCCCGGCGCATGCCGTCCGACCCCTCGGTCTCGACGCCCCAGACGCGGACGCCCGGCCGCAGCGCCCGGACCGCCGCCGCGACCCCGCTGATCAGCCCGCCGCCCCCGATGCTGACCAGCACGTCGGTCAGCGGCCCGGCGTCGCGCGCCAGCTCCAGCCCGACCGTGCCCTGCCCGGCCACGACCTCCGCGTCGTCGAAGGGGTGCAGCAGCGTGAGCCCCTCGCCGCGCAGCCGCTCACTGAGCGCGAACGCCTCGGTGACGTCGTCGGTGACCTGCACGGCGGCCCCGTACTGCCCGGCCAGCTCGATCGCGCGCCGCGGCGCGGTGCGCGGCATGACGACCGTCGCCTTGACCCCGAGCGCCCCGGCCATCGCCGCGACCGCGATGCCGTGATTGCCGCCGCTGACGGCGACGACCCCCGCGGCGCGCTCGGCCGCGGTCAGCGTGCGCAGCTTGTTGGCCGCGCCGCGGACCTTGAAGGAGCCCGTACGCTGCAGCAGCTCCAGCTTGACAGTGACCGGCACGCCGAGCGCGTCGCTCAGCCCGGAGCTCGGCACCGTGGGGGTGTGGACGACATCGCCGGCGATCCGCCCGGCGGCCGCCTCGATCGCTTCGAGGGTGATCATGTCAACAAATTGTAGAGGCATCTCAACCGGTCGTGGAAATGACCGCTTCCAGGACGGAGACCGGCATCGCCGGGATGTCAATGATCCGCGTCAGGCGCAGGCCCGCGGTGGCGAGGAGCCGCTCGAACTGGGCGGCCGTGCGCTCGTGGCCGGGCATCACCGTCATCATCAGGAGGTCGACGGCCTTGGCCTGGTGCGGGGTGTCGCCCTCGGGGAGGACCGGGTCGATCACCAGGATGCGGGCGCCCGGGCGGGCCGCGGCGGCGCAGGTGCGCAGGAGGCGTACGCAGGTGTCGTCGTCCCAGTCGTGCAGGATGCGCTTGATCAGATAGACGTCGGCCGGCGGGACCTCGGTGCGGAAGTCGCCGGGCTCGAGGCGCCAGCGCCCGGTCACCGCCGGGTCCGCGGCGAGCACGTTGCCGGGTAGCACGTGCGGAAGGTCGAACAGCGTGCCCGTCGCCGTGGGATGGCGGCGGAGCACCGCGCACAGCAGTCCGCCCTGGCCGCCCGCCAGGTCGACCACGTGCGCGTCCGGGGGAACGGTGCAGGCGGCGGCCACGGGATCGTTCTCCAGCCCGGAGTACTGCGCCATGCCGTCGTTGAACGCGGCCACGGCTTCCGGGTTGCGCGCGTAGTGGTCGAAGAGGGGAGCGCCGAAGATGCGGTCGAAGGCGGGCTTGCCGTCGAGGGTGCTCTCGGCCACTTCGCCGGCCGAGCGCCACATGGCCGGGTCCGTCATCATGAGGACCGCCGCGCGTACGGGATGGGGTGCGTCCGTGGTCAGGGCCGCCGCCGGGGGAGTCAGCGCGAACACCCCCGGCGCGGCCTCGGTGAAGATGCCGCGGGTGGCCAGGAGGCGCAGCACCCGGTGGAGGCCGGCCTCGGTCGCACCGGTCGCCGCGGCGAGCTCCGCGACGGGCCGTGGGCCGTTCCGCAGATGGTCGGCCACGCCGGTGACGGCCGCCGCCCGCAACGCCGCCGGGACCAGGTAGCCGACGACCTCGTCCAGCACGAAGGCTGCCGCTTCGATGTCCGGGGATCCCTGCACGGTGATCGACGCTAGTCAATCGTCCGGGTGGGTGTCCAGATACTTGGCGAGGGCGGAGACCGCCGCGCGGCCGGCCCGGTTGGCGCCGACCGTGGACTGGGAGGGGCCGAAGCCGACCAGGTGGACGCGGGGGTCGGCGGCGACCTGGGTGCCGGTCATCGTGATGCCGCCGCGGTCGTTGCGCAGGTGCAGCGGGTCGAGGTGGGCCAGGGCGGCCTTGAAGCCGGTCGCCCACAGGATCGTGTCGACGGCGGTGAACGAGCCGTCCGCCTCCCGGACGCCGCGCGGCTCGATCGCCGTGAACATCGGGCGCCGGTCGAGGGCGCCGCGCTGCTTGGCCGCCAGGGCGTACGGGGTCCAGATCAGGCCGGTGTAGGAGACGACGCTGCCCGTGGGGTTGCCCGCCTCGACGTCGGCGGTGACCTTGGCGATGGTCTCGCGGCCGGCGCCTTCCGGGGTGAAGTCGTCCCGGAAGTACGGCTCGCGGCGGGTGTACCAGTACGTGGTGGCGACGCGCGAGATCTCCTCGAGCTGCTGCACCGCGGAGATGCCCCCGCCGACCACGGCGACGCGCTCGCCCGTGAACGTGTCCGCCGACACGTACTCGTGGGTGTGCAGTTGCCGGCCGAGGAAGGACTCCTGCCCGGGGTAGTGCGGCAGGACGGGGTTGGTCCACGTGCCCGTGGCATTGATGATCGCCTCGGCGAGCCAGTCGCCGTGGTCCGTCTCGACGAGCAGCCTGCGGCCCCGGTCGCGGACGGCCGAGACCGTGACCGGCCGCAGCACGGTGAGCCCGGCGGCCCGCTCGAAGCCGGCGAAGTAGCGGGGCACCGCCGTGCGGCTGGGCTCCTCGGGGTCGAGGGCGGGCTTGGGGAAGCGCGGCAGGTCGAAGATGCCGTTGACGGTCGCCATCCGCAGCGACTCCCAGCGGTGCTGCCACGCCCCGCCCGGTGCGGACTCGGCGTCGAGGATCACGTGGGCGATGCCGCGTCGTTTGAGGTGGTAACCGGCCGAGAGCCCGGACTGCCCGGCCCCGATGACCACGACAGTCGCCTCTCTCACAGCCGCAGACTACCCGCCGGTACGTGCGGAAGGTCTTAAGGTGTGTCACGGTCCATGATCGGCGAGGGAGGGACCGCACATGGCGGACGACGGATTGATCCAGCTGCTGACGCCCGACGGCGAGCACGCCGGGAGCGTCACGACGGCGGACGGCGTCACGTACTCGGCCGACTTCACCGACGAGGAGTACAGGGACCTCTACCGGGACCTGGTCATCGTGCGCCGGCTGGACGCCGAGGGTCTCGCGCTGCAGCGCCAGGGCGAGCTGGGCCTGTGGGCGAGCCTGCTCGGCCAGGAGGCCGCCCAGGTCGGCTCGGGCCGGGCGCTGCGCGACCAGGACATGGTCTTCCCGACCTACCGCGAGCACGGCGTGCTCTACACCCGCGGCATCGACCCGATCATGCCGTTCGGCCTGTTCCGCGGCATCGACCAGGGCGGCTGGGACCCCAACGAGCACAAGTTCAACCAGTACACGCTGATCATCGGCGCCCAGACGCTGCACGCCACCGGCTACGCGATGGGCGTGACCCTGGACGGCGCGACCGGCACGCCCGAGGGTGAGGCCGTCATCGCGTACTTCGGCGACGGCGCCACCAGCCAGGGCGAGGTCAGCGAGGCGTTCGTGTGGGCGAGCGTGTACAACGCGCCGCTCGTCTTCTTCTGCCAGAACAACCAGTGGGCCATCTCCGAGCCGACCGAGCGCCAGACCCGGATCCCGCTGCACCGGCGCGCCGACGGCTTCGGCTTCCCCGGCATCCGGGTGGACGGCAACGACGTGCTCGCCTCGTACGCCGTGACGCGCGCGGCCCTCGACAACGCGCGCCTGGGCCAGGGGCCGACGCTGATCGAGGCGTACACGTACCGGATGGGCGCGCACACGAGCAGCGACGACCCCACCCGCTACCGTGCCGCCGGCGAGGTGGAGGAGTGGCGGGCCAAGGACCCGATCAGCCGGGTCAAGGCGTTCCTGACCAAGCAGCGCATCGCCGGCGACGACTTCTTCGAGCAGGTCGACGAGGACGCCCGCAAGCTCGCCCTGGACCTGCGCGACCGGGTCATGGCCCTGCCCGACCCGCAGCCGGTCTCGATGTTCGACCACGTCTACCCGACCGGCTCGCCGGAGCTCGACGCCCAGCGCCGCGAGTTCCAGGACTACCACTCGGCCTTCACCGACTAGGGGCGCAGGCGGCGCCGGAGGTGCCACCCCGCCGGCGCGCGGTGTCCGATGCGGAGGGGCGGCTTCGCCGGGCCGCGTGCCGCTCGGCCGGCGGTGAACGGCCCGGCGGCAGCGGCCCGGGAGCTCGGCAGGCAGGGTCAGGCGTGCTGCAGGCGGTACAGGCCCGCGTCGCTGAGGCCGCCCCGGCCGGGCAGGCCGAGGACGGCGTCGGCGCCGACGAGGCGCAGGACGTCGAGGACGAGCGGGTGCAGGTTGCGCAGGCTCAGGGTGGTGCCGTGGCCGGTGGCCGCGGCGTGGCACTGCAGCAGGCCGCGGGTGCCCGCGGCGTCGATGAAGGTGACCTGGCCGAGGTCGAGCTCCACGAAGGCCGGTCGCCGGTCGAGCAGCTCGCCGACGGTCTCGCGCAGGGCGCCGACGGTGTCGTGGTCGAGCTCGCCGGTGACGGCCAGCCGGGCGCGACGGCCGGGCCCGGGCGGGGACACCTCGATGGTCAGGGGTTGCCGGTCGGGAAAATCCATGACGTCGTCCCAGGATGGGTGCGGCCGGCTGCCTCTCTCTGCCGAAAGTCACCGGCTCCGCGCCCCCATGCTACCGCCGTGGCCCCGGGCCCGGCGGACAGACGCGGCTTGCGCCCGGCTGGAACCATCGCCGGATGGACGTACGGGCAGCGGCCGGCGCCACGGTCTGCGGCCTTGCCACCGCCGGGGCGATCGCGGTCGTGCTCGGCTCCCTCGGCGCGTACCAGGTGCCCGACTACGCCGACCAGGACGTCACGACCGCCCTGAGTCTCGGCCTCGTCGCCACGGTGGCGGCCGTCGCCCTCGTCGCCGCGTTCCGCGTCGTCGCCGGCGGGCCCGGGCGCCAGGTTGCCGTGCCGCTTCTGCTCGTTCCGCTGGCCGTGCTGCCGCTGGTCGCCGGGGCGGAGCGCAACCGCGTCGAGGCAGCCCTGCTCTGGGGCGCCGCTGCCGTCGCGGTGCACGCGCTCATCGCGTACGGGAGGAAGGGCAGTGCCGTCGTCGTGGTGCTCGCGGTCCTGCTCACGTGGGCCGCGCAGGACCGGTGGCGGGCCCAGAAGTTCGCGGCCGTGGGCCTGCCGCTGGTCGTGCCGGACGTCCCGGGCTACCGCCTGACCGGCACCTGGGCCGGCCGCTACAGCATCAGCATGACCCTGCGCGGGCCGTCGGACCGCCGCGTCCACGCCGTCATCGAACGCCCGCGCGGCGGCTGCGGCTCGCCCCCGGCCCGCGAGCACGCGGTCCTCTGCCTGCGTGACGGCGCCGCCCTGAGGCTCGTGCCGGGCGGCGTCTCCGGGTCCGTCGCCGATCTCGAGCCCCTGGTCGCCCTGCGCGAGGCGAGCCCCGCCGAGTTCGCGAGCCACCCCGACGACGACGCTATGGCCGAGCCGGATTGACGAGGGTGTCGTACATCTCGGCGAAGCGGGCGCGCCGGTCGGCGTAGTACCCGGCGTGGGCCGGGCGCGGCTCGTAGGTCGCTCCGGTGGTCCGGGGCTCGCGCGCGACGCCGGGCGCCAGCGTGTCCAGGGCGAGCAGCGCGGTGCCGCACTGCGTGGAGCGGCGGCGGGTCACGTGGGTGACGGGGCGGGCGAGGACGTCGGCGAGGATCTGCAGCCACGACGGCTGGTCGTTGCTGACCCGGCCGGCCGCGGCGACCTCGGCTATCCGCGGGGCGGCCGGGTGCAGCTCGTCGGCGACCCGGGCGTACGTGATGGCGACGCCCTCGACGATGCCGCGGAACAGGGCGTCGGCGTCGGTAGCGGCCGACACCCCGCCGAACGCGGCGCGGGCGCTGCCGGCCCAGCCCGGGGCGCGTTCGCCGGTCAGGTACGGCAGCACGAGCGGCGTCGCGGAGGAGGGCGGCGCGGTGAGGGCGGCCTCGGGGGAGGGGCTGAGCCGGAGCGTGCTCTGCGCCCAGCTGACGGCGCGGCCGACGTCGTTGATCGCCCCGCCGAGCAGGGTGCGCCGGGCGTCGGCCCGGTAGTTCCACAGTCCCGGCGGCAGCGGGTCGGCCGGGCCGTCGAGCAGCACGCGCAGCGCGCCGCTGGTGGCCGTCGCCGCGGTGAGCACCGTGGCGTCGAGCGCGCCGGAGCCGATGGTGCTCGCGTAGCCGTCGGTGATTACCGGGAACCACACGGCCCGGGCCAGCGCGGGCCGGGTCGTGGCGGGCACGGGGTCGTCCGACGGCGGGGTGAGGCGATCCGGGTCGAGGCCGGCGGCGGCCAGGAGCTCGGCGTCGAACGTGCCGGTGCGCCGGTCGAGCAGCCCGGTCCACGCCGCGGTGGACGTGCCGGCGAGCGGCTGCCCGATCAGCCGGTGCCAGATGAACTCGCCCAGCGACCACCAGTGCGCGGCCGCGGCGGCGACGCGCGGTTGCGTGGCGGCGAGCCAGCGCAGGCGCGGCGCGTGGTAGCTGGTGTGCAGGCGGGTTCCGGTGCGCTGCTGGACCGCGTACTCGTCGAGCTCCCGGCGCAGGTCCGTGACCGCGCCGGCGCTGCGGGAGTCGGCATAGGTGAGGCACGGGGTCAGCGCGCGCCCGGACGCGTCGACCGCGATCAGCGAGGCGGCGAAGGTGTCCATCGCGACGCCGGCGATGCGGGTCCCCAGGCGCGGGTCGGCGGTCACCGCGTCGAGGACCTGCCCGACCTCCGCGGTCACCTGCTCGGGGTCGATGACCGAGGTGCCGTCGGGCGCGACCGTGAACGCGTGGGGGACCTTGTGCTGCAGGCCGTGCACACGCCGGCCCGCCGCGTCGTGGACGCCGCCCCGCGTCGCGGTCGACCCGATGTCCATGGCGAGCACCAGCGGATCCTGCGCGTCGGGCAGAGAGACGTCGGTCATCCGGCCACCCTAGCGGAGCCCCCGAAACTTTCGGAGCGTTGACACCGTTTCTTCCGGAACTCTAGGGTCCCCTCATGACCTTGCTGCACGTGGCGACCACCGGCTCCGACCAGTCCAGCGGCTCTGCGGAGGAGCCGTTCCGGACGATCAACCGCGCCGCCGCCGAGGCGCGGCCGGGCGACACCGTCGTCGTGCACGCGGGGGAGTACCGGGAGTGGGTCACGCCCCGGCGTGGCGGGCTGAGCGACACGCGGCGGATCACCTACACGGCCGCCGAGGGCGAGCACGTGGTGATCAAGGGCTCGGAGCGGGTCACCACCTGGGAGCCCGACGGCGGCACGGTGTGGCGCGCGGTGCTGCCCAACGCGCTCTTCGGCGACTTCAACCCGTACGCGGAGGAGGTCGCCGGCGACTGGATCGTCTACGACGAGGGGGCGCCGCACAAGCACCTCGGCGACGTCTACCTCAACGGGCGCAGCTTCTACGAGGTCGCCGGCCGGGCCGAGCTGGACGACCCGCCGCTGCGCACCGAGGTCCTCGACAACTGGACCGGTGTGCTGACGCCGGTGCCGGACGAGGAGCAGACCCGGCTCGTCTGGTACGCGGAGGTGGGTCCCGAGGCGACGACGATCTGGGCCAACTTCCAGGGCGCCGATCCCAACCGGGAGCTGACCGAGATCAACGTACGCCGGTCGGTGTTTCATCCGCTCGTCCCGCACCTGAACTACATCACCGTGCGCGGCTTCGAGCTCGCGCAGGCCGCCTCCCCGTGGACGCCGCCCACCGCCGACCAGCCCGGGCTCATCGGCCCGAACTGGGCCAAGGGCTGGATCATCGAGGACAACGACATCCACGACGCGAAATGCTCGGGCATCTCGCTTGGCAAGGAGGCGTCGACCGGCCACAACTACGCGACCGAGCGCGGTGACAAGCCCGGCTACCAGTACCAGCTGGAGTCGGTCTTCTCGGCGCGGCAGATCGGCTGGGACGCCGAGCACATCGGCTCGCACGTCGTGCGGCGCAACACCATCCACCACTGCGGGCAGAACGGGATCGTCGGGCACCTCGGCTGCGTCTTCTCGACGATCGAGGACAACCACATCCACCACATCGCCCTCAAGCGCGAGTTCTACGGCTACGAGATCGGCGGCATCAAGCTGCACGCCGCCATCGACGTGGCGATCCGGCACAACCGCATCCACGACTGCTCGCTGGGCACGTGGCTGGACTGGGAGACGCAGGGCACCCGGATCACCCGCAACGTCTACCACGACAACAACCGCGACCTCTTCGTCGAGGTGAGCCACGGCCCGTACCTGGTGGACCACAACGTCCTGGGTTCCCGCGCCTCCTTCGAGTCGTTCAGCCAGGGCGGCGCCTTCGTGGGCAACCTGGTCGCCGGCGCGGTGTGGCTGGTGCCCGTGCTGGACCGGGCCACTCCCTACCACCGGCCGCACAGCACCCAGGTCGCCGGCTACGCCGTGATCCGCGGCGGCGACGACCGCTGGATCGGCAACATCTTCCTGGGCGGGTCCCTGGCCGAGGCGTACGACAAGGACCGCCGCCAGCCGGGCTCCACCGAGGCCGGCTACGGCCTGGCCGGCTACGACGCGCACCCGTCCTCCTTCGACGAGTACCTGTCCCGCCTGGCCGCCCAGCCCGCGGGCGACCACCAGCGCTTCGCCGACGTCCTGCAGCCGGTCTGGGCCCGCGACAACGTCTACCTTGCCGGGGCCCGCCCCTTCGCCGGCGAGCCCACCCCGCACGTCCTCGACGCCGGCGCCGTCTCGGTCGAGGCCGAGGGCGACGAGGTCTACCTGGTCACCGACCTGCCCGCCGGCTTCGGCGACGCGCGCCTCGGCGTGGTCGGCGGCCGCGACCTGCCCCGGGTCCGCTTCGCCGACGCCGACTTCGAGGAGCCCGACGGCACCCCGGCCGTGATCACCACCGACCTCACCGGCGCCACCCGCCCCGCCACCGCCGCCCCGGGCCCGATCGCCGCCCTGTCCGCCGGCCGCTCCCGCACCCGCATCTGGTGACCTACGGTATGGCGTTTTCGGTATAGACAGCGATGCATACCGGGGGCTTAGTCTCGGCGGAACGGGCGCTCACCCGGCGTCCGAAGGACGAGAGGATCCCCATGGCGATTCGACGACCCCGCCTCGGTGCGGCCCTGGCCGCCGGCCTCGCCGCGGCCACCGCCGCCGCCCTCACCTCGACCCCCGCGCTCGCCGCGCCCACCGGCCAGATCCTGCTGGCCGGCACCGCGACGGCCGTGCCCGGCAGCTACATCGTCGTCCTGAAGGACGCCGCGGGCGCCACGAGCGTCAAGGCCGCCGCCGTCACGGCGAAGAGCGCGGATCTCGCCGCCAGGTACGACGGCAGCGTCGCCCGGACCTTCGGCTCGGTGCTCAACGGCTTCGAGGCGAAGCTGAGCGAGTCCGCGGCCAAGCGGCTCGCCGCCGACCCCTCGGTCGCCTACGTCGAGCAGAACCAGACCGTCTCGCTGACCGCGACCCAGTCCGGGGCGACCTGGGGGCTGGACCGGATCGACCAGGCCAGCCTGCCGCTGAGCACCACCTACACCTACACGCAGACGGCGTCCAACGTCACGGCGTACATCATCGACACCGGCATCAAGTACACGCACAACGACTTCGGCGGCCGGGCCAGCTTCGGCTACGACGCGGTCGGCACCGGCGGCGTGGACTGCAACGGGCACGGGACGCACGTGGCGGGCACGGTCGGCGGGACCACGTACGGGGTCGCGAAGCAGGTCAAGCTCGTCGGCGTGCGGGTGCTGAACTGCTCGGGGTCGGGTACCAACGCCGGGGTGATCGCGGGCGTCAACTGGGTGACCAGCAACGCCGTGAAGCCCGCGGTCGCGAACATGAGCCTCGGCGGCGGCGCGAGCACCGCCCTGGACAACGCGGTCGCGAACTCGATCAGCTCCGGGGTCACCTACGCGCTGGCGGCCGGCAACTCGACCGCGAACGCCTGCAACTCCTCGCCCGCCCGGGTCGCCGCCGCGATCACCGTCGGCGCGACGACCAGCACCGACGCCCGCGCGTCGTACTCGAACTACGGCACCTGCCTGGACATCT
Source organism: Actinoplanes oryzae (assembly GCF_030757795.1). Classification (GTDB taxonomy): domain Bacteria; phylum Actinomycetota; class Actinomycetes; order Mycobacteriales; family Micromonosporaceae; genus Actinoplanes. The sequence continues at coordinate 23,416 of NZ_JAUQWH010000073.1, forward strand.
TCGCGCCGGGCTCGTCCATCACGTCCGACTGGTACAGCAGCAACACCGCGACCAACACGATCAGCGGTACGTCGATGGCCTCGCCGCACGTGGCGGGCGCGGCGGCGCTGGTGCTGTCGGCCAACCCGTCCTACACCCCGGCCCAGGTCCGGGACAACCTGGTGAACCGGGCGACCGCGAACAAGGTGACCAGCCCGGGAACCGGTTCCCCCAACCGGCTGCTGTTCGTAGGCTGACCCATGTGGACGGACGTCGATCGGGCGCGGTCGAGGCGAGCCTGCTCCGGCAGGGCCGCAAGTACGCCCTCGCGCTGCGCCTGATCGTCGTCGGTCTGTCCAGCACGGCGGCGGTGCTCTTCGGGGCGGCGCCGCCGGTGGCGTTGGCGCTCACCGCCTGGAACCTGCTCTACGCGTGGAAAGGCACCCGGCGGTGGGCGCCCGCCGACGTGGCCGTCATGGTCGCCGTCGGCCTCACGCAGCCCTGGACCGTGGAGTCCGACCCGCGTGGCGGCGGCACCTGGGTCCTCATCGCCGTGGCGATCACCGTCGTGACGTACCCGTGGCTGCTGTCCGGAATCGGTTTCGGCGTCGCTGTCAGCGCGGTCGTGGGCGCGCACTACGCCGGCACGATCCTCGCCGACCCGGGCGGCTGGCTGGTCAACGAGACCGTCGAGATCTGGACGGCGGCGGAGGCGGCGCTGTCCTGGGCGCTCTACCGGTTCGTGCGGCGCAGTGCCCGTACGGCGGACGAGATCGTCGCCCGCGGCGAGCAACTGCGCCGGACCGCCGCCGTGGCCGCCGCCCGCCGTGCCGACGAGCGCGAGTATCTCGCCGCCCTGCACGACACCGCGTCGGTGACCCTGCTGATGATCGGCAACGGCGTCCTGACCCGGCGTGAGCCGTGGCTCGCCGAGCAGGCGCGCCGGGACCTGCGCGAGATCGGCCGCCCGGATGCCGACGGGGAGCTCGACCTGATCGCGCTGCTGCACGACGTCGCCGCGCCCACGCCGCTGGACATCTCGTGGCGTACACCGGGGGACCTGCTGCTTCCGGCGGTCGATGCGGTCGCGCTCAGCCGCGGCACCCGGGAGGCCCTGACCAACGTCGTGCGGCACGCGGGGGTCGGCCAAGCCACCATTTCCGTACGCCGTGACGGCGCGACCGTGACAGTCGAGATCTGTGACGAGGGCCGGGGCTTCGACCCCGCACAGACCCCACCCCGCCGGTACGGGGTCACGCGCTCGATCAAGGACCGCATGACCCGCCGGGGCGGCGAGGCGCACGTGGTGAGCAGCCCTGGAACCGGTACCACCGTCACGCTGGTGTGCCGGCTCGCCGTTCCGGAGGTGCACGGCGACGAGGGCGTCATCGCCGCGAGCTTCCAACGGGGACTGCACTGGGCCGTGGTCGTCACCGTGCTGGCCGTCCTGGTGCTGCTCGATCTGCCGCACCTGCTGGCGGCCCCGGAGGCCTACACGTCGCTGCCGGCGCAATATGCCGTCTGGGCCGGGCTGGTGGCCGTCACCCTGATCGCCGCGTGGGCGAGGAAACTGCCGCGCTGGCCGTTGGTGGTGGCGGTTGCAGTGTGTTCCATCGTCGCGACCGCCACCGTGCGCCCCGAGTTCCGGCTCGGCCCGGCGCACTGGTCCGAGGGGGACGCCGGCTGGCCGCTCGTGCTCGTCCTGCTCGACAGCCCGGTGGCGCTCCTCGCCGCCGTGCTCGCCGCGCAGTACGCCGTGACGTTCGCCCAGGCCGCCGTGGACGGGCAGGCCGCGCTGAGCGTGGCGGGCGTGGTCAACGCGTCGTGGGCGGTGCTGTCCTTCCAGCTCGGCATCGCCATGGTCGCCGCCGTGCTGCGGGGCCTGGCCGTGTCGTCGGCCCGGGTGCTGCGGGAGGCGGAGCGGGTGCGGACCGCCGAGGAGGTCGGCCGGCAGCTGCACCGCGACCGGGAGCGCCGGTGGGCGGAGCTGGCGCCGGGCACCGTACCCCTGCTGGAAGGCCTCGCCGCCGGGGAGCTGGACCCGGCCGACCCGCGGGTGCGGGCACGGTGCGCGGCCGAGGCGGCCCGGATGCGCCGGCTGCTCGGCGAGGACGCGGCGGTCGCCGACCCGCTGGCGCACGAGCTGCGCGCCTGCATCGAGCTGGCCGAGCGCAACGGGGTGCCGGTGTCCTTCGCCGAGTACGGCGCCCGCCCCGAGCTGCCGCCCCCGGCCCGCCGGCGGCTCACCGAACCGGCGATCGCCGCGCTGGCCACCGCCCGGGGCAAGGTGCGGCTCACGGTCGCCGGCACGCCGGAGGCGGTCACGGTCAGCGTCGTCGCCCGCTGCTCGGCGCCCCCGGACCTGCCCGACGGCGACGGGGTGCGCCGCTCGACGGTGCTCGACGGCGACCGCTGGTGGATCCAGGCGGTGTGGCAGGGGGCGGCATGATCAGCGTTGTCGTGGTGGACGACCATCCCGTGGTGCACGCCGGGGTACGCGCCTGGTGTGCGCTCGCCGATCCGCCGATCGAGGTGGTGGCGTGGGGCCCGGACGTGTCGGTCGCGTGGCTGCCGCCGGGCGCCACGGCCGACGTCGTGGTGCTGGACCTGCAGCTGGACGTGACGGGTCCCGCGTACGGGGATCTCAAGCGGCTCGTCGACGCCGGCCGCCAGGTGATCGTCTACAGCATGCGCGCCGACCGGGACACGGTGCTGACCTGCCTGGACATCGGCGCGTGCACCTACCTGACGAAGGCCGAGGGGGAGGACCACCTGGTCGCGGCGATCGGGGCGGCCGCCGCGGGGACGCCTTACACCCCGCCCGCGCTCTCCGGCGCCTTCGGCACCGACGACCGGCCGCACCGGCCGCGGCTGTCGCCCCGCGAGACCGAGGTGCTGCTGGAATGGTTCCACAGCGAGAGCAAGGAGATGGTCGCGCGCCGCCTGCACCTCACGGTGCATCGGGTGAATTCCTGCCTGGAGCGGGTACGCGTGAAGTACGCGAACGTGGGCCGGGAGGCGCCGACCAAGGCCGCCCTCGTCGCCCGGGCCCTCCAGGACGGGCTCCTCACCACCGACGATCTGTAGATGGGGGTTGTTCGGCCCCCACCGCTCGGCCCCGCCGGTCGATACTTTCCGTAGGTGGCTCTCTTCAAAGCGTTACGTCTCCTCGGGGCCGTCGCGGTGGTGGTCGTGCTGGTCGTGCTGGTCGTGACCCTGCACCGGCAGAGCGACCGGATCGACCAGCTGCGGCAGCAGGCGGCGGCCGACCGGCACCAGCTCGACCTCGCCGACGCCGCGGCGGGGCAGCAGGCCACGGCCCTGGACAAGCGGGTGAAGACCCTGGAGACCCGGCTCGGCGCGCTGGACGAGCGCAGCAGGCAGGCCTTCGACCCGCGGGCCGTCGCCGCCTCCGCGCTGCCCAGCGTCTTCCAGGTCATCGCGGGCGACTTCAGCGGCAGCGCCTTCGCCGTCGGCAAGCCCGCCGGCGGCCGTACCCGGATATTGACGGCCTATCACGTGATCGAGAGCGTGTGGACCACCGGGCGCAAGACCGTCCGGCTGGAACGCGACGCCAAGGGCTACACGGCGACGATCGCCGACGTGAGCCCGCGGCACGACCTCGCCCTGCTCACGATCGGCGCCAAGATCACCGGGATCACCGCGGCGGCCGCGGCCCCGGCGTCCGGCGAGCAGATCCTCGTGGTCGGCGCCCCGCTCGGCCTCACCGACACCATCACGACCGGCGTGGTCAGCGCCGTCCGCGCCCGGGTCGGCGGCCCCGGCACGATGATCCAGATCGACGCGCCGGTCAACCCGGGCAACTCGGGCGGCCCGGTCGTCAACACCCGCAAGGAAGTCGTCGGCATCGCCGACGCCAAGGCGGAGGACGCGGAGGGCATCGGCCTCGCCGTCCCGATCCGGACCGCCTGCGACGTCTTCGACGTCTGCTGATCCCACTCTCTCTTTTGTGGAAGGAAGAGCCGTGACCTATCCGCCGCAGGAGCAGTTCCCGCCCGCGCCCCCGCCGAACACCTCGCAGCCCACCGCGCCGCTGCCGGCGCCGCCGCCCTACCCGCCCGTGTCGGCCACGCCCTACCCGGCACCGCCCGAGCGCCGCCGCCCCACCGTCCTGGTCCTCAGCATCGCCGCCGCCCTCCTGCTGGTCTTCGGCGGCCTGATGCTCGGCCTCTACCTCAACGAGCACGGCAACCTCAACGACACCAAGGGCAACCTCCGCGACACCCGGGCCGACCTGACCGCCCAGGTCGAGGAGCAGAAGAGCATCGTCACCAGCACGCAGCAGAAGCTCGCCGACGCGGAGAAGAAGACCGGCGACCTGACCAGCCAGCTCGGCACCACCAAGACCGACCTCGCCGAGACCAAGAGCCAGCGCGACGCCCTCGTCCCGTGCATGCGCCGCATCCAGGACGCCTTCGACGCCGCGGCCAACGGCGACGGCCCCGGCGTCGACCGGGCCCTGCGCTCCGCCCGCTCCTCCTGCGACAAGGCCGAGATCAAGGTCGACTCCTGACCGCACCATGGCACCATGCAGACAAGAGCAGTGCGCATCACCGGGCTCGGCACCGACCTGCCGGCCGGCGCGGTGGTGGTCGTCATCGACGTCATCCGTGCCTTCACGACGGCAGCCGTGGCCTTCGACCGCGGGGCGACCGACGTGCTCTGCGCACCGTCGGTCGCCGCCGGCCGCGCCTTCCGCGCCTCCCACCCCGGCAGGCTGCTCGCCGGCGAGGAGCACGGCGTCAAGCCCGGCGACTTCGACTTCGGCAACTCACCCGCCGAGCTCGCGCGGGCGACCCTGGACGGCCGGGGCCTGATCCAGGCCACCACCAACGGCACCCGCGGCCTGGTCCGGGCATCGCAGGCAACCGCCCTGCTGGCCGCGTGGACCTGACCGAGGACCTCACCCACTGCCGAGCCGTCGACCGCTACAGCTTCGCCATGGTCGTCGACCACCGCGGCGACCACGCCGTCCTCACGCCCCACCACCCATGACCGGTCCTCCGCCCATTCCCGGTGGCTGTCCACGACGCGGCTTGCCGCCCTGGCGTGGTGAGTCAGTACGGCGCCGCCGTCGGGTCCGGCCCGGCCGCCGACCGGGCCGGCCTGGTCCAGCTGATCGCCGACGCCGCCCTGGCGATGCCGGGGCGCTGAGGTGGTGACCGGGCGGTCACAGGTGGGCGAAGGCGGCGTCCGAGGTCGTGGCTCGAGGCGATCCTCGGCGAGGAGCTTCAGAGGTAACGGACGCCGGTCAGGTCCTCGGCGACGGCCCAGAGGCGCGCGGCGACGGCCGGATCGGCGGCCTCCCTGCTCAGCCGGGCCTCGGTGACCCGCCCCCGCGTCTCGCCCAGCCCGGCCGGGCCGAAGAACTGCCCCCCGCGTACGCCGGGATCCGTCGCGGCCTTGAGCTGCGGCAGCGCGCCGCGCTCGACCGGCTGGGTGGCGAGCAGGCCCAGCCAGGCGATCGGCCGGCCGAGGCGGCCGCGGTGCTCCCAGGCGCGCGGCGTCAGGTTGGTGCGGGTCAGGCCGGGGTGCGCCAGCGTGCTGATCACCGGCGACCCGGCCGCGCGCAGGCGGCGGTCCAGCTCGAGGCCGAAGAGGGTGGTGGCGAGCTTCGACCGGCCGTACGCGGGCGCGGCGCGGTAGTCGCGCGTACTCATCAGGTCGTCGAAGTCGAGGTGCGCGCCCTTGTGGGTGATCGAGCTGAGGCTGACCACCCGGGCGGCCGGCGCCGCGGTCAGCGCGTCGAGCAGCAGGCCGGTCAGCGCGAAGGGGCCGAGCATGTTGGTGCCCAGGTGCAGTTCGAAGCCGTCGGCGGTGGTGCGGCGCGGGCCGAGCAGGACCACGCCGGCGTTGTTGACCAGCAGGTCGATCGCGGGATGGTCGGCGACCAGCTGCTTCGCGAAGGCGCGTACGGACGCCAGCGACGCCAGATCCAGCTCGCGCACCTCGCCCCCGATGCGGCGCGCCACGTCGCTCCCGGCGGCGGTGTTGCGGACGGCGAGCACGACGTGGGCGCCGCGCTCGGCCAGGGTCGTGGCGGTGACCAGGCCGAGGCCCGAGTTCGCGCCGGTGACGACGGCCACCCGGCCGGCGAGATCAGTCATGTCAAGCTCCCTGGAACAGCGGTGGACCGCCGACGTTAGGAGACTCCCGGACGGTTTCCCTGGTCCTGCGGGACCTACCCTGCGGGTCCGGCCGGGCGGCACACTGAGGGCATGACCCATCCGTACGCCCGGGAGCTCGGCGACTTCCTCCGCGCCCGCCGCAACCGGCTGCACCCGCGCGACGTCGGCCTCGAGCCCGGCGGCCGGCGGAAGGTGGCCGGGCTGCGGCGCGAGGAGCTGGCGCTGCTGGCCGGGCTGAGCACCGACTACTACCAGCGGATGGAACAGGGCCGGGAGGTACGCCCCTCCGACGACGTGCTCGACGCGCTCGCCGGGGCGCTCGGGCTCGACGACGAGGAGCGCCGGCACCTGTTCACGCTCGCGCAGGCGGCTCGGCGACCGGCGCCCGCCCCGGTGCACCGTACGGCGGAAAGCGTGCCGGCGAGCACCCGCCGGCTGCTGCGGGTCATGGACACCCCGGCGGTCGTCCTCGGCCGGCACCTCGACCTGCTCGACTGGAACCCGCTGGCCGAGGCGCTGCTCGGCGACCCGGGCATCGTCCCCCCGGACCGGCTCAACATGCTCCTGCTGCTCTTCGACGACACGCTCACCCGGGGATACAGCTGTGTCGCGTGGGAGCACCAGGCCCTGGAGTACATCGGGATGCTGCGCGCCGCCGTCGCCACCGACCCCACGCACCCGCGCGCCACCGAGATCGTCGGCGAGCTGAGCATCCGCAGCGCGGAGTTCCGCCGGCTGTGGGCCCGCCACGACGTGCGCGAGTCGGTCAGCGGCACCAAGACCTTCCACGTCGCCGAGGTGGGCGACATCGTCCTGGACTGGGACACCTATCCGCTGCCCGGCAGCCCCGGCCCGGTCCTGCTGGTCTGGACCGCCGAGCCGGGCACCCCCGCCGCGGACCGCCTGCGCCTGCTGGCCACGCTGCACGCCACCCGGACGAGCCGGCGCGCCTGAACCGCCTGCGGGCACCGCGCGGCGGCTGCCAGTCTTGACCGGTGACCGAACTGCTCGTCGTGATGGTGACAGGCCTCGTCGTGATCGCCGCGGCCACCGTGGCCGGACCGCGGCTGGGGATCGCGGCGCCGCTGGTGCTGGTGACGATCGGCGTCGGCGCGAGCTTCCTGCCCGTGTTCGGGTCGGCGCACATCGAACCCGAATGGATCCTCGAGGGCGTGCTGCCGCCGCTGCTCTACTCGTCGGCCGTGTCCATGCCGGCGATGAACTTCCGCCGCGAGTTCGGCGCGATCAGCGGCCTCTCGGTGGCGCTCGTCGTGGGCACCGCGCTCGGGCTGGGGCTCTTCTTCATGTACGCCGTCCCGGGGCTCGGTTTCGCGTACGGCGTGGCCCTCGGCGCGATCGTCAGCCCGACCGACGCCGTGGCGACCTCCATCGTCAAGCAGACCTCGGTCTCCCAGCGCGTCGTGGCGATGCTCGACGGCGAGAGCCTGCTCAACGACGCGACCGCCCTCGTCCTGCTCCGCACGGCGATCGTCGCCACGGCCGCGACCTTCTCCTTCTGGGACGCGGCCGGCACCTTCGCGTGGTCGGTCGTCGTCGCCCTGCTCGTCGGCGGGCTCGCCGGCCGCCTCAACCTCGTGGTGCGCCGCCGCGTCACCGACCCGGCCGTCAACACCGTCATCTCGTTCACGGTGCCGTTCCTGGCCTCGGTGCCCGCCACCCTGCTCGGCGGCTCCGGCCTGGTCGCCGCGGTCGTCGCGGGACTCGTCACCGGCATCCGCGCGCCCCGCGACCTGTCACCGCAGAACCGGCTGTCGGACACCCAGAACTGGCGTACGGCCGAACTGGTCCTCGAAGGCGCGGTCTTCCTCACCATGGGCCTGCAGATCAAGGCGATCGTCGCCGACGTCGAGCAGGACCACGCCGGCGTCGGCACCGCCGTCCTCGTGGCGGCCGGAGCGCTCGTGCTGACGGTGCTGGTGCGAGCGGCGTACGTGACCCTGCTCCTCGCCGCCCTCGCCCGCCGCGCCCGCCACGGCGCCGGCATGCGGCCGATGCTGCAGGACATGCACGAGAAGCTCGGCACCTCCGAGGGCAAACAGGAGGCGTTCAAGGAGGTCAACTCCCGGCGCCGGCGCGAGCCGTCCGAACGCGACCTGGACCTCTTCTCCCGGCGCGTCATCATGGGCCTCGCCACCATCGACTACTTCCTCCGCCAGCCCCTGGGCCGGCGCGAGGGCATTGCCGTGGTCTGGGCCGGCATGCGCGGCGCGGTCACCGTGGCCGCCGCCCAGACCCTGCCGGAAGACACCCCGCAGCGCCCGGTGCTGGTGCTCGTCGCCTTCGCGGTCGCCGCCCTGTCCCTGCTGGTCCAGGGCGGCACGATCGGCCCCCTGCTGCGCCGCATCGCGCCCGCGGCCGATCAGGCGGCGCTCGCCGCCCGCCGGGCCGAGGAGCGGGACCGGCTCTTCGCCCTCCTGCGAACGAGCAGCGAATCCGTCCCCGCCCCGGCGTCGCTTTCCACCCCGCCGCCGCTTTCCGCTTCGCCGTCGCTTTCCACCTTGGCATCGCCTTCCGCCTCGCCGCCGCTTTCCGCTTCGCCGTCGCTTTCGGCCTCGGCATCGCCATCCGCTTCGCCGTCGGTTTCCGCCCCGACGGAGCGCGACTTCACCGCCGCGAAGGAGCACCGGCTCGCAGTCCTGGCCGCCCAGCGTGCAGCCCTCCTCGACGCCCGCGACCACGGCACCTTCGACGCCGAGGTGCTGACCGACGCCCTCGCCACCCTCGACGCCACCCAGATCGACCTCGAACTCCGCGGCAAGCTCGCGTAGCCGCTCAACAGACGGCTCCCGGGCCGCAGAGAGCCGGCTCCAGCCGGGCGAACGCACGCTCGGTCAGCTCGGTCAGCTCGATCGGATCGCCGGCGCGGGCGCTGAAAGCCCAGCGTTCCGGCGCTGAGCCGGCAGGGCCGCAACCTGCAGTTCGCGGTCAACCGCCTGAAACGCAGATCAGCCCGCCCCGAACAGCGGAACTTGCCGTCTGGAACAAGCACACCGGCTGTCTGGAACAGGAGGTCGGCCGGCTGGAACAAGGGCTCGGCAGGCGAAAAATCGGCGGTGACGCGGGCGGGATGTCGGTAGCGTGCCGGACCGATGGCGACTTTCGTGCACCTCACCACGGCGCGGGCGGCTCGGGGCATCGAGCGCTCGGGCATTGCCGCGCGCAGCCACGGGCGAGCCGTAGAGCCGCGCAGCCAGGGGCGGGTCGGCGAGGCGCGGGGCCACGGGCGGGCCGGGGAGCGCGGGGTCTACTGCATGCCGATGCTGCCGTCGTTCGTGCTCACCCATCAGTGGACGCGCGAGCTGCGCCGGTGGAAGCCCGGCGTGCTGGTCGCCGTCCATCTGCGGCTGCCCGACGACCAGCCGGTGACCGTCGGCCACTACGGCGCCGCACCCGAGTGGGTCAGCGCCGCGGAGGCCGCCGGCCGGATCGCCGCCCTCGACGACCCGCGCGGCTACGAGGTTTTCGTCCCGCGGGCGGTCACCGCCGCCGAGGTGCGCCGGATCCGCGACGTTCCGCAGGGCACCGGCTGGCGCTACGTCCCGGGCGCGCACGGCAGGCGGCCGTGCGGCTGCCCGGTCTGCGCGGTCAGAGGCGCCTACAAGGGAGCAGGAATCCGCCGACGATACGCCGAGCTGTGAGCTCCAGCCCGGGCGACCGCCGATCCGGCCGAGGCGCCCGTCACGGGCACCGGGCGCGACGCGGAGTCAGCCGCAGCAGACCTGGTTGCGGCCGGCGCGCTTGGCGGCGTAGAGGCGTTCGTCCGCTTGGGCCAGGCCCTCCGCCACGGTGGTGCCCGGGCGGATCTCGGCCAGGCCCACGCTGATCGTCACCGCCAGGCCGGGCTGCATGCTGTCCCAGGGGTACCCGGCGATCTGCGCCCGCAGCAGTTCGCACTGCATGCGCGCTGCGGGCAGGTCCACCGCGTTCACGGCGATCAGGAACTCCTCGCCGCCGAAGCGGGCCACCAGGTCGGTGTCGCGCAGGTTCTCCTGCAGGACGGCGGCGATACGGCGCAGGACCTCGTCGCCGACCAGGTGGCCATGCTCGTCGTTGACCTTCTTGAAGTGGTCGACGTCGGCGACGGCGACGCAGAAGGGGTGGCCGGCGGCGGCGAGCTCGGGCAGGCGCCGGTCGACCGAGCGCCGGTTGGGCAGGCCGGTCAGGGCGTCCTCGGCCGCCTGCCGCTGCCAGAGCACGTTGTCGGCGGCGAGTTCGGCGTTGCGGGTGCGTTCGAGTTCCGCTTCCAGCCGGGCGTTCTCCGCCTCGAGCCGGGCGTTGTCGAGCTCGAAGTGGTGCACGGCCATCCGGGCGCGCGCCGCAGCCGTGTCGCTGTGCGCCTCGCGTTCCAGCTCGTGGAAGGAGCGGTAGTGGGACAGCGCCGCGGCCAGGTCGCCCGTCTGCTCGTACGCGGCGGAGAGCTCGTGGTGGATCTCCATGGCCATCGGCTTCTCGCCGGCGTCGAGCGCCCGGTGCAGCGCCACGGTCAGGCCCACGATCGCGTCGCCGGACTGGCCGCGCATGAGGCGTACCCGGGCCAGATGGCGCAGGGCGGCCAGCTCCAGAGACCGGTAGCCGCCCGTCACGGCGATCTGCCGGGAGTGCTCGATGAGCCCGGCGGCGGCGTCGAGGTCGCCGGAGAGCGCCCGCAGCATGCCGAGGTTGTCGAGGCTGATCGCCTGACGGAACGGGTGGTCCACGGCCCGCGCCAGGCGCAGGGCCTCGGTGACACAGTCCAGAGCCTTGCCGAGCGTACGGTCGGCAGCCGCGAACTGACCCGCCGAGCGCAACCGCTGCACCTCGTAGACGCCGTTGTCGCCCACGTTGTTGAGGATGCAGAAGCGGGCCTCGTCGTCCATGCCCTCGGCCATGGTCAGCGCGCGCATCAGATAGTGGGTGCTCAGCTCGTGGTCGCCCATGCTCCCGTGGACGACGCCGGTGCGGTTGTGCACCCAGAAGAGCAGCCCGTTCTCGCCGAGCCGCTGGGCGATGTCGCGTCCCCGGGCGAGGGCTTCGAGGGCCTCCTGGTGCATGCCGAGGTCGTTGAGGGACATGGCCTCGACGGTCAGCACCTCGCAGATGGCGTACTCGTCGCCGCGCGCCTCGAGGATCGCGACCGCCTCCCGGCACGCCGCGATGGCGTCCTCCTGGCGGCCGAGGCGGAGCAGCTGATTCGCGTACGACCGCAGGGCCGCAGCCTGTCCCGCACTGTCCCCGGTCGCGCCGGCCAGCGTGGCGGCCTGCTCCGCGATGGCGCAGCCGCCGCGGTAGTCGCCGGCCAGCCGCCTGTCCTCGGCGCGCAGGAGCAGGGTTCCGACGGCCTCGCTCACGTCCGCCTCCCCTCGGCCCGGTCAGGCCGCCCCCATCGGCGCCGGGTCGCTCGGTCTGAGGTTTTGTAGGCTGGATTCCGTGCGGAGTGGGCGGGTCGGCCCGGGCCTGGCCCTGGCGTTGGTGTCGGCGGCGACGTTCGGGACGTCCGGGTCGTTTGCCCGGTCGCTCATCGACGCCGGCTGGTCGGCGGAGGCCGCCGTGATCGTCCGGGTGGGCATCGCCGCGGTGCTGCTGGCCGTGCCCGCGCTGCTCGCCCTGCGGGGCAGGCGGCTCGCGGGGCCCGGCACGCTCGGGGCCATCGGGCTGTTCGGCCTGCTCGCGGTCGCCGGGGCGCAGGTCGGCTTCTTCAACGCCGTGCGTTATCTCCCGGTCGGCGTGGCGCTGCTGCTCGAGTACTCGGGCATCATCCTGGTGGTGCTGTGGATGTGGGCCCGGCACGGCGACCGGCCGCGCCGGCTGACCCTCGCCGGCTCGGCGGCCGCGGCGGTGGGCCTGGTGCTCGTGCTCGACCTCGCCGGGGGAGCGGACCTCGACCCGGCCGGGGTGGCGTGGGGCCTGGTCGCGGCGGTGGGCCTGGCGACGTACTTCGTGGTGTCCTCGCACGTCGGCCCGGAGCTGCCCGCGGTGACCCTGGCCTGCGGCGGCATGGCGTCCGGCGCCCTGATCCTGCTGCTGCTCGGCGCCGTGGGAGTGCTGCCGCTGCACGCCTCCACCGGCCCGGTGTCCTTCGCCGGCCGGGAGGTCAGCTGGCTCGTCCCGGTCGCCGGCCTGGCCGTCCTCGCGGGCGTCGTCTCGTACGTGTCCGGCATCGGCGCCGCCCGGGCCCTGGGCGCGGCGCTCGCGTCCTTCGCGGGGCTGACCGAGGTGCTGTTCGCGGTGCTCTTCGCGTGGCTGCTGCTCGACGAGCTGCCGACGGTCCTGCAGGCCGTCGGCGGCGTGTGCATCCTGGCCGGCATCGCCCTCGTCCGCCTCGACGAGCTGCGCCGGAGCCAGGTCCCGGCGACCGGGGCAGCCCCCGGGGCGAGCATCCCGCCGCGCTGACCCGGCCGGGCGGAGCTCAGCGACGCGATGCCTCCAGCAGCCCACGGTTGCAGCCTTCGGCGACCGCGGCCGAGGATTCCACCTCGATCACCGTGCTGATGCGTGGTTTTCTCCGCAAGGGACGGGGTCGCCCGGATCGGCCGAGGACGCCGCGATCCCGGTGGCAGGGCACGGCTCGCCGGACGCGTTGCGGGTGCCCGGCGAGCCGTAGGGGCGGGATCAGTTGGTGAAGACGGCGGGTGCGCCGGTCGCGCTGCTGTCCAGCACGGGGGCGTAGCGGGCGGTGAAGTAGCCGCTGCCCGGGCACGTGATCGGGCCGGAGAACTTCGTGAAGGCCTGCCCGGCGAACGAGATCGAGTTGTCGGTGTTGTCGGACACGCCGGTGATGGCGTTCCCGACGGCGCGGTAGACGCAGGTGACCGAGCCGAGGATCGTGCCCAGGCTCAGCGTGGTCTGCACCGGGGCCGCGTCCGTGCCGGTGACCGTCACGGTGCCGGTGCCGCTGGAGACCGTGGTGGCGAACGGGGTGTTGTTGACCGTCACGCTGTTCACCCGGGTGACGCCGAGGATGTTCGAGGTGCACGACGCGAACGTGTGCGCGGTGACGGACTCGGACGCGACGCCCGGGGCCTCCGGGTTGTCCGTGACCGTCGCCGTGAAGGCGGACTGGCTGCAGGTGACGCCGGTGCTGCCGCCGGCCGCGGTGGCGAAGTCGGCGGTCGTCCCGGCGGCGACCGATGCAGTCAGCACGTCGCCCACGGCGACGGCGGCGCCGCCGGGGGCCTCGACGGTCAGGACGGTGGACGCCGCGGCGACGCCGGCGGCCCGCGCGGGGCTGCCGGCGAACGCGGCCGCGGTCGCGGTGGCGGTCGCTACAAAGATCACAACAATGCTTCGGTACGCGCGCATGACTCTCCCTGCCGGAAGTGGACGGAATGGTGCGCTCGGTACCGACGCCGACGCTCGACCCGTCGGTTTATAGACCCCGGCGAGCCGTAACGTCAAGGCAAGGAATATGTAACATCCCAGGACTTGCAATCTCCGGTCCGCCGCCCTTGACCCGCTTCTTACCGAGCGGTAACTTCGCCCGACCGACATTGACGCCCGGCAATGCCTTATCCGCCACTCATGTCGACTCAGGAGCGACCGATGTCCCTTGACGAATCTCCACCCCCGCCGCAGGGCGGGGTGCGATGGAAGCGCTTCGGCGGAATGCTGGCCCTGACCACGGCGCTGACCGCCGGTCTGGTGGCACTGACCGCCCAGGGCGTGCTCGCCGCGAACTTCTCGATCTCCGGCATGCCCTTCACGGTCACCGCCACCCAGCTGCACGGCGACGGTTTCGAGCAGTTCGCCGCCCTCGACACGATGATCGAGGACAGCCCGAACGCCGGCGACACCGGCGGCCAGGTCGTCGTCATCGTCTCGGCGATCGACAAGGCGAAGCTGACCAAGCTGTGCCAGAGCGTCTCCCTCGGCGGCATGCATCTGAAGATCACCGCCGGCGACGGCGCCACGCCCGTGAGCGCCGACAGCCTGATCGTCGACTCCGACCTGATTTCGGGCGACACCGACTTCAGGAACATCGACATCGGGCAGGACGCGAGCACCTTCGACAAGGTGAACGACCGCCGCAACGGCGGCAAGGTCAAGGGCGGTGAGGGGGTGTTCGGTCAGCAGGCCGACACCGTCGACATCGCCAACCTGCGGCAGAACAACTACGCCACCACGGCGGCCCGGTTCACCCTGCCGCACCTGCGCATGACCTTCACCGGCGACGGCTGCTGACGATGGGCGGGCGGACGTCCTCCTTCACCCGATGGCGGCGCGCCCGCCCGTTCTCCGGCGGCCTGCTGGTCACCCTGGCGGGCGCCGAGATCCTCGTGACCGTCCGGGCGCCCCTGCCGGTCGTCGTGCACGTCGGCATGCAGGGGCTGGCCGGCTATCTCGTCCCGCTGCTGCTCCTGCTCTGCGGCGTGCTCCTGCTGATCAACCCGGAGCAGCGGCTCTTCTACGCGCTCGTGGCCGCGGGCCTGTCGCTGGCCTCCTGGCTCACCTCGAACCTGGGCGGCTTCGTCGCCGGCCTGCTCCTCGGCCTGATCGGCAGCTCCCTGGCCTTCGCCTGGTCGCCCACCGCCCGCCGGCGCCAGGAGAACAGCAGCGCCTGACGGTCTCAGTGCGTCTCTGTGCCGGCCTCGGCCTGCGCGCCGGGCGTCGCCTCGGTTGCTGCCTTGTCGTGGTCGCCCTTGCGGCGGTGCAGCGTGAAGGTCATGACCACCACGATCAGCGCGCCGACGATCAGGCCGAGGACGGCGCTGGCGACCGTGTTGACGAGCCAGCCGACCAGGCCGCCCAGCGGGCCGGTGGCGTCGTGCGCCGCCTCCTCGAGATGGTGCACCTGCTCGTAGAGGAAGTGCAGGCCGAGCTCGTCCGTGCCGACCAGCAGGATGTGGCCGCCGACCCAGAGCATCGCGGCGGTGCCGACGACCGTGAGGACGGTCAGCACCACGGGCATCGCCTTGACCAGCCCGCGGCCGAACGAGGCGACCGCCCCGGGCAGCTGGGACAGGCGCAGCCCCGCGTCGTCCATCTTCACGATGAGGGCGACGGCGCCGTAGACGAGGACCGTCATGACCAGGGCGACGACCGCCAGGATCGCGAGGCGGGACCAGAAGGGCTCGTCGATCACCTCGTTGAGGGTGATGACCATGATCTCGGCCGACAGGATCAGGTCGGTGCGCACCGCCCCGGAGATCAGGCTCTTCTCGTCCGTGGCCCGCTCGTCGGCGCCGTGTGCGTCGTGGTGGGCGACCTTGGCCCACACCTTCTCCGCGCCCTCGTAGCACAGGAAGGCGCCGCCCAGCATGAGGATCGGGGTGAGCAGCCACGGCACGAACTGGCTCAGCAGCAGCACCGCCGGCAGGATGATCAGGAACTTGTTGCGCAGCGACCCCAGCGCGATGCGCTTGATGATCGGCAGCTCGCGCTCGGCGGCCAGCCCGCGCACGTACTGCGGGGTCACCGCGGCGTCGTCGATCACGACGCCCGCTGCCTTGGCGCCGGCCTTCGCGGCGGCCGCGCCCACGTCGTCGAGCGAGGCCGTGGCGGCACGCGCCAGCACGGCGACGTCATCCAGCAGGGCTACGAGTCCACCGGCCAAGGAGATCCTTCCAGAGAAGAGACGGCCGGGTCATTCTCGCGGCTTTTCCTGAACGGTGCCTGGAACTTTGCTGTACCAGGCAGGCGGCAGGGCGCCGGGCTGTCCTCGTTCGGGTGGCCGGGGGCCCGACGGTGGTGCGGGGGCAGTTGCCGGCACCGCAGAATCGGGCGGTGACGTGGGGGCTGGGGAACGCACGCCGGGCGATGATCGCCGCGGTGCTGGCGACGGTGCTGCTGGACGGCGGGGCGGCCGCGGCGGCGCCGGGCGACCAGGCGCCGGGGGAGACGCTGCGGATCATGCCGCTCGGGGACTCGATCACGCGCGGGACGGGGACGCCGGGGCTCGGGTCGTACCGGGACGACCTGGCGATGCATCTGTCCGGTGCCGGGCTGCGGATGGACTTCGTCGGGTCGCAGCGCAACGGGACGACCGCCGACCGGGACCACGAGGGGCACGGCGGGGCCAGCATCGAGGAGCTGGGGGAGAAGGTCGACGGCTGGCTCGGCGAGTACGAGCCCGACGTGATCCTGCTGCACGCCGGCACGAACAACGTGACCCGGGGCGATGACGCGGCGACGATCGTGGCGAAGCTGGGCGTGCTGCTCGATCAAGTGCGGGCGGCGCGGCCGGAGGCGTACGTCTTCGTGGCCCAGATCATTCTGTCGCGCGTGCCGGAGGAGGCGGAGACGGCGCAGGTCTACAACGCGCTCATCCCGGCGCTCGTGGCGAAACGGCAGGACAGCCGGATGATCGTCGTCGACCAGTCGAGCGTCACCGGAATCGATCTGCACGACCTGCGCCATCCCGACCAGTTCGGGTACGAGAAAATGGCGTGGAACTGGTATCAGGCGCTGTCCCGCACGTTTCCGTTGCCGATCGAGTCGGGGCCGAACCCGTACCTGATGACCGAGGCCCGCCGGTGCCTCGCCCAGCGGGTGATCGTCGACGGCGAGGTCAAGCACCGGACCGAGTGCCGGCAGTGGGTGCTGCGCGACCAGCCCGACGGCTCCCGCCAGTGGCAGACGCTGCGCCGCCGCGTGGTGCAGGTCGACGGCGAGCCGCGCGTCGTGGAGTACTGGACCGGCCCCGGTGACCTCCTGAACGTCTGAGCCGTCACGCGCTCACGCCGGCGACCTCCAGGGTCTGCACGGACGCGGCGGGGCAGGCGAGCCGGACGGTCTTGCCGGTGAGGGTCACGTCGGTGCGGCGGGTGTAGCGGTCGGTGCCCGCCGGCACGGTCGTCCACCGGGTCACGCCGCCGGTGACCGTCGCGAAGGCGGACAGGTCGAAGGTGACCGTCTGCGCGGCGCCGGTGTTGACGGCCACGATGACCAGGCGCTTTCCCGCGGCGTCGTAGGCGGCTGCCGTGCTGCCGTCGGGCGTGCCGATGACGCGCATTCCCGGGCGGATGTGGCGGGTGAACTGCGCGAGGACGTGATATTTGACTTCGACTGCTCCCGGCGTACGCGAGGCGGGGTCGTATCTGATTGCGCCCCACCCGGCCGAGGGGTCCATCACCTGCCAGTAGACCCACGCGGTGGGGTGCAGCCACGTCCAGTCGAGACAGAGGTTCCTGGCCATGGTTAGTCCCGTGCCGTCGCTGTCGCCGGTCTCAGAGTTCCAGAGCACCTTGCCGGCCGCCCGGACGTCGTTGAACAGCAGGTCGCGCCGGCCGCCGCTGCCCTGATATCCGTGCACGTTGACCTGGCGTACGAGGCCGCGCGTCGTCGCGTCGAAACTGGCGAACGTGGTACGGGCCAGGTCGTAGCTGGTCTCGTCGGACGCGGACAGCCCGACGCCGGTGAGGCCCTGCGCGTCGAGGGCGCTGCGCGTGTGCGCCAGCACCGTCCGCTGGATGCTCGCGTCGATGTGGCAGCCCTCCTGCGTGCCGGTGTCGGTCCACCAGGCCGAGGAGGGCTCGTTGAACGGGTCGACCGTCCGGAACGTCACGCCCCAGTTGTCCCGGGCCCGCCGCGCGACTGCCGCGAGGTGGTAGCCGTGCTGCGCGTAGTTCCAGGACTGGAGATTGTTGCCGCCGCCGGCCGCCCCGGACGGATTGTGGTTCAGGCACATCCACCACATCGGCGAGTTGGCGAAGAGCTCGCTGATCGCGCCGCGCTGCGTGGCCTTGACGAGGGCGGCGCGCAGGTTGGCGTCGGCGTTCCAGTTCCAGGCGCTGGAACCGGTGTCAGTGCTGTTCCAGTCCTGCCAGAAACCCTCGATCTGCTTGTACGCCGGGATGTTGGGCGACGCGGCCATGCTGCTGCCCGCGACCGTGTTCCAGCTGCAGGCGCCCAGGTTGTAGCGCGCGATGGTGAGCCCGAGTCCGGGCAGTGCCACCCCGTTGTAGGTCACCGCCTTCGTGGTGAAGAACAGATCCGCGAAGTCGTCCCGGTTCCCGAAGACGTTCGCCCACCAGGCGAGCGACGTGCCCCACCCCTCCCACGCGCCGAAGTCGGCGCCCGGCGTGAGGGCGACGGTGGCATCGGCGCGGGCGGCACCGGGGCCGGCCAGGGAACCCGCCACCGCGGCGCCGGCCGCCCCGAGGACAGCTCTTCGCGTGACCATGCCGGCAGTCTCGCCCAAGCAATCGACAGATGTCAATATAAGGTCGCGCGCTCGTGCGGGGTTCGGCGCCCGCTCGCCGGCTCGTGCCCGACCACCCGGACGCTGAGACCGACGACCACGAGGACCAGCGCGAGCAGGATGCGCTCGGCCACGCCGGAGTGCGGCAGCAGGTCGTCGCCGGCCAGCACCGCCTGCCCGTTGAGGGCGCCGAACGCCAGGCACGCCCCGAGCGCGGCCAGGCTCGCCCCGCGCAGGAGCCGCACCGGCGCCGGGCCGGGGAGCATGGCGCCGCGGCGAGGGGCTGCCACTTCCGCCACGAGCAGCTCGAACAGGGGCGGCAGGGCGGCCACCGGCGCGGCCCCGTAGCGGTGCACCATGGCGGCGTGATCGAGGGGCGCGCCGGGCGGGTTGGCGGGGAAGAGGGCGACCACGACCAGGGCCACGCACCAGGCCACGAGCAGGGCGGTGAGCAGCCGGGTCCGGGACAGCGCCGCGCGCACGCCCAGGCAGAGCGAGGCGCCGGCGGCCGCGAGGCAGCAGCACGAGACGGCCAGCAGGACGGCGCCGGGCAACGAGCGGACCGCGTCGCTGACCATCTCCCCCGGGGAGCCGACGGTGGCCAGCGTGCCGAGGCCAGCCACCGTGGACAGCGCAGGAACAGCGTTGCCAACCGGTACCAGCGCGTCATCGGACGGCCGCCGGTTGCCGCCGGATGGCGTACAACTGCTCGAAGGCCGCCACCGTGCGGGCCTCGTCGTGCTGCTCCGCCACCGCGCGCGCCTCGCGACCCAGGGGCCCGGGCCCGCTCCGGATCGGAGAGCACCTCCAGCAACCGGGCG